>JACMPP010000104.1 GCA_014377445.1 Oligoflexus sp.
AAGGCCAAGGCGAAACCTGCGGCCAAGGTGAAACCTGCGGCCAAGGTGAAACCTGCGGCCAAGGTGAAACCTGCGGCCAAGGTGAAGCCTGCGGCCAAGGTGAAGCCTGCGGCCAAGGCGACAAAAGCTAAGTCCAAAGCCAAGGCTAAACCGGCTAAGAAATCAGCCACCAAGTCCAAGGTCGAGGCCAAGCCTGTGAAAGCTAAGGCTGCAGCGAAAGCGAAGCCTAAATCCAAGGCCAAGGTCACGACCAACGCGACGAAGAAGACCAAGGTCAAATCCAAGCTGGCTAAAAAATCAGCTAAACCTGCTAAGAAACCAACCAAAGTCGTTAAGAAAAAGGCTAAGAAGGCTGTTAAAAAGGCTGCCGTTAAGAAGAAGAAAAAATAGAAGGGGGGGGTCCTTCTCCTCTACTTCAAGTCATTATCTAAATGTTAAGAGCCTCTCGGGGCTCTTTTTTTTTGCGGATTCCGTCTCAGGTCGTACACGTTTTTGCCGAGACGCGACAATTCCGACCACATTGTAAAGCTTACGAAAAGAGCACAATTGACCTGCGATCCAAGCGTTGAAAGCTCAACCACTATTGGTTAAACTTGTGCGGCGTCCGATTAAAATCTCTGCATATTGTACGGCGCACGGGAAATCGTGCTTTGATTAAAAGACAAGGGTAGCTGTTGGCACAGAAAAATCTAAACAATGCAAAGATCATCGTTGTCATGTCCAACCTCGACATGAGGATGTCGACCTCTCAATTCTTGTCGAAGAGACCATGGGCTGATGTTCAAAATATCCTCGGCTTTGATCTGATGCAGGTTATCTTGTCCGATGAACGATTCGATATGATTTTCACCGATGCTGAAGAAGGTTCGGGCGGCGGGATGGTCAATTTCCTCAAACTTGTACGCCTGTCGCGACGTAATGCCAGCACCCTTGTCATTTGTGTGCATGCAGCCCGAGCTCAGACGAAGCATGAGGAGCTTCTGAGCGACAAACTCTTCCGCTACTGGACACAGCCCCTGTCGCTCATCAGTCTGGATGAATTGAAGGCCGATATCGATGCGGCGAAGCTGAAGGCTCAGGCGGCTTCGGCGGCAGCCCAAATAGCCACTCCTTCGAAAAGCTTTGATGTCCGTCTACTCAATGCCGTCGTCGTCGCCGTCGGTGAGGTCCTGAATTTCTATTTCCTGAAGGATACGGTTGATTTCGGCAAACCCCAGCATCGCAAGCAACCGCTGCTGAAGAGGTCTGGGATCACGGGGCTGATTTCGATCGAAGGCGAAAAGTTCAAGGGCTCTATGGCTCTCACTGCCAGCCTTGATTTCCTACAGCATTTTTCCAACAAGATTTTTCCCGATCAAGATATTAAACTCACCAAAGAGGGGGCTATCGAGCTGATTGCAGAGTTGAGCAATCAATTGGTGGGGCGCATCAAAATGCGTTTTGGTGATCTGGGCCTGAGTTCAAATATAGGTCTTCCAGAAGTCTTTATTGGGAAGAACCATTCGGTGCCCCACAAAGTTATTGATTCAGCGATCTTTATTGGGCTTAAGGTCCTGGGTTCTCTCTGCGAGCTCGAACTGACGATCTCTCAGGCGGTCGACTTTATCATCGACGAGACCAAGACTGCCATGCCGGCTAAAGGTGTGCTCATGTTCGAGTAGCGTGACTGAAGAATTGTTTTGCCTGCATTGCGTGCAGAGGCTTTTTTCTTCTCATAATAAATAGAAAATTCTAATTGGACGCCGGACAGAGCGAGGGTTGCGTGGTGAAACTCTTTTTGAGTTCGAGATAATCGGTATGGGAATTGCCACCTCCATTGAGTTCGGTTGGAAGACCGTAGTAATAGGAGTTCAGAGCGGGGATGCTCGAATTTGCGAAAGCCTTCACGTCGGACTCTTTATTGCCAAAAGCCAGGGTCGGAGTGATGTCCGTTTCGCTTTTGAATAGCGCAAGTTCATTGGTCTTGAAGCGCGAGGCAGCGGCTCCGTTGGCCCCGATGAGGCTTGAAGTTGTATGAAGGATTCCGGGTGGAAAGTGGTTGTTTTCAAGCCATGCGCGCGTGCGATAGGTGAACCATTCAGGGCGCGCTGTCAGATAGAAGATGTGGTAGCCTTTGTTGTATAGCTCAAAAAGGGCTTCTGCAGCCTCTGCATAAGCAGGAGGTGGCTTCTTATAGACCTCAGTCGCCGCAGCGAACTCCCCGATCGTTAAGGTGCCGTCGATATCCGTGACGACGAATTTCGTATCAGGTTTGATGATGTCCACAAATAGTTCCGCATAACTGTTGTCGGCGGGGACGACAAGGACGAGTCGATGGCGACCAACGGGAAGTTTGATTCCAAGTGAACCTAATTCCACATAGATGCGCGCTCCATCGTCTTTGACGCCTTCTACGGTCACATGCTCAGCCTCTTGGGTTGTCTTGGTTGTGCCGATTTTTTCAAGAGCGCTGTTACAACTCTTAGCGAGATAGATATCGACTTCCTCGCCTTTTAGAAGAGCATCGAGGTAGCCGTAAGTGAATTTGCCGATGATCCAAACCGGTTGGCCTTCTACAGCGATCACATCGCGGGCGCGATGCGAGAAGAATCCGATGCGGGCGAGGGCTCGGTTATAGAGAGTGTGAAAGCCCGAAGCTTTGGAAAGCTCTGGCAGTCCCTTGGTGCATAGAGTGGCGAGCGGGCAGGCCGGCTTGAGCTTGGGAGCCGCAGCCAAAGCACTGGAATCGAGCTCGTCTCCTTTATGGCGACAGCCAGCGCTCAATCCCAAGGCCAAAACCATAAGCAAGGACAGCATGAATCGCATTGAGGCTCGTCTCCCATGGAATCTATAGGCCCATTCTACTGGAAGGGACTGGTTCAAGTGTTGCCTAGTGGGTTGTATCCAACAGGAAAGAGGCTGAGCGGGTGAGGAACCGAAAAGTGCACAACGCATGACGTTTACGTCTCAAACGGGGATCTCAAAGAAAGCCGCCCCCCGAAAGAGAAGCGGCTTTGGCTATGGCATACCTGAGGAGAGCTAACTGATCGAAAATTTTCGATCAGAAGAATTAAGGGAGGTCATCGATCGGCACAAGTTGGAAGGCCGAGATTCGGTCATTCACATCGTTGCCAACATGAGAGATGTATTGGGATCCGGTAAAGTCATAGTGATGACCGGGTGAATTCGCATCATTACCCTTGCAGGCAAAATGTATGTGGACTTTGCGGGAGCGAGTATTTCGGATGGGGCTTTGATTCAAGTCTGGGGATCCGTAGGCGGAATTAACGAGGCCTGGATCTTTGAACAGACCTACTAACAGATATTAAAAAACCACCCGCCGCTTTACTGAAGAGCGGTTTTTTTCGACTGGCGTTTTGCCTTCTTCCCAGGCAGGTCATTTCTGCCCAAAGAATCGCAAAAAAATATTCCGCGGCCAGCCTGTTCTAAAGAGTTCCGTCGGGAGGAGGCTGTGATATGATTTTAATAGGACCTTTCGAAGTCGAGTCCCCTATATCTTCAATCTCAATGAGGGCCAAGCCAAACGACTCCTAGCTGACAGAATATTCCAATAGTTCCTTATCCGAGTTGTTAACCAAACATGAGTGGGGTTCGCGGCATGAACTACGAAGAAGATGAAAGCGAAAGTAATGTAGTGAGTCTGGATTCTTATAGGAGTTGGAAACAGTATCTAGCTTGGAAAAACCCACCTAAATCCAAAGAAGAAAAAATAAAAGAGGCGTTGGCGAAGTATAAACGCTGACCGATATGACCAGAAAAGAGCAATCGGGGGAGTCCACACTCTCCTGATTTTTGTGCGTCCTGAGCCTGCAATTTTTTCGCTTTTTTCGTTCTTTACAAAAGAGTCGAAGAATTTTTATAAAAAGTGTCTAAATGGAATCACTCTTGGCCAGCCCGAGGCGTTCGGGATGTCAACCAGTTGTTGACCAGTGGAAAGTGATCGTGGATTGCTTCAGGATCGGTCAGCATATCGATGTGACCGTAATTCTTGCGATGCCCGTTCGCCTTAGATAATAGAAGAAACGAGCCAGGAGGCAGGCCGCATTCCCTGGCGAAGCGTTCCACGTCGAGCGGATTCCCGAGATACGCATCCGAGACGCCCGCCAGACTCAGGGTGCGTGGCAGAGGAAGCGGATTGTTCCTGACCGCAGCTCCGTAGTCAAAGCCATCGACAGGATCGATCCAGCGTTTTTTATTTTTAACCCAAAGAACGCTCTGCGCGTGCGAGAGACGGGATTCATCGTCGCTGCCCAGTTTGAGCCTTCGGGCCGGGAGATAGCCGTACCTGGCAGTCGCGAGCTTGGCAGCACGATTCCAAACCAAGTCGATACCCAAGTACCTTTTAAAGTTCCGGGCACTGACGCTGCGCTTGCTGCCGAAGAAGGTAAGAGATGCGACAGTTGGAATGCGTTGTGGATAGCGTAGAAGATGCGCCGCCATGAGCACGCCACCCCAGGAATGAGCCAACCAATGCTGAGGACGACCTGCTGCAAGCTGAGAGGCGAAATCCGCCATGACGCTCAGATCCTCTGTAATCGCCTCTGTCTGTCCGTATTGTGAATGGCGATTGACGTGGGGACGGCTCTGTCCCCGGCCTCTCAGATCGCCCACAAGCACTTCAAAACCGTTTTGGCAAAGAAAGGGAGCTAATCCTTTTCGGCCATCCGCACTGTAAAAGATCCGGCCGTTTTCAATCGCCCCGTGAAGAAGGAGCAACACATCCCGGGCGGGAGTTTCGGCCGGGCGGAAATGTCGTAAGTGCAGCTCATCGCCATCGTTTCCAACACTTAGAAAAATTGATTCCTGGACGATAGCGTTTACCGTTTCGTTCATGCTATTTTTCTAGCACCATTCCCTTAGAGTGGGGATGGTTCATAATAAGAGGTTGAAGAATCTCTTCGGTAGGTGCGTCTGAGCTCGCTCGATACCGACAGCAATTCGTTTAGCTTAACAAAAGACTCATTCCAACCCTTAATACAATTGTTTTGCTCCTCCTCGGGAATGCCGCGGTGTTCGAGCGATAGAGTCGTCTGATTCTGGAGACCGGCGAGGCTTAAGCTTATGCAAAGAACTGAAAAAGCTCGGTGTCGACCTTATCGATTGCTCCTCGGGCGGCACACTGGCCAAGCCCAATAGTCGTGTTTTCCGAGGTTATCAGGTTCAATTTGCAACTCGCATTCGCAAGGAAGTGGAGATTCCCACCAGCGCCGTCGGGGTCATTGTCAATGCCACGCAGGCGGAATTTATTCTGCAGGAGGGGCTGGCTGATGTCGTGTCGATGGCGTACGAGATGCTGCGCGATCCCTATTTCCCCTTGCATGCGGCCAGGGAGCAAGGCCTGGATGTAAAGTGGCCCGTGCAATACGAGCGAGCGAAGCGCTGAATTTCACAGCAGAAAAAAACCCACTGAACGCTCGGTTCAATGGGTCGTTTTTTTAGAGTCTCGAATTATTTCTTGCAGCCCATAGTTGCAACGTGAGCTGGTTGCAGTGGGGAAATCTGATCGACCGTGACGGTGCCGAGGGTCATGCCTGTGAAGCCGTGCATCAGGATCGTCACGTGGTAAAGGCCTTCGCCTTCGCGTGATTCGGAACAAGTCCAGAGCGCTTTGGATTTGTCGAAGACTGGTTTCTCGTTTGGATCCGATTTCACCTGATCACATTTCATCGTGATCGACTCCTCACCGATTTTGAGCACCCCTTGTTTATAACTGAGGGCGGCTGTGTGGTGAATCGAGAAGGTCACCTTTTCAGAATGATCGTCTTCCCCGAGGCAGGAATGGATTTCGCCGATCGGACCACCGATTCCGTTATTCACGCCTGTTCCGCTTTCAGTTGTGCTGGTGCCTTTGCCTGAAGGAACTTCGGTTTCGCTTTGATCTTCCTGCTCAAGATTTTCTGTCAGGAAACTTTGGCGACGTTCACTGGGGCCGGCCTGGCAAGTGACCATGACGAGAATATTCACAAGGCTGAGTGTGAGGAATAAAGCTTTGGTCATATTATTTCTCCCGGAGCGCGAACACCGATAGTATCCTACACAGTTTGTTTTCTGAAGCTGATTTTTTTCGAGCAGGGGGTCTCTTTATGTGAAACGCCTTGTGGGTCTTCAGACGGCGCGCAACGATTCGGAACGCATGTTTTATCAAAACAAACTTGCCGAGATCAAACGCACAAGTCCGGTTCCCATGTTAGACGTCGATCGCCTTGCTTGGATATAGGAGCGCAGTCAGCCACAGTCTCGAATCAAACGGATCTCTATCGCCTGCGCCCGCGGGCTCAAACGCGTCTGAATACGATCTATAAAATATTCTACTTTTGCGGAGGTGCCTGTGGCTCGGCTCTCTCAGCAATTGCCTGGGAGCATTACGGTTGGCGCGGAGTCTGTTTCCTGGGAATCGATCTCCTGATCGCAGCTTATATCTGGGAACAAACATGGAGACGCTCCTCCTACGCATGATCAATGGCGAAGTCTGATCATGCGCCCTTCCTTGATCTGGTAGCCATCATGGGCCAACTCAACATCGATCTTTTTGTGAATCGTATGAAAGTCGATAGGACTCTCGGCATACGCATCTTCAAATATTGAAATCAAAGGTCGAATCGATTCCCGATCGGTCCAATTCATGGCCTTTAAAATCCCATCAAAAATACAGCGGATTCGAAATGGATCGGAGAGGTCTTCGGGCTTCGCCAAACCACTGTTCTTCAAAGCGTCTGACAGATCAAAGAGATGCAGTTCCTCGGCTATCAAAACACATTCTCTAAAGGCTTCTACGGTTTCCTCTCTGAGTATTGCTGCTCCCATGACTGACTCTCCTTGACTTACCATGTGCCATACAAATATATGGTTACCGAGATTGAGCCCGGTCGTCAAGCCAATATCCCTAAAGCGGGGAAAGGAAGCAGGCCCAGAAGGCGTTTCGTAGAGCAGCCTTCATGACAGTCTGCTGTCTTGCTGTTGCGTTCGGGCATTTGAATCAGGCAGAGTTGGTTCTCATTTAACGACATGAGAGGCCTGAGATGAATTACTTGATATACAGTGCGATCCTTGGACTCGTTCACATTCTCGTAGCAGCCACCGTCTCGACCCTTCAACGTGGCCTCTTATGGAACGTCTCGCCGCGCGATGAACCCGCTCCTCCCTTAACGCCTGTGGGAGCGCGACTGGATCGCGCGATGAAGAACTTCCTTGAGACCTTTCCGATCTACGTCGCCGCGATCGTCGCCGTGCTTGTACAGGGTCGTGCGTCACCCCAGATTGAATTGGGATCCCAGCTCTATTTCTTCGCCCGCGTCGTCTATCTTCCTCTATATGCCCTCGGTCTCCCGTTTGTCCGAACTCTTACCTGGGGCGTAAGTCTTGTGGGAATCGTATTGCTCCTCTATGCCGCCCTGTGAAGGAAAGGCCGCATAGGCGTTAAAAAGAACTTAAATCTCGATCTCCAATATTCATCGCAGTCGCCAAAGTTAAGCGTTTGTTTCTTCTTACTTAACTTCATATAGAGACTGCGATTTTTTTAGGATCCAGAGGACCTCGGAGGTAAAAAGGCCGAGGAAAGAATCCTCAGCCAGTTTTACTTGTTTTTAAACCGAACGCCATTGACTCAATGCCTGAGCCGGCTTTTTTATTGCTTAATGCGAAAGCTGATTATGGGTTAGGAGCGGCTTCGCCAGCTGGAGCTGGTTCGCTGCTTGGAGCTGTTTCTGTTGGGGCAGGAGCTTCAGCAGCCGCGTCTTTAGCTGGTGTGCATTTTTTGTGTTTTTTGTCCCAAGTGCCGCCTTTGTCAGTACATTCTTTTGCAGCTTTGCTAGCTGGATGGCCTTTTTTGTCAGCAGAGAATGCGAGAGTTGAGCTAAACATAGCAAGGAAAACAAGAACTGTTGTTTTGGAAGCACGGAAACGCATATTGACTCCGATGTGTTGGAAAAAGACCCATCTATGATCAACATTGGATTCTCTATGAGATCTCAGGTGAATCATCGCCTAAGCATAGATTAAGAAATTATTGATCTGGATATGGTCTGCGAATAATTTATAAGGAAAGTTTAAGTTAGCCACCGCGAAAAACAAAGTATTTTTAATATTTTTTCTGGCCTTTGGGAGGAGCAAGGCTTTCAGGAACTGAAAAGATGAGAAACACATTCTTTACCCGTTCTTCGCGCCAATCTTGGATCGTTTCGGGCTAGCAAAAGAGTGATCAGGTCATATGGGCGCCATAAAAGCATGGCGCTTTGTTTATGAATTTATAGTTTTTTAGAGGGAAAAGACAGCTTGCGGGATGGACCTTCAATAAACCACCTTGCCTGCAAGCCTGGCTTCGACCTAATAATAGTTAAAACAGAGGGCCTATTCATGAAATCACTCATTCTCGCATTCAGTCTCGCTGCCGCATCTTCCACCTACGCAGCTAATCTAAAGCTTGGTGATCAGGCACCGAACTTCACGGGCAAGAACCAAGACGGTCAAACCTTCGATTTGAGCGCTCGTAAAGGGCACTGGACTGTTCTTTATTTCTATCCAAAGGCCGGAACCCCCGGATGTACGAAGCAGGCTTGTGCCTTCCGAGATTCGATCAAGAAGATCCAGAGTGAAGGCGCCGAGGTATATGGTGTGAGTGCAGACAGCGTTGCGGAGCAGAAAGCCTTCCATACCGAACATAAACTGGGCTTTGATCTGATCGCCGATCCGGATGACAAAATTATTGATATGTATGGCAGCAAGATGCCTTTGGTGAATATGTCTAAACGCTGGACTTTCATTATCAGTCCGGAGCTGAAGATTGCGTCGATTGACAAGGACGTCGATCCCCTGCTGGATGCGAAGAAGGTGGCAGAGAAGATTGTCGAGTTGAAGAAGAAATAATGGAAGGCCCTAGTTGAACGACTAGGGCCCTTTTTAATTGTCGGAGTGGTCCCATTTTAATTGGCGGCAAACCTCATTTTGGCCCCAATTTTATTGGCGACCAACAAGAGGTAAGTTAGTGACAGTAATCGTTGAAGTTCGAGAAGACGAGCTTGGCGAATATGAATGGCTTGTAACACTTTGGCAATCAACTCCTAGCGAGGCAAAAACCTATGACCAAAATTCTTAAGAAAAGTAAAAAAATGAAATCAGTTACGATTGATCAAATCGAGGCCGCATCGTTGCGTGGTGAAGATACCAGCAAGCACTTTGGGAAAGCAAAACGAATGCCGCCGAGAGAAGTTCAGAAAATGGAGAAGCCTGGCAACATCGTTAAGTTGAATGTTGATCTTACTGAAGAATTTCTACGCGAGTTAGACGAAGTTGCCTTGTTTTTAAACATCTCGCGACAGGCTGTGATGAAGACTTATCTAAAAGATGGTGTTGACCGGCACTTTTTTGCTAAACAAGCTCGAAGAATGGGATGAATTCGGAAGCTCTGTAAGCGATTGGTCATCTACATCTAACAAATCGAAATTCCCCGCCTCATAATCTCCTCTACATCCAACGTAGGAGAGAAAGTAAATGATGGCAAGCTCTAGCGAGAAAAAGAAGTTCTGGGCGAAGCACTGAAGTTGCCCCGGTTTAGTGGAGTCATCTTATAAGATACCCACTCAAACTCATAGAGCCTCTAAGTGAAGTCAAAATCATCAAGTAAATCAGCGCGTAGTAGGCGAAAATTCACTGCTGAATTTAAAGCAGAAGCAGTTAGCCTTAGGAAAAAACCAGGTCATTCAGTCGTACAAGTTGCGAAGGACTTGGGCGTCGCTGATGGGGTTCTGCGCAACTGGATCAAGCAGTCCAATAGCAATCAAGAAAATGGCAGTTCAAGCCTATTGACGGCTTCTGAAAAAGAAGAACTCGCAATTCTTAGACGAGAAAATAAACAACTTCGATTAGAGCGAGACATTTTAAAAAAGGCCACTCCCTCTTCGCGAAAGACCATATTTGAAGTTCGACTTCATTGATCGCGAGAAGGCTGATTATTCGGTCAAGCCATTGTGTGAACTTTTAGAGGTTTCCGAATCTGGCTACCATGCCTGAAAAAGTAGGCCGGAATCACCGCGCAGGCGCAAAAATCGAGCTATAACGGTTCAAATAAAAGGCGTTTTTGAGCATAGCCGGAAAAGTGGAGGTTCCCGAATTTCGTAGAGCCTTTTCTTAAGCTGCTACTCTCAGGTTTGTCAAGTTCTCGTAATCCACGGGACTCATATTGCCAGCCGATGAATATCACCGTTGGCGATTATAGAAACTGTCGATCCATTCTACAATTGCTGGCTTTATCGGTTGTTTGTTAGTCCATGATTGTCTGTCGATTAACTCTCGTTTGATAGCTGCGAAAAATGACTCGGCGACGCTGTTTTTCCAGCACTCACCCTTCCGGCTCATGCTTTGAACAATCTAAAAAGCGTTTAAAATTACACGAAATCCATGACTCGCATACACAATCCCTTGATCAAAATGAATTACCATCCCGTCGTAAGCGCTCGAGTTCCTGCGGTGTGTAATCGCAGATTTTATCGCCCGCAAGGCAGCGGCATTGGATAAGTGAGCACCGGCAACACGAGTAAAGACGGTCAGCTTCGTCCATCTTTTCAGCGAGTATTCCATCGCCTTTCCCAATGGCCCATTGGTTTCGACTTCTTTCTGTTCGATTTTGGAGGGATATGCACGAGAGATGGACATGTGATCGAGCGGATGTTCAGAGAAAACTCGATGGCTTATCGAGCGTCAAAGACGAATATATCGCGCGGGGCGTCCAACTTGTCGAACTAACGCAATACCTTGAAAGTACATACAGAAAGGCAGGTGCCGCATCAAAGCGCAGACTTGTCAAACTAGTCAAGTCGAACCGTTTCTTGCGAAACGGAACGCTTGAATATGACTACGAAAAACCATTTAATGCTTGTCGAACCGACAGGAAAAAGAAGGAAAGTGGAGATTAGCGGAGTCGAACCGCTGACCTCTTGCATGCCATGCAAGCGCTCTACCAGCTGAGCTAAACCCCCACACGCCGAACTTTGTGAAAGAACGGTAAGGACGATTTATGCAGGATTGACAAAAACCTGTCAACAAACTTTCCTTTTTTCAGCCTAGAAGCCTAAACCACGTCACTATGTTACATGTAACCCCTCTATCCATCTTGCCAGTTCCTTTAAGCTCTTCTACGATGGACTTCTCTTGAACTCGATACATAAGAGGAACTATGAATCAGCGCGACGAAAAACTAAGAAACCTGATATTGCTCGGCAGTATCTTTGCACTTGTTGGCCTGGGACTCAGCTTTTACACGCTCTTCCATCACATCGAGCTCAAGACCCTCGGTCACACAAACTTCTCATGCAACATCAGTGAGACCCTAAGCTGCGATGACATCGCCAACAGCAAGTTTGCGGAAGACCCCTGGGGCAACCCTATGGGCGTCTACGGCATCGGTTACTTTCTCGGTCTCTTCGCCCTTCTCATCGTTGCCCGCGTTAAAGAGGAGCTGCGCAAGGACGCTCTCCAGGCTTATGGTGCACTTGTCGTCATCGGTGTCCTCGTGTCGCTGACGCTCCTCGGTATTTCAGAATTCATCATCGGCAAGATCTGTCCAACCTGTGTCGGCATCTATCTCATCACCTTCGCGCAGGGTGCTGTCCTCTTCTTCAGTCGCGATGCGGTTCCCAAACCCCTCAGCTTTAAATCCACGACCAACGGCGCCTGGTATTCCATCATCGCCCTGGGCATCGCTATAGCCGGCTTCCAGATCTTCAAGCCCCGCATGCCATCCAATCTCACTCTCGACAATCCTAAGTCCGGTCAGGAATTGGAAGAAGTTCGCAAACTCATCGACGAACAATCGAAATCAAATCCTGGTCCTCTGGCTCTCCTAGACCCAGCGGTTTCTCCTTCGGTCAAGATCGATCTCTCCGCATACAGCGGCCTAGGGGAAGACTTTCACAAAGGGTCTCCCGATGCGAAAGTCAAAATCGCTGAATTCGTTGACTTCCAGTGTCCCGCTTGCAGCGCAGCTTCGAAAACTATGCGTCAGCTCCATACCGAATTTGGCGACAAAGTCTTGATCGTCTTCAAAAACTTCCCTCTCAGTTCGGACTGTAACACTTCGGTTCAAACGAAAATGCATGCCCATGCGTGTGCCGCGGCGAAACTCGCCCGCTGTGCAGGCGCCAACGGCAAGTTCTGGGAACTGCATAACCAGCTCTTCGACAACCAGACCAACATCAATGAGACCAGCGTGATCGCCTGGGCGAAAGAATACGGCGGACTCAATGACGTTCAAATTAAAGAGTGTCTGGTCTCGAAAGACGTTGCATTGAAAATCCAGGACGACGCTCGCCAGGCAAACGAAGCGGGTCTCCAGGGGACACCAACGATCTTCTTCAACGGTCAAAAATACAATGGCAACGCCGATATTGAGTCGCTACGTGCGATCATTCAAGCGCTGCTCGCAGGTTGATATTGGAAACACTATGAAAATACAATTTGAGCACGACTACCAAAACAAGATTATGACCCAGGCTTTCACTGAGAGCTTCGCTTTGACGAGCGATCAAGACGTTCAAGCCTGGCGTCAGTTATGGATGGGCGCGCTCAAGAGTTGGCATTCTCCCTACAAATCGGTCATCGACGCCCGCAATCTTTCGATCGCCAGCGGTGCTAATAAAGAGCAGATCAAGTCCGCCTTTGAACGCCTTGAGAAGTTGATGAGCGGCTTTTTCCTGAAAAAGGCCGTGTTTTACGGCCTTGATCCTGAACTTGCTGCGGTGGTTCCGTTTGATTCCTATGCGAATGAAGACGCTGCGCTGGATGCCGTCGGAATCCGCACACGCACCGCGCGTGAGCCGGGAGATTTCCGCAGCAGCATCCAGTTTCAAAACCACTTCCGTCAGCACGTGGTCGAACTCAACTTTGCGGGCGATACCGTGATCGACTCTAAGGAGAAGGTGCAGATCCTTCGCAGCAAGATGACCAACAACCTCATGCATTGGCATTCGGCCTGGAGTCTTCTCGTCGATTGCTCACAGCTCGAGATAAAAGAGGAGTTTTTTCCAGAATTCGAATCGATGTTTCGTTTCCTGAAAGGCTTTTTCCTTAAAGAAATCTACGGGTATCAACCTAAGACGAAAGAGCTGGTTTATCCCTTCAAAACCTATCGTGCCCGGCATAATGCCGCAGGTCGTTTGGAAGCCCAGGGTTTGTTTTCAGGTGAGGACGCCAACTGTCAGACCCGCAAGAGCTGACTTAATGGTTGGCCCGGAGATTCCGCCGATATATAAGGGAAGTCGACTTGAGTCGGGCTCCTAACCACCTTGACTCGTATTTTATTCGTGGAGAGCATCGTGCAAGCAGTAGAACTCTATGCAATTCAAAATTCGCTAATCCTCCGGGCCCGTGGCGTGGAACTTTTGATTCTTCCCGTCCATGTCGAAGCTCTCAAAGGCCTCAAAGAAAGCAAATCTTTCGCGGAATACTTTCTTCAAACCGCGATGGTGAATCGTTCGGCTCGTAAGCTCTATGAAGCTTGGCTGAAGAAAGATTCAACACTTTGGCGCCGCGTTTATCATTCGGTGATGAATGATTTTAACGAACAGCCTGAAGAAGCCGCTGCCGAGAGCAAATAAGATTTCAGCAAGTATACGCCGTTTCTGCCTAGGTTTCAGGGGGATGGCCTTTCATGCCGTACCCCCGGTCTAATCCTTCTCCCGCTTTCTGCCGATGGGTCCCTAAGATCACCCGGGGTTAGACTATGATTCGCAAGTATCTAGTTTGTGGCAAAAAGCAGATATACCTACAAAGTAAAAACACTGACGCGTATGCTAATATCGGCAAAGTCATTGAGCTGCTGCTGCCGGTCAATGATTTTTGGGCTCTCGAAAAGGAAATTGGCAAGATCAATTATCTCACGGCTTCAGACGCTCCGACTGTGGACATAGGCGGTCAGTATAAAAGAATACTGAAGCTGAGTGCGAGCTTCGCGGTGATTGAAGCGGAACGAACTTGGTTATATGAGCACAAGAAATAAAGTAACTCTCCCGCGTCCCGTGGCCTTTCTCGACCGAGACGGCGTTCTCATCGAAGATACCGGCTACGCGTATCAGATCGAATACCTCAAGGTTCTCCCAGACGTTCCCCATACATTGAAAAAGCTTCAGGATCGCGGTTATCTCTTGATTGTCATCAGTAATCAGGCCGGTGTCGCCCGTGGATATTTTGGGGAGGAGGATGTGAAAGTCTTTCATCAGGAATTGGCGCGTCGAGTGGAGGCGGAAAGCGGGGCGAAGATCGACGCCTTCTATTTCTGTCCGCATCATCCGCAGGGAACGATCGCCGCCTATACTCAAAACTGTGATTGTCGAAAGCCGGGTATTGCACTCCTTATGCAAGCAGGCCTGGACTTTGTCATCGACTGGGACAAGAGCTTTTTCGTGGGCGATCGCTCATCGGATATCGACTGTGCGATCAATGCGAAGATTCGTGGCTTTCAGATCGAATCGGGCTACGACATGCACAAAGAGCCTTTCGCCAATATCAAAGACCTCGCGAGCGTCCTCAATTATCTGCCATAAAAAAATGGGAGCTGAAGCTCCCAAATTTTCTACGCGTTATGCTCTTTAAATTTCTTCAGAAGAATCTTGATGCGGGGTCCGCATCTTTCGCCCTGGCAGCCTCCGCTTCCAGTCCCTACCTTTTTGTTTACGTCCTGGACTGTTTCACAGCCGGGAAGCCCATCCAGCACCTTGCCGAGCGCTATGCCTTTGCAAATACAAACGACACGCAGGAGTTGCTTGGTTTTCTCGTGGGCGAGTTGTTCTTTCGTCTTGGGAATTGCGTTTTTTTCTTCATCATCCATTTTTGATACCTATCTATCGACACCCATATATAACAGAATGTCCTGAAATTTTAAAGACGTCAAAGCTTCTGATAAACCCAACTCAAGAGTTCGAGCCATGACGGAGCGTAGAGTGCGAAGAGTATGGCGGATGCGTTGCAGGCCGCATGCAGGAGAATAGGGGCAAGAATGCGTCCACTGGTCCTGTAGCTCCAGGTGGCTGCACAGCCCAGGAGAAAGGGGCCGAGCGGGGGCCAGGGGCCTTCCGGTGGACTGGTGTGCGCCAAAGCAAAGACGAGTCCTGAAATGTAGACCGTCCCCAGACCATCCAGCTTTTGTCCAATCCAATCGCTGAGAAAGTAGCGAAAGATGATTTCCTCGATGATTGGAACCCAGAGGCAAAGCCCGAATATCTCAAACAAAGTATAAGGATAGGCAGAAGGCCTCACGCTTTCCACCTGATAGCTGAACAAGCAAATGAGCAGGGTTGTCACGAAGAGAAGAGGGCCCATGGACCAGGCCGCAAAGCGCTCGGGCTCAGGCCGTGGAGGCTGCGCCGCCGGCTTCCACAGGAAGAGGGTCAGGAGCGCTAGCCCGCTGTTGAGGAGCGCAATGCCCACCCAGTCCGGTCGATCAAAAGCTGGCAAATAGGGGAGTGCCCAGGCGTAGCCATAGGTTAGGGCGAGCAGGAGGATGATGAAGGGTAAGGCCGCTTTCGGATTATTCATAAGCCCAATTCCAAATGATTAGGCTGATAGCGTAGCACCCAAAAGCTGCGTCTTGAGATAACGAAGGATGGTTCCAATGTCGTTTTTCACAAAAAACTCATTGGCGCCGAGCTGCTTCGCGGTTTCGCGCGAGCCTGTGTCGCTCAGCGAAGTGTGAAGATAGACCGGGATACGGGAATAGGTCGAATGCTGGCGAATCTTCTTGAGGAGGCTGAGGCCATCCATTTGCGGCATCTCCAGGTCGGTGATGATCGCATCGATCACGTAACCGCTCTGATTGGCTTCTTCCAGCCTTTGAATGCCCTCCAGGCCGTTACGGGCCAAGACTATTCCATAGCCTTCCTGATTCAAAGATCGGGCAACACTATTCAGGATCAAGCTCGAATCATCGACCAGCAGGATGGTGGGGTAGCCTAATTTGCGAGGTGACAGCATAGGGGGGAGAGGCGAATTTTCTTGTACGAAGGCAGGGCGTCCAGTAGCCATATTTTCCAACTGAGAAATGATACGTTCAAGATCGAGGATAAATAGGAATTCATTATCTTCGATAAGCATCATGCCGGTCATTGATGACGCTTTGTCGGCTGAGGGCGGTAGGATTTTTTCCCAGGGCACCCGGCGGATGCGATTGGTTTGTTGCACGATGAATCCAGCCCGTTTATGAGCGAATTCCGTGACGATGATTTGATCTTCAGGAGACACGGTCGCTCGGGTATCGCCCAGTATCGTGCAGAGGTTGATGGCGGGAATAGGCACGCCGCGCAACTCGAAGATACCTTCGACACCATTTACGGTCGAGGCGAGCGGATTGATACGGGGCATATGAATGACTTCGCGAACCTTGACGACGTTGACGCCATAGGTTCCTTTAACCTGCCTGCCATCGGGTAGATTGCGGACGAGATTAAAGTCGATAAGTTCAAAGTATCCATCGCCCTTTTTGGGGTGTCCGAATGTATTCGTCGGTTGAACCAAGGGAAGCCTCACTCATATCTCTAAGGGAACTATCGTTTCTCTTTAATTCACGGAACAGCGTTCATTGCTGATTTCGCCTTCGAGCGTCCTGTGGTCGGTGCGGTCGCAACTGCATCGACAGCCGCTGCTACCGGAGTGCGTGTCAACTGCTGACGGAAATAATTTTCAAGAATACGCTTCTGAACATCGCTCAGTTTGGCAAACTGGAGGCCGATTTCACCGCGGGTGTTGATCCATGCTACTTTCGCTTTGATCTTGGCTTCATTGACCGCTGTCGCCGCCGCTTTTTTCTTGGCGTCAGACGCTTTGTCGTTGGGCATTTCGATCGACATTGTGAGCTCTTGGGCTTTTTTAACTTTCAAGGCACCTTCGAGTTTGACGCAAGCGCCGCCGATGCTGATGTTAACGATTGTGCCGCCCACTTTAGGAGCGCGTTTGCCGCGACCTGTGGCCTTGCCGACGAGTTGGGTATTGAATTCGGAATCGAAGCGGCGTTCGAGGCGGTATTTGCCAACGAGGAAGCGGTCGATTTTCTCGGACAGATCATCGAAATTCACCGGTTTTTGAACCCAGGCGCTGGCGTCATTGCAGGTGAAGAGGTTTTCTTCGACAGCTTGCTTGACGATGTCACTTGGGAAAGCGGTCATTAATATAGGTCCTGAGTAGACCTTTCTCATCGCTTCAATAAGAGCGGGGCCATCGACATCGGGGAGATCAAAGTCGACAACGCAAAGATCGGGACGCTTCAAGGCGAGATATTCCAGGGTGTCTTTACCCGTTGTGGCGACATCGACTACGGTACCCACGAGTTTGTCTTTGAAGACTTCGGATGTCATTACCAAGCTCGGTTTGCAAGAGTCAGCGATCAATACTGTTGTCATAGGTCTTTCCCCTTCGGTCGCTCGTTAAGGGAGACGAATCCCTCAAAATGAGTACGCGCTGTCACGCACCCCACAATTCCATTATAGGCGGAACACCACTTGAATTTATTGCCTAGTGAACTTTGATAGAATCTCTATACCGGGGCCCGCTTCTCTCAGGAAAGGAGATCGGGATAACCTTGACAAGTCCAAAGCAAATGGAAAATTGCTGAGGACATTGGAAATGTTTGCAATAGCCTATTCGTGATGCCCGAGGAGAACCTTTGTGATCGTTTTCAAGGCTAGATTTGGATTGGTCCTAGCGGCTCTGTTACTTAGCCTGCCGGCTCTTGCCGTGACAGACTATCAGGCAGTGGACATCCCTTTTACTAAGGAATTGGCTGACGTCAAAGCCAGCCTCACCCCGGCCGTGCGCGATGAGATCGAGAAGATCTACATTCCTCAGAAGAAGCTCAGGACCCGGCTCACCAATCCCAAGAATGATCCGACCATCGAGCCGATCGCTCTGACCGTTCCGCGTTCGGAATCCGGTCTGAACCAGCTCGCCGAAAAACTTGCGGCGCCGGGAAAAGCCAAGGAACTCGGGGAAAACCTGCTGGCCAAGATCAAAAAGAACGGACCGAGCAGCAAGGATTCGATCCGTGTTGAACTCAAGGCCGAAGACGCGGCATTGCTCAATCTAAAAGCTCTGAGTCGCGAGCTTGGCAAAGAGAATCATCAGGTCACTCTCAGCACTCGTGATCTGACGACGAATGCCGACCAGTGGGGCGAGATGAAGAATCAGCTCTCCTACCTTCTATCCAAAGAACAGTTGAGCAAGATCAATAAGAAGGTCCGCAATGGATCCGACCTTTCCCTCGAAGAGGACATGCTCCCCCCATTCCCGAAACGCATGGCTGGTAAATTCATTGTCTACCGCGGTCCCAATTGTTTCCATGCCTCCCTGTCTTTCTACGATCAGCAGATGCCCAAATCGCCTGAGATCAATATCAAGGAAGAAGAGGGCTACCACCGGTCTATGATTAACTATGATGAGCTATGGCGGGTCATCTCGAATCAATTCTACGAAATCGATCCGAGACACAATCCTCTGAAATACGGCGACCTCATGGTTTTCTTCCAGGTGCCTGATCATGCCTCAAAAACTATAAATTTCAAGTGGATACGTCATACCTCAGTCTATCTCTTTGGGCCCTACACCTATTCTAAAGGGTCAAAGTCACCTAGCACGCCTTACTCTGTGAAAACATTGGCGGAAGAGTGGGATCAGTGGCAGGCCATGGTCCCGACCCTTGGGATGCGGATCTATCGTCGTCAGGTGAACGGCCAAGCGGAACTTCCAATGGGGCGTGATGATTGGATCTATTAGGCTAAAACGAATTCGGGTAAAAAAAGTTTTCCTATTCATCGGGAACAGTGTTATTACTGGCCGCCGAAGTACTTTGAAAACTGAAAATTTCTATCCGAAAGCGAAGTTAAGCCTATGGCCGCCGACATTTCGAACAAACCAAAGTCAAATATCTTCCGCAGTAACCGCTGGCAACAAGACCATGCCCGCACCAATAAGAAGATCGAGGCACCTGTGCCCGAACTTATTAAGGTTCTCGAAAGCTGCTGCAGCTGTTCCCAAGTGGCGACCCCATACGACACGCACCTTTCTACCAAGTACGATCGTGCGATTGAAAAGTTTAAGGAATCTGAACTTCTCAACGATACAACTATTATCGATGTCAAAGCTTCGCCTCGCATCCTCGGTTACCGCGCGCACGCTAAGCTTGCCGTAAGACCAGGATCTGAATCTCGCCTTGCCGGTGGCAAGCGTTTCGCGATAGGCCTTTTTCAGCCCAATTCCCATACCCTCGTGCATCACATCGATTGCTCCCTTCACAGACCATCCATCAATGATTTCCTCGGCGATCTCCATGACGAGCTCGAGGACTCAAGCGTTCAACCTTACAGTGAGACCACTCACAGCGGTGACCTTCGCTATATCGCCGTTCGCGCGGCGCATTTAACCGAAGAAATCATGGTGACTTTTGTCGTTACTGAAGAAAAACAACGCATTTTGCTCAAATCCATGATCCTGCGCCTTCGTCAGAAGGGGCACATCATCGTCTCGGCTCATATCAATATCAATCCTGAGCAGACCAACACGATCTTCAGCCAGAACACGAAAAAACTCGTGGGCGCCAATGGTCTCCGCGAATCCCTTTGTGGCATCATTTTTGAAATCGGCCCCACCAGCTTCTTCCAAATCAATCCCTGGCAGGCGGAAGCCATCTACCGCCGCGTCGAATCTCTTGCAGGTCATGCGGGTGCTGGCGAAGTTGCCTGGGACCTTTACTGCGGAACGGGTCAGATCTCGCTTCTGCTCGCGAATCAGTCCTATCGCGTGCTCGGCATTGAAGAGAATCCTCAGGCGATTGATGACGCGATCTCGAATGCGTCGCGTAACCGTCTCGGCGAAATTTGTCCGGATTATATCGCTTCCCGCGTCGAAGATCTGGTAGGCCGACTCCCAACCTGGTCAGAAAAACCAGCAGTGATCGTTGCTAACCCATCGCGACGTGGTTTGGCCCCAGCCGCCCGCGCCATGATCCAAGAGGGTCTTGCCAACAAGGCGGAAGCACGCTTTATCTACGTTTCCTGCGAAGCCGAGACTATGATTCGCGACCTCAAAGAGCTTGCGGAAAGCGGTCGCCGCTTGCGCCAGCTCGAGTGTTTTGACATGTTCCCTTACACCGATAAACTCGAGTGGATTGCTGTTTTCCAATAATTTTAAAATTCAGGTTTTTTCCATTGCTCTGATCCGCCTCGCACGGCCCTCTGGGCTCGACCTCCTCAAAGCTCTCGGGTATATCTAAGAGCTAATAGAAGGTACGGGCTCCCTGAGGACCCACGCGACGTGGATCAGGGCATTTTTTCTTCTAGACTATGGTTTCCATTCAGCCTGTTTTGCTGCGGATTTAAGCAGACCTTCTCGATTGAGCGTTACGCGAGGGGTTGACCGTGAGTGACTACAGTGAATTTGTAAAACCAGATCCTCAAAGCATGACCTACGGGAAATACCTGAAGGTTCATGATCTTCTTGCACTCCAGGAGGAACTGTCATCTCCCAAGGAGCACGACGAAACCCTCTTTATCATCATTCATCAAGTCTATGAGCTATGGTTCAAGCAGATTCTGCATGAGCTTGACAACATGGAAAACATGTTGGCCGACGATAAGCTTATGGGCATGATCCGATCTTTAAGCCGAATAGCCTCGATCCAACGCGTTCTGATCCAGCAGATCGAAATCCTTGAGACGATGACCCCGAACGAGTTTAACCGTTTTCGAAGCAACCTCAACCCTGCTTCGGGCTTTCAATCCTTTCAATTCCGCGTCCTGGAATTTCGCCTCGGCATGAAGAACGAGGCTCATCTCAACTTCTTCGCTCACGATCCCCGCGCCCATTCTCAGATCGATGCTGCGATGAAAGAGCCAAGTATCTACGATCATTTCTTCGCTTACCTTTCACGCCAGGGCTTTCCGATCCCGGCCAAAGTCCTGAAGCGCGATATCACCCAGGT
Organism: Oligoflexus sp.; assembly: GCA_014377445.1. GTDB lineage: Bacteria > Bdellovibrionota_B > Oligoflexia > Oligoflexales > Oligoflexaceae > Oligoflexus. The sequence goes on from JACMPP010000104.1 coordinate 20,951, forward strand.
TCACGAGGCTGATCCCACGATCGCTCGTATGTTCACCGATGTGTATGAAAAACCAGACGACAACTATCAGCTCTATATCGCTCTCGAAGGTCTCTACAATCTCGACGAATTTTTGATACTATGGAGATTCCGTCATGTGCAGATGGTTCGCCGCATGATTGGGGATATGGGCGGAACGGGCGGAAGCCTTGGCGCCCGCTATCTTCAATCGACTCTATCGAAGAGCGCCTTTCCCGAGCTTTGGGTAGTCCGCAATCTGCTGGGAAAGCCGAAGGTATAGGTTTTTGGTTTTAAAACACGGGAGTGACACATGAGTCTCAATGAAGTGACTTTAAATTTGCCAAACTATCCTATGGAAGAACTGGCAAAGATTCGCCAACGCCTCGTCGACAACAACCAAAAAGTTTACGACTTCGGTACGGGCGACCCTAAGATCCCCACCTGGGAACCAATCCGCAAAGCCATGGTCGATGCCTCGACGTCAATCAGTCAATACCCATCGTCCGCAGGTTGCCCGGAGCTCATCAAGGCGATCTGGACTTACTGTGAACGGCATTTCAAGGTGCAACCGAAAAAAGGCCTCGATGTCCTGGCGACGAGCGGCAGCAAAGAAGCGATTTTTCATGTGGCCCTGAATCTTGTCGGTCGCGCCGGCGGCAAAAAAATTATTGCCTATCCCGATCCTGGTTACCCGGTTTATCGCAGCTCCACCCTTTTTGCAGGCGGCATTCCCTATCCAATGCCGCTAAGCGAAGAAAATGACTTTCAGATGGAACCCTGGAAGCTGCCGGCTGACGTTCAAAATCAAACCGCTGCCCTCTGGATCAATTATCCGCATAATCCAACGGGCGCTTTGATGACGGAGGAGCAGCTTAAAAAAATCATCGCCTGGTGCAAGGAGAAGGACGTCGTTCTTCTGGCCGACGATTGTTACATCGATATCTATTCCCCGGAATGGGATAAGACTGGTCAACGCCCCGCGACACCGGTGATGTTCACGCATGAGAACGTCATTGCTTTTATGAGTCTTTCCAAGCGTTCGGGTATGACCGGCTATCGAAGTGGATTCATCATCGGCGATCAACGTTTGATGCCGGCCATTGCCAAAGCTCGTGCGAACATGGGTGTAGGCTCGCCCACAGCGATTCAAAAAGCTGCTGCCATAGCCTGGGTGGACGAAGAGCATGTTGCTGAGCGCAGAAAGATCTTTGCCAAGCGCATCGACCTCGCCTATCCTTATCTCCAAAAGCTCGGCATGATTCATAGCAAGCCCAACGCCACCTTCTACCTTTGGTGCAAGGTGCCCAACGGCCAGGATGATGTTGAATTCTGTATGCGTCTCGCAGAACTCGGCGTAATCGCCAGTCCTTCGCAGTGGTTGAGCGAAGGTATCAAGGGCCATGTGCGTTTTGCGCTCGTGCCTGATGACAAGGACACTGTCGAGGCGATGGAAATCATTGCGAAGTATCTGAAGAAATAATCGATAGAGCCTCGAATAAGAAGAGCGGCCTTCTCAGGGATGAGAGGCCGCTCTTTTCAGGTTTAAAGATGAAATTCCTTCAGCAGCCAGTCGGCCAGAGGGTTCTGCACCCGCCGATCAGCTACGATCATCCACACCTCTTCAAAGATGTCCGGCAACGAGCCGATGGAAATCAAATCCTTGTGGCCTGGAGAACCTTCGCCTGTGGTGTCAGCCAAAGGCACGATGCCGAGGCCGTGCACGCACATCAGACGTTGCAGGCTGGTATCCTGCACTTCCGCCACGACATCGATAGCGATCCCCTTGTCTTTGAAGTACTGCTCAATGTTGCGCCGAAGCGAAATATTGTGATTGCTCAGGATAAAAGGCTGGCCTTCCAGCGATGCGGGGAAATTCTTAGAAAGCTTTTGAAACTTCTTGTCGGCATAGAGTGAAACGGGAGCCTGACCGACTCTTCGACTATAGATGCCCTGTAATTTGTCGGGCGTGAGAGGGTGATTGGTCAGCAGCAGATCGAGCCGATGGGCTTTCAATTCTTCCAGAAGGTGTTCGGAACTGCCTTCCACGCAACTGATCTGACAACTGCGATGAGCCTGAGCAGCTTGAATCAGCTTTAAAACATATTCTTTGGGAATACTGTCCATGCATCCGACCTGAATCTCCAGCCGGTCGCTGCGTCTCGTATCATTAAGGGTATCCATCATCTCGCTGCCGAGCCGGAAAATCTCGTTGGCATAATCGAGTGCGACCCGTCCCGCTTCGGTCAGGTGAAGACGTTTCTTGCTGCGTTCAAAGAGAGGAAAACCAAGGTGGTCTTCGAACTGTTTCAATTGGGTGGAAAGGGTGGGCTGCCCGAGTCGTAGCTTCTTGGCGGCTTTCGCGATAGCCCCTTCATGAGCAATGACTCGAAAGTAGTAGAGATGATGGTAGTTGAGCCACTGCTTTTCCATGAAGTCCTTTCCTCGGATTTATCCCGTCAAAACCTCGGCTTCAATTCGGAGCTTCGAACTCGGTCACACGTTCAGCCTGGAACTGGGACGAAGCTTTCGCATCCGAAATCTTGGTGAGATTCGCGTAAGCAGGATCGTTCAAGAGCGTTTTTTCACCTGATTTTGCAGCATCGAGATGCTTCCATTTGATTTGGTCGATCCAAACCTTTTGGTCTTTATCATAGAAGAGGTTACGCTTTTCAAAGCCTTTTATCTTGGCCAATACCGCATTCAATGCGTCAAAATCTTTTTTGGCCTGATCGAAGCTTACTTCAGCTTTGACATGCACAAGACGGGTCGTATAGACATCCGGACGACCATTTCCATCACTGGCGGCAAATCCTTGCGCCGTGACAAGCAGGGTCACAATCGATAGGGGGAGTTTCATTTGAAATTCTCTTTAATTAGGTCAGATCTGTAACACATGCCGTTAGCATAACGCATATCGACCCCAGCGAAAACCATGTTTTCGACTCAATTCCGGCTAATGATAATGACTCGAAGACCAGCCTCCGAATGAAGTGTAAAAGCCTTCTAAAGCATAGCTGTCAAGGCTTTTGCCGTGGGAATCACGAAGCGAGGATTGTCTTTGATCCGGCTTGGGCGCATGCTTCTTGAATCTTACATGAAAGGAGTATTTTGTTATGAACCTTTACTTTAGTCCGGGGGCCTGCTCAATGGTTCCACACATTGTTTTGGAAGAGCTTGGTATGAAATACGAAAGTATTCCTGTGGATCTCAAGGCCCACACCTACGGGGGCGGCGATTTTTATAAGGTCAACCCCAAGGGCTACGTGCCTGTACTCGAACTCGATAACAAACAGACCGTGACCGAGAACCTTGTCATTCTCCAGTACCTGGCTGATCTGAAACCGGAGGCGAAGCTCCTGCCATTAGGAGGGATGGAGCGCGTTCGTCATTTGGAGACTTTGACTTTCATTACGACTGAATTGCATAAATCCTTTGGGGCGCTCTTTAACCCCAAAACTTCTGATGAAGTGAAGGCTTCAACTAAAGAGCACATCCAAAAGCGTTATGAAATTGTTGAGAAGCAGTTAGAAGGCAAGGATTATCTCATGGGCAATAGTTTTGCTCTGCCCGACGCCTATCTCTTTGTCATGACACGTTGGGGCAAGGGGATGAAGGTCGGTTTGGAAAAATTTCCAAATGTGCTCAAGCATTTTGATCGCGTGAATGAGCGACCGGCTGTGAAAAAGGTCATCGCCGCTGAAGGCGGGAAGAAATAAGTGAATATCGAGAAAGGCCCTTAATCGGGCCTTTGTCTATTGCGCTTCGGGTCGGGCTTTAAGGACTTCAAGAAAGACATCCCGGACATTGTAGGATTCGTCGAGACTTTCAAGATGCTCGTAGAGCGAACTCAGAAAGAGACCGAAGGCAAAGAAGTTGGGATGCAGGCTGGTCTTGGCCTTTTTGCAGGATAGAAAGATTTGGTGGAAGGAATCGCGGAAGTCCTTCATGCGAAAGCGCACAGCCTTCTGCGAGCCATCACCAAACTGCTTGCGAAAGAGTTCGGCCGCGTGTTCGAGATGGAGTTCGCCAAGGCCCTCCATATATTCCTCGTCGTTCCCGAGATAGTAGCCCCGATAGACCTTGCGCATCGCAGTTAAGAAACTCTCGTCCCACCGTACGATCCAGGCGCCTGGCTTCCAGTTGCATTCTTTCGAGAGGTACTCAAATGTCAAACTGCGCAGATCGATCCAGGCGAGGGGATCATGCATCAGTTGTCCAAAATAGAGACTGAGGAGGATACGGCTTTTTTCCTGCTTGGAAAGGGACGTCAACATTTCACTTGAATCTTTGTCCACGCGGAAATTGACGGGTAGGTGCATGTCCTTTATGAGGGAGCGGATCATGGCCTCCTCTTCAGGGTGCTTAAGCTTTGCAAAGGTTTTGCCTAGCTGGGTGGTCTGGCGCGCGATGTCCAATGCAGGCACGACTTCAAAGAAGACGGGTGAGAGATAGTCCATGAAGTGGGACCATTCATTACCTTGGATGCCGCGGAGAAAACTCCCAATCATGCTGACCTCTTTCCCGAAAAGTGCCTGACTCGATTCAACGCTTTTTGGCGGAAATTGCAAGCTCGAGATCTCCTGCTCTGCATAACTGTTGCATGGAGAAGCTTGAGAGCTGTACAAGAAAAGGCCGTGCACAACTTAATTCCTCGGTAAAACCGACCTCGAAGCGACCAATTGACATGGATAAGTGTGCCCTTCCTTTCCCGTATTGGAGTTTGAGATGAGTAAGGACAGCTACGCCGTACATTGGTTTCGCCGCGACTTGCGTGTGGCTGGCAATCCCGCTCTGAGTCGTATGCTCAAGGAATATGACGGGCGTGTGGTGGGGATCTTTTGCTTCGACAAAAAGTTCCTGTCGCGTGCCGATTTTTCTCATGCCCGCTTCCAGTTCTTTCTCAACACGCTGGCGAGCCTGCGCGACGAACTCCTGGCTCTGGGCTCGGACCTTATGTTTTGTGATCAGGGACCGGACGAAGCCTTTGAACGACTCTTTCAGCATCTTAGAAAAAACGGGAAGGCCCTGCCGCAGTCCCTGTCGTGGAATCGCGACTATGAGCCCTACGCCCTCGAAAGGGACGAACGTCTCCAAAAATATTTTCATGAAGAAGGTGTGCATACCGCGACTGAGCGTGATCACGTTCTGATTGAACCGCATGAGATTGTGAAGAGCACCAAACCCATCGGCCCCTACCAGATCTTCACGCCCTATAGCAAAAAGTGGATGGAGCAGTTCCGGACGGAAGAGGTCACGGGGCGATTGGATCAGCAAAAAAAGGGATTTAGCTACCTCAGAAAAGTCAAAAAAGGCAATGTCGAGAAGCTCAATAATTGGAATTGGAAAAAAGTTTTAGACAAAGGTGAATCGGCGGGCTGGGAGATTTTCGAAGACTACCGCCAGAAGAATCAGAAACTCGTCACGATTGAAATTCCGGAAGCTGGAACGACAGCGATTCTTGCACAGCTTGAGCATTTTCGCCAGCGCATGGATGATTTTGCAGAGGCTCGTGATATTCCCAGTCTGGATGGTACCTCGCGTTTTTCCATCTACTTCAAAAACGGATCACTGACGAGTGCCCAGGCCATCGCCTACTACGAGCTTCATAAAAAGCCGAAACTCACCAAGGGTGAGGCCAAGTTCCTGGGCGAATTGATCTGGCGCGAGTTTGGTTACTATATCCTGACCAAACATCCGCGGGTTGAGGGCGAAGCCTTCGATGATCGATTTAAGAAGATCGACTGGGGCAATCGAGAGGATTGGTTTGAGGCTTGGAAGGCCGGTAAAACCGGCTACCCTATCGTCGATGCGGGCATGCGCCAGCTAAATGAAACGGGTTGGATGCACAACCGCGTGCGCATGATTGTGGCCTCCTTTTTAACCAAGGATCTGCACATCAATTGGCAGTGGGGCGAAAAATATTTTATGGATAAGCTGATCGATGGGGATTTGGCTTTGAATAATATGGGCTGGCAATGGGCAGCCTCGACCGGCTGTGATGCCCAGCCTTATTTTCGGATCTTCAATCCCAGTCTGCAGAGTAAGAAATTTGATCCGGATGCCAAGTACATCAAAGAGTTTGTCCCGGAGCTGAAAAATGTGGCTGCAAAAGCGATCCACAATCTCACGGAGCTGACGAGACCCCGGGCTTACCCGGCGCCGATCGTCAGTCATGACAAGCAACGCCTGCTTGCCCTTGAGCTCTATAAGGTCAGGGCCAAACGTCAGTAACGACGACCCCATTTAAAGAGAGCCACGCCCTTCGTCTCGTTCGTTTCCTGGTCGGGTTCTGCGGTCGTTTCAAACGACCAGTTCTCGCTGAGGCGCTTTTGAATCCCCACAGATTGATGCGCACCACCCAGATCCGAACCAACGGATAGGGAAAGTCCTTTGGCGAGCTTCACGCGGGCACGGAAGACGCCCGTGTAGGGGTTGTAACCCACGCTGTCGATCGGTGTGGAGGCGAGGTAATACATCGAGAGAAGACCCAGGGCCCCATCGACCATAGCCGCACGAGTTTCCTCGACCGAACGTTGACTCTCGGTGTCGAGAGCGTCCGCTTCGCCACCATACATGAGCATCGAAAGGAGCTGAGTCGGAGAGCGGGGGGGATCACTTTCCAGATAGTAGAATGGACGATCGGCTGTGCCCTTAAGTATAAGGTCGATACGGAAATCGGTTTCCTTGAATACGAAGAGGCCGTCGAGTTCGGGACTTTCCTGCGTGGGGTCAAGCTTGATGATTACATGATCGACCAGGGCCTTTCGCTTCAGGAAGGTGACGGTGTAATTTTTGATTTCGATTTGACCGGCAACAGCTGCTTTGTCACCGGTGATGTTCAGATCGATGTCGACGGGCACAGGCGGGCCCTTCAAAATATGAGTCTGTATCAAGGCCGGCTTGGCAGTCTTGATGCTAATGGCGAGTTCGATAGGCAGAATTTCCTTTTCGGAAACTTTTTTCATCGGCTTTTCTTCCAGCTTATCCTGAAGCCTGGCGTCAGGGACGAACTGGGGAATCGGATCCTCGATGCGCATCTGCGGCAATTCAAAAGCCACATCTTTAAAGAGGACGTCGAGTTTGAGTTTCGGCTTTCGGTCCATCCACGTTTGAATCGCTCCGCTCACGTCCATAGCCAAAGCCTGAACTGAGGATTTGAGAGCGGTGGTACATTGCAAAGGAATATCGGTTTGTTCACCGAGGTTCACGATTTTCCCCTGGGTTCCGCAGGCCACGCGGCCTTGGAGTGTATGCAGGGGGGCCGGTATAGCAAAGGCCGTCAGCTCCAATCGTTTCACAAGATTTTGAAATTCAGGGATTTCGATCTGTGAATCGACTTTGATTTCGGATTTAATCGTATCTGTACTGGCCGATAGGAAGCCTTCGAAGCTGCCGACGACGGAGGCCTTCAAGCGATAGACATCATTGCTGATCGGCTCAAGGGCGGCTTTGACACCGTTGGCTTCGAGATAGGTTTGTTTGTCCTTGAGAGTGAGTTTGACCGGAACATGAACTTTGAGGGTAAAGGTCTTGGGGCTCAGGTCAGCGAAAGCCAGCTCTTCGGGGAGCGGAATGCGCTCGATAAAGACTTCGCAGTTGTTATTCGAATCGAGAATTTCAGGACCTCCCAGACTGTAACGTCCCTCGAGTCGACAGCGCTTTACCGCCAGTTGCGGTAGCGTCGCCACCAAACCATCAGCGCGGCCTTCGATCTGGCTCGCAAAGCGACCATGATCGAAGAAGCCGTTCACCTTCGCCCGAATGATCTCCTTGCCGTCACCGATACTACCACTGAGTCTGTAGCGAAGATCCTCAAGACTCAGTATAGTCATCGTACCTTCGAGCGCGACAGGACCTTGCTCTGCAATGCTTGCGGAACCATTCAGTTTAATGTCGAGGGGGAAGCTGGCCTTTTGGTCTGCAGGCAACCTGATATCGACTTGAACTTTGCTTTTGATGACCGGCGTGCCGAGGAGTTCACCGCTGGCAAAATTGATCGTCCATATGCGGTCGTTATTGAAAACCTGGAGATTCATAGGCCCACGCATGAGGACCTTATTTTCTTTTTCAATATTGATCTCTCTGAAAGTGGCCGAGACCATCTCCCATTTGATCGCACGAATTTTAGCCAGGAGCTTATCATCCCACTTGAAGGGCTCATCTTCTTTGTAGGGATCATCGGGCGGCAGCTTGAGCGCGAAGATACCGTCTTCGACGACGACCGGGCCGATCATGTTCAAAGCAGGATGTTCAGGATGAATATTGAACGCGAGCGCGAGACCTGCCGTGGGGGCAATAAAGGTCAGGCTGTCGGTTTTGACTCTCAGTTTTTCGAAGGTGAGGCCGATGCCGCGTTCATAAAGGGAGGTCCGCGGAAAATCGGCTGCGAAACTCTTGAACTCGAGTTCAACGCCAAAACGCGGGAGAACATATTGAGCCGCTATGCGGAGATTGCCTTCGTTGACGATCCATTCGGGTCGGTAAAGGAAAATACCAAAAAGAATCGCGGCAACGATTACGAGAAAAGTCGTGAACTCGACGAGCATGATGATGCCGTAGGCAGCGGCTTTGAAGAGGTGTCTGAAAAACATTAGAACTGCTCTCCCAGGCTAAAGTAATACTGCATGTCGGTGCGGTCTTGATATTGGTTGTCTTCATCCTTGGCCACATATCCATGGGCGGCCGAGACCCTTACGGTGCCGATAGGCGAAGCCCAGCGCAGACCCAGACCCGGAGAATAGAATTGAACAGGGTTCAGATCAAAGGCGAGGTCGCCGAGTTGTCCGTAGTCGTAGAATACCAGGGGCTGAAGGTTGAACGGCAGCTTATTGTTCAGACGAAGTTCCACCCCCATGTATACCTTCGTTAAAGAACCGGTTCCTTCGCTCGGTAGGTTCTTGCGGGCAAAGCCACGCAAGTCTTCGGATCCGCCCAGAAATTCTTTGAAGGAGGCCGGGACCTGATTGGCATTGGTACCCTTGCCGGGCTGTGTCGTGGCAAAGGATCCACGGAAACCGAGGATCCAGATTGTGGGGTCGTAGTTCAGGACGTTCCATAGATAGGTAAAGTCGAGTTTGTAGTGAGCCAACGACACATCAGACACGGCCGACTTGTTACTGAAGGATCCAAAGAGATTCACCTGATAACCGGTTTGAGGGTTTGCGAGGTAATATTCATACATAGAGTCCATGATGTTGAGACTGGCATCAAGGGTGAGAAGCCTTGTGGCACCCGGGGCATCGCCTCGGAGAGTTCGCTCGAAGGAGAGGGAAGGGCCCGCATACATGTCAAGTTTAAGTTGGCTCCAATCGGTTTGATAGGCCGGGGCTAACACAGTTTTGATAGAACGGGTTTCATGGCTGGCCTCAAATTCACGTTCGGCCCGTAATAAACTCTTGAGATAATGGGCCGATGGATAAGGCAGATAGTACCAGTCGTAGGATGTCATAAGAAGTTGCTGACGATAGGAGAGCGAGCCCGAAACCTCAAGCATCGACGCATTGCGTGAAAGCCGGCTGTTTCGCCACGAGCCTTTCGCGATAAATATATTTTCTGAATCAAATCCAAAACCAAAGCTCAGGAGGCGCGGTTCGCCCGGTAAAGTGGTTTGGCGAATATAACCTGGAGCCTTCTTTGCGCATTCGGGGCTGTACTGCGTGTTGATAACGGTCTGCGAATCCTTGAGCCGGTTCGCCGAGTTTTCGAGCATGACCGGATCGTAAGGATCACCGATGGCAAAGGCGCGATAACGATCGAGGGTCCCGTCTTCCACCTGGGGAATCGATGCCCCTTCGATCTCATCTATAGTCCAATGAGCGCCCGTATCGAACTGGATGAGGACCTCACCCGTTGCCTTATTCGCGGTCATCGAAAATTTGGGGCAAGCGTATCCGAGGCGGCCGAGCTTAAAGGCAAACCACTTCTCAATCGCATTGAGTTCTTCAGGTGTCAGGGCGCGGCCGATAGGGAACCAGTACTTATCGAGATCGAGGTCCGCACGTTCGGGAAAGGTCCGAAGCTTGGAAACGACTGTAAGCTTGCCGGGCTTCACAAAGAGTTTGTCGTCCCGTTTTTCAAAATTGGGGCTGTGATAGCCCCGTGACTGCAAGAAGCTTCTAAAGAAGAATTCAGCTTGGTTGAATGGGATGTTCTGCCAGGAGGGGGAGCCTTCCGATCCGCAGAGCGTCCGTTTCTCGGAGTTGCTCCATTTGATCTGTTCGGGCGTGACGAAGCGTCCACAGAGTGTCTCGGCGTGGAGAATCTGGAAGGAAGATATCTGGAATATCAGAAGACTAAGAAGGAATCTCAAGCTTACTCTCGGCATGTAAGTCCAAGTCTAAAGGAACGCACACGTATAACGTCAGCATCTTCTAACAGGAAGATGAGAAGAACACAGCCGTAATGTATAGGTCAAAGGCGATGAAGAGAATTAACAAGCTGGAATACTTGGAAATTTCGGAGATAGAAAAAGAAATGGAATAAATGGAAAAAAGAAACAGCCCCGAACCAGTGAAGGTCGGGGCTGTAAAATCTTTAGATCTTAGTAACGATCACGGCTGTAGCCGCCGCCATTTCCACCACGATCACCACCGCGTTGGCCGCCGCGATCACCACGGTCTCCACCGCGAGATTGTCCGCCGCCGAATCCGCCGCGCTCTTCACGAGGCGCTTGTGGACGTGCTTCGTTTACAGTCAAAGAACGACCGCTGTAATCAGCGCCGTGGAATGCTTTGATTGCTTCTGCTGCTTCGTCATCTGTTGCCATTTCAACAAATCCGAAACCTTTGCTACGGCCTGTTTCGCGATCAACGATGATTTTCGCTGATTCAACAACGCCGCACTGAGAGAATGTGTCG
>JACMPP010000105.1 GCA_014377445.1 Oligoflexus sp.
AATGATGGCACAGGCAAGCATCACGTGGCACACTGCCTACTACGCGTGTCGCAATGGGAGCAGCGCCAATGCTAAAGTTGGCATGCCCACTTCGCAGGAATGGGGTCGCGCTGCCAAGTGGATTGGCAGGAGCTATGCGGATATGTGGACTAACTACACGAACAACACAGGCGGTAATTGTAATGTAAATGCAAGCTCAGCTGCCCTTACGGGATCCGCATCACTCTGCAAATCAGCCCTGGGTGTTCAGGATATGGCCGGCAATCTTCGGGAATGGGTTGATAACCGCATGCTCCAGTACAGCATCAGCGGTAATTCAGAATCTCGCTTAAGCTATGGTCCCACCATTGGTCGCTCGATTTCAAATGGAATCGATAATATCGTGCAACGCTTCCATACCTTAGATCCTGGTGCCAGCGGACTCGCCTTGACCCTTGGCGCTGATTTTAAAACGCCGGCTTTTGCGGATCAAAAGCAGTACGGCACCAACGTACAGAGCTGGACGGATCCGGCGACTACGAGCAGCGATGCCATCGGCTTTCGCTGTCTCGGCTTTCGCTCCGATACGATGCCTACGATGAGTCAGTTGGCTTTGCCTGACGAACCAAAGTTTGTGACCGGAGATCTTGCTACGGCCGGACTGATTCCTGAAAATTTATATGTGAAGGATAATCGCTGGGAACAGGTGGCGATTACCATAGATGGCACGACGACTGATGCTGTGGCCGAGGGTCGCGTAAATGTCACCTGGACCCCTTGGTCGAAGACGACCTGCAATACTTCGGGGACCTGTACGGCTTCGGATGCAGGGCTTGTTTATAAGCTCTACCGATTTACCGAACCCAACCATCAATCCATTCGCCCTGCGACGCCTTGGGCGCTGGGGAATAGTGGCAGCAACTATGCCGGTGATAAGCCGATCGATCCCCTGGCAGTCGATTCGAGTGGAACTCGTTTATTCACCGCCAGTACTGGCGATGGGACTCTCATCGCAACGATCAGTAACTGCGTGAGCGCAACGCCTGCAAATTGTACCTTCGCTGATCTTTCAACTAAAGATGGCGGCAGTCTGATCGTCGGCAAGATTTATAATTATGCACTCATCGCCGAAGATGCTGATGGCAATGCCATAGTGCCCTCGGTGCAGCGCTATCGCTCGCCTTATTTTGCGGGGCCTATTCTCCTTTCTGCATCGGCATTTCGCATGGAACCAAGATTAAGGCGAGCCAGCGTCTTCCTCGTTGATGAGTACTATCAGCAGAATCAAACTCGACCGCAGATCATGGTGCACGTGCCGATGGAGAAGTCGGGTCTTGATCATGACTTTTTTATTCAGAAGTATGAGGCCTCTCTTTACAACGGCAGTGTCGCCAATAATAGTCCCAATGGAGCCTCGGATTGGCCCACACAGGGTACGGCATCGGCTTGGGTAAAGAATGCTGCTCAATGCTATGATGTCTTTGTTCAAACAGGGACCTTTGACCTGAGCGGCTGTGGCAATGGCACCGCGATCAATGCCACAACAGCGACGATGCAGTCAAAGCAGGGCACGACATCTGTGGTGAGCGTCGATCAAGGTGGATCCTGGAAAGCCTGCCGCTATACGACACTCTCGGACAGTGATGGGAAAAACTATTCACTGCAGCTAGCTTCAGATTCTGAATGGCTTAAGGCTGCGGATTGGGGCGACAGCGATCAGGATGGCACTATTGAAGCGAGTTTAAACATTTTTACAGGGTCAGTGAGCATTAATTCGTTAGAATCGGGAGCGGGCGACACTACCACTATTCGTTGCCATTCGGATAACACTCCAGCTAATGCTTTTAGCTCCAATTCAAGTGGAGCTGGATCAACCTCCAACTGCCGATCTCGTTATGGAGCAGCCGATATGGTCGGTAATGTCTGGGAATGGGCGACGGGACAGATCTACAATGGTGCAGGTCGTGATAATGGAACCGATGGTCTGTGGTATGGGGCGACTCTGCCAAACTCAACGGCTGCTATTTCAACCTTTAAGCTCGATTTGTTGAGAGCTATCCCTTCGAATTCGGCTCTTTCTGTTGTCAGTGCAAACTTAGATTCATACGCCTATTCCGGTGGAGTGGCCGCCTCGCGCCGGGGTGGTCGCTTCCTGGATGGTTCAGATGAGGGCCGGTGGCACATGATGGTGGACAACCCTCCATCGATGGTGTGGCCGCAACTTGGCCTGCGCTGTGGTCTATGACGTGCGCTTCCATAGTCATTAGCTATTTTTTTATGCAGTGATAACATAAATTCGCATAGAACGGTGAGTAAGCCGTAGGAACTTCCCCCCAGCTTCTCTCAGAACCGTACGTGAGCCTTTCGACCATCCGGCTCCCAGTGTGAGTCTTTCAGAATAGCAGTCCTACCCCCAGATTTTGTGGATAATGCGGGCGCGCGGCATCTGGATTCGATCGAGATGCAGCATAAATCGGTCCCAAGTCAGAGAGCGTTGCTGGCTTCTTCTATTTAACCATTTGAAAAGGTAATGAAGAACGAGGGAGCGATAACGCTTTAGTGCCCAGATGTTTCCCCTTATGCCGAAGTAGTGAATATTGACCTTGGTAATGGTTTCGAGCGAATTGAAACATGGCATCCGTTCCTTTAAGCCTTAGCTTTGCAAGGTGCTCGGACAACTCATTCAACTTTCTACGCACACGCTTTGCTTTCGTTGTTCGATCTAGCATTGGCAGTCCTGTACGATTTCGCCTCATGAAGTGGGTAAAGCCAAGGAAATTAAACTTGGTTTGTGCCGCGAGTTTGATACAAAAGTCTGAAACCCTTGCGGCTTAGTATTTATGCGGCAATCTCCCCTCGAACAACCGCTGCCACAAGGTCTCTGATCTTTTCTCTCCCTCCGAATTGTCCCTGAAGACTTTGAATTTTTCTGCCTAAGTTCCGACTCGAGTTGCCACGGATAACTTTAGACACGGCCGTTCTCTTAGCCGTCAGTCCGCCTTCGAGTTGAAGCATTGTCATCAGAATGTACACCGAATACACCCAATGCACGTGGGCCTCGACGGCATCAAATTTTTTTCCTGCAACATCTTCAAGACCGAAAAGTCCCTTAACGTCACGATGAAAAATTTCCACCCTCCAGCGTATCTTGTAAAGCTGCAGAATCATACTGGCGCAAACAATTGCTCTGGAACATCCAAGAAATCTTCGACCTTCACCCTTTGACTTCTCCGAGCAAACTAATGCTATCTCGCGGCCTATTACGCCTTTGAGGTAGCCTGTCAGCTTTCTGGCGCGAATTCCTTTTCGCCGTCTTTTGCCGTCGCGCTTATAGCGGACAGTTTTCCAGGGGGATTGCTTTCTCGTGGACCAGAACATATCACTTACACTTCGCCAAGATTTATCTGTAGAGGCTGAGCTTTGAACGTTTCGGCTGGACTGCAGTGAAATAATAACATCCCAACCTTTTTCTAGTATGCATTTTTCGATTTTTTTGGAGTCATATCCACCATCCATAAGAACTACTACTTCGTCAGGAAAATGATAACCGATATACTTAGAGAGCTCTAGGGATTCAAGTCTTTCCTGCACTCTCTCGATGGCAGTTTGATACTTTAAATTACGTCTTTCGCATTCTTTTCTTGTGAAGAAATTTATGGGCGGCAACGGGATATCTCGGCCGTATCCGCGGGAGCTTGAAGGGTGTGACTCTCTTCTTTTTTTCATCGAGGAATCGCAGTACTTCTTCGGCATGATGATACTTTGCTCCGTCTTGTATCAGCAGCAGATGAGACCGTGTTGAGGTCAATACCGTCTTGAGGAAATTGATGAAGGAAGCAGAGTTGATTTTCTCATCAATGAAGTCGTAGAAAGTACGGCCTGTTTCGTAATCAATAAGACCAAAAACCTTGACCGACTTTCTCATCCCTTTAGTCTTGACGATGGGCTGTTAGCCTCTTGGGGCCCAGGTATATGACAAACTCTGCCACATCGCGAACGATGCCTCATCGCCAAACAAAATTTTTCCTCTCACACGTTTAGCCTTTCTCAGAATCTTCGGCCAAGTCGCTGTGAACTATTGGTTTCTAGCCAAGATGAAAAAGCCCCTTTCAGCGAATTATGCGAAGCGAAACAGGCTAAGTTAAGGCCAAAATAGATTATACCTATGAATGACTTAGGATTCATTGACCTCATTATCTGCCTCTCTTCTCAGATTTCCCCTCCCTCTAGCCGATGAAACTAGAGTGTGACGAGGGGAAAAGTGATGATAAGGCTAGGCAAAGAGCTTAACATCAAAATTTATCGGCGAAAGGTCCTAACAGGGTTCAGGATTTTTGCGTTTATAGCTTTTGTTACATCGCCTCTAGCTTGTAACAGCCTGGACGTTTTCGGCGGAGGCTCGATTGCCTCGCGAAAGTTTTCAGGGATTGAAAGCGTAAGCTTAAGCGATGCAGGAAAGCTTGAACTCGATTGGACAGCTCCTTCGACTAAACCAGGGCATAGCTATCAAATCGAATATATTAAAACGAAAGATCTTCCCTTAGCCTTTTCGTCAA
>JACMPP010000106.1 GCA_014377445.1 Oligoflexus sp.
CAGTTTCACCGGCTGCTCTTATAAATTTCATGTCAATGGCACGGCCGCCGATCCAAGTTGCGGCACAAAAGTCATTACCAAAGCCGCTGAAAGTTTTGCTAGCGTCACGCCCCAGGCTTCCATATCCTGGCCCACGGCCTTTTACGCCTGCCGTAATGCGAGTAATGCCAACGCCATGGTTCGTCTGCCGACCGCTGAGGAATGGCGTCGCGCCTCGAAGTGGATTGGCACGAGCTATGCGAGTATGTGGACGACTTATACGAATAATACCGGTGGAAATTGCAACGTCGCTGCTGGATCCGTAGGTCTCACTGGATCGGCAACGCTTTGTAAAAACACTTTAGGGATCCAGGACATGGCTGGCAACCTAAGGGAATGGGTCGATAATCGGATGCTTCAGTACAGCATCAGTGGGAACACTGAATCCCGCATGAGCTATGGCCCCACCATCGGCCGCACCATAGCCAACGGCATCGATAATATCATTCGGCGATTTCACACAGTCGATCCAGGTGCGGGTGGGCTCGCTCTGACCCTAGGTGCAGATTTCAAGACTCCAACTTTTGCTGACCAGAAACAATTTGGGGCCGACGTGCAAGCTTGGACGGACCCATCGACTACGAGTGATACTGGTCTTGGCTTTCGCTGCCTTGGTTTCCGGGCTGACACGATGCCGACGATGACACAGCTGGCTTTGC
Source organism: Oligoflexus sp. (assembly GCA_014377445.1). Classification (GTDB taxonomy): domain Bacteria; phylum Bdellovibrionota_B; class Oligoflexia; order Oligoflexales; family Oligoflexaceae; genus Oligoflexus. The sequence goes on from JACMPP010000106.1 coordinate 699, forward strand.
CGGATGAACCAAAGTTTGTGTTGGGAGATCTTGCTACGGCAGGACTTATTCCTGAAAATCTGTATGTAAAAGATAACCGCTGGGAACAAGTGGCGATCACGATCGATGGGACCACGACCGATGCCGTCGCCGAGGGCCGCGTGAACGTGACTTGGCAGCCTTGGCAAAAGACGACCTGCAACACTTCGGGGACCTGTTCAGCATCCGACGTGGGCCTTATCTATAGGCTTTACCGCTTCACTGAACCCAATCATCAGTCCATTCGTACCGTCACACCTTGGGCGCTCGGAAATAGCGGCGGCAATTATACAGCTGATAAGCCTCTTGACCCTTTAGCGACCGATTCAAGTGGTAATCGAATTTTTTCCAGCAGCACAAGTGATGGAACCTTGATCGCAACGGTTAGTAATTGCATTACGGCTACTCCAGCGAACTGCACTTTTGCCGATTTTTCCACCCAAGATGGTGGCAGCCTCATCGTTGGTAAAATTTATAATTACATTCTTCTCGTGGAAGACGCCTCTGGCAATGCTGTTACGCCTGTTGTTCAGCGCTATCGCTCACCATACTTTACAGGTCCTGCTCTTGCGTCGACATCAGGCTTTCGCCTGGAGCCGAGGCTGAGGCGAGCCAGCGTCTTCCTTGTCGATGAGTTCTATCAGCAAAATCAAACTCGGCCGCAGATCATGGTCCATGTGCCGATGGAAAAATCGGGCCTCGATCACGATTTTTTCATCCAAAAGTATGAAGCCTCGCAGTACGGAGCGACGGCACCTGTGAATAATAGTCCAGCAGGCGCAAGTGATTGGCCTTTACAAGGCACAGCTGCTGCTTGGGTCAAGAACGCTGCACTCTGCCAGGACGTGTTCCTACAAACCGGAACCTTTGACCTCACAGGTTGTGGCAACGGCGCTGCAATCAATGCTTCGGTGGCCACTGTTCAATCCAAACAAGGTACAGCTCCTTTGGTCAGCATCGATCAGGGAGCCTCGTGGAAAGGCTGTCGTAATACGGGAATTAGCGATGCTAATGGGTCCAACTACTATCTAAGCCTGTCAAGTGATGCTGAGTGGTCGAAAGCTGCGGACTGGGGCGATGTGAATCAGGACGGGACGATCGATCAGAATACTTTCACTGGCAGCGTTAGTATTCCAGGCTTGGAAACCGGCACTGCGGATACGACCACAGTTCGCTGTCATACGGATAACAATCCTGGTTCTGCCTATGCGAGCAACAGCAGTCAGACCGCAAACTGTCGCTCGCGATATGGAGTGGCCGACATGGTAGGCAATGCATGGGAATGGACTACAGGGCAGCAATTCTCTACGGCGGCTACTGACAATGGCACCGATGGACTTTGGTACGGCGTTACTTTTCCCGGAGCTAGCGATAATATTTCAGCCTTAAAAATGGATCTTTTGCGAGCCTTTCCTAGCTCATCGAGTCTATCAACTGTGGCGGATAACGCAGACTATTATTGGTACGCCACAACAACCATTGGCGGCGCGATCCGCGGTGGCACCTGGTTCTCTGGATCGAGTGCCGGCCGGTGGGACTTGTCCATAGGCAACCTCCCTTCGTACTGGAGCTCGCGCATTGGGGGGCGATGTTCCCTCTGAGGTGCGATTCCTTAGTTATGAAGGAGTTGTTTATGCAATGATAACGAAAAGTTGCATCGAAGTAAACCACGCATATTGCTGCGTGAACCTAGCCCTCTGAATCAAGAGCGAGGGCGACCCACGTAACGAAATTCTTCGGAGGTAGGAATACATCTGAAGAGTAGGATCGAAATCGTGAGATGACGATTCTTCTGGCAATCATCGGCCGGACTAGTGCTAGGGAGCTGCCATGGTAAATGTACGTGAATCCGCGATAAAGACCGTCAGAGCAGACAAGCGAAAGATGAATGTTACGCTTGACCAAAACGGTAATGGAGCTAGGAGACGATCCCCCCAGATGATCGTTCGCAATCAACATCGCTCCCGGTCGAGAGTGGATACCTAAAGCAGCATTACTTCTTCATCGTGAACGGAATAACCCCGTATGGCTCCACTCTGGGAAAGCAGATCGTGAGATCTGCCGATAGCTGTGCGGGTGGAGGAGGTTGAAAGAAGCGCCTCATCCGCAGAATCTTTGGGCGTGTTCCGGCTCGGCTAGGCCACCAAGTTTATGATACAAGGCGATTCGAATGGCTTTGTAGCTCTTAAATCCTTAAGCTTTTCTCGTAGTGACTTTCACCTTCTTGTTCATCCCCTCAACGACTCCAGAGGAAACCGTCCCTTTGGCCTGAAACCAGTTCAATAGTAGCTCGCGATGATTGCGGAGCATCTTGCCTACTTTCTTCATTGGCTCAATCTTCGAGCGCATTGCCCGGAAGCACCATTGATCCAAAAAAGTTGCCTGCCGATGGCAAAAGACAAAGGTAAAATAATGGATCGTCAGAAACTTCGTTTGAATTTTATTTTGGGCCGCATGGTAGCGGTTGAGCAGCGTTTGACTGATTCGGGTTTCTGATAAAGCTGCTTCAGGGTTAGACGCAAAAAAGGTCCTTGCCTCAGTTGGCTGATGACAGCACAGCTTCGGTTTGGGGCAAGCCTCTTTTGCAGAGTTCTGCTAGGCGAATGCTAGCGCAGTTTACTCGCAATCTGTATACGGCACTCCTAAGTTGGCGACGTAATTTCTATTGGAATCAAAAGATAGCAACGTAATCATCGTTCCATCGTGTTCAATCCTGCCAAGGTTATTCAACAAAAAATATGTGTTAGAAATTTTATCGAAAAAAAAGCTTTATCGTAAGCTACTTTGTCTCCGCTCCACCAGGGAATCATGCTTAAGCTCGTTAAATGATCATCTATAAATTTTATTTTGCCATCCAACTCAGTCGCCATCCCTTGGTAGAAATCTTCCGAACCGTTGGACATAAAGCGCATCTCAGCCAAATATAATTTCGATCCAGTCGGTGATGTAAATTGAACCGAGCGGCCCTTCCTCATGTTTTTTCGAAGCTTGTCTTCGGAGCTAGAGTTTTTCCATTTAGGGTCAGCACCCGCAATAGCCTTAAGCCTGCCAATTGCAGCATCGGCCGTATGTTTCCAAAAGTCTTCATTAACGTGAGCTGAGGCATCTTGCTGTATTTTAAGGCCGTTGGGCATACCCCTTACCCAGCTCGTCGTTTTGGTTTCGGGCACTGCGAATACCCATCGTTTCGGATCAATCTCTCGATCCAAGGAAATTTAGATTTCAGAAATACAACCTGTAAAAATTGAGTACGAGACAGCGATAATTTGCGACAGAACCCTAATATTCGTGTCCAGGCTGTTCCACAAACCTTTGAACGTCTTCACTGTGGTAGGCCTGCAGCCTTGGGGGCTGAAGGCCTTCTCGCATTATAACTGACAGTTTTTTGCTACCGAAGTCATCGGTAGATTCTGTGACTTTTTTTCTGGGATTTTGCCAGTATACTCATAGTAACGGAACCAATCGTAGGTCGCAGCCATGGGATAGACCTTGCCTACCGTTGGTCCACCGAAATTGGGGGCAACGTCGTCATTGGGGACCCAAAGGTTCAGTATCAATTTTTGGGCCAGATCAGGGATGCCAATTTTCGAAGGAGCTTTTGCCTACTTACTCAAGACGCAATCGGAACTCAAGGTTCTCACGAGCCTCCCGTCCACAAACCATTTGATGTCAGTGGGCGACCATTCAAATGCTAAGACTTTCCATTCGCTCGTATCGCCAATATCCTGCTTCTTTTCAAAACGCCCCCAGGGCGTGGTTTCCTTCAGAATATAGGTTCCTTCACCAATAATAAGGTTGGTTTGAAATTGATTGGGATGCAGACCTTCCATTTCAATGTCGATTTCTTGCCAATCGAACTTCTTTTGGTCTGGGTTATTCACATAGGTGAACATGGAGGAAATGAAGCCTATGAGTGGATCTCGGGAACTCGGTTTTGGGTTCTTCATTCTGGTTTCAAATCGTCCATAGACGAAATCTTGTTTGGTCCTCATTTCGCCGCAAGAGTAGTTTTTTTCAGCTATCCATTGATTCTGGTCCAACGACCAACTTGCTGGTACAAATTGTTTATCGATCACTAATTTGAGTTGACCATAAGCCTGAGAATGTTAAACATGCAAAGCCCCTTACATATCTCATGATTTGGAAAATTTATGACGAGTATAAAAGCCCTATTGCTCCTACTCTGCCTGCAACTTAGTCCCTCATTGTTCGCTCAGACTGCGGGAGTGAAAGAAGCGGTTAAGCCTTTAACTCTATGTTTTGGTGACGATATTTCGCAAAGCGTCGTGCTTTCCATCAGCGATCTCATCGCTAAAGTCGCAGTCTTTGATAGCCATTGCGCGGACCCCATCCTAGACCAAAAACCAAGACAGTATCTCGTATTCGGGAATCATTCCTTGGCGCAAAAAGCCGGCCTTGTTCAAAAGGCTCAAAATCTTTCGGAGGAATCCCTCCTCATCGATCATCGAGAAGAAGCTGCGAAGAGCTATATCTTCGCACTTGGAAAGGCCCGTGCTCATGAACGCTTCAATCTCGGAAGCCACTATGCAGCATACGAAGTTTTAGAAACGCTTGGCTTCCGCTTTCTGCATCCTTTAGAACCTTATGTCCCCAGTGAACTTCAATTCAAGCCAGTGACCAAGTCCTCGTCACCTCACTGGCCGATCCGTCGCTGGCATCTTCATACACAGCACCCTCTTGAGCTGACTAATCTTTTGAACGGCTGGGGTGAAACCCCGGAAGACGAACAAGGCTTCCAATCGATGCTTTCGGAATGGGATCGAGTTCTCGAATGGTGTCTTGCTAACAAACAAAATGAGATCTCCTGGTATCTCTTGCGAGCAGAAGCCTGGAAGGATTTTGCGGATAGTCCCACACGGCAGGCACGGTTGAAACAGCTGGTCAATCGTGCGCAAGATTTTGGTCTTAAAGCGGGCCTCGTGGCTCCTCTAGCCTTTCGTCAGCAGCATGCTTGGACGATGATTCGGCACGAAGGAGACGAGACCCTGCAGATCGAAAAGGCCATCGACTGGCTCGCAGGGACAGACGTTGATTTTATTGAAACCGAAATGGGCTTTAGTGAATTCACTCACCCTGATGATCGAACGATGTTAAGTTGGATGAACCAGGCCACTCGCTATGCAAAAGACGTTTACGGCATTGAGACTTCGGTCAAGGTGCACGCGTCTACGGGGCAAAAGGCAACCCACTTCGTTGATCCGGAGACAGAGAAGAGCCTCAATTTTAACTTCCTCCCCTATTATGCCGATCCTGATTTGGCTGTCATGCCCCACACTGTTCAGTTTTACGGTCTCAAAGATCCGGCACCCACTTACGGCAACCGAGACTTTTCTGAAATATATCGTTATCTTCATTGGGAAGCCGGTCGCCGGAAAGTTCTTTTTTATCCCGAGACGGCCTATTGGGTGAGTTTCGATATCGACGTTCCCCTCTTCCTACCAATCTATGCTGAGCGTCGACTCTCGGATCTCAGACTGCTTGCCTTTGCTGAGACGGCAGGGGAGCTTGGCATGGGAACTAAGATAGGTAGCCGTATCAACGGTCAGGTCAACTTTTCCAGCGGTTGGGAATGGGGCTACTGGTTAAATGACGTCATCGCGTCACGCGCAGCCTGGGATCCCCTCCTTAACAAGACGGATGCTGAGGCCTTGGACCAGGCGCTTCAACCCTTCAGTTCCTTGTTCGCAGAGCAAGAAGCCGACGTTAGAAAGCTCCTCATCGACACGATTCAAATGGAAAAGAGACTTTTGATGCTGGGCGAGCTTGCCGGCAAACGTCCGGTTAATCCTGAGAAAAGAACGGGTCAAGCCTATCTCCAAGGCTTTGATGCTTGGGATGATATCGCTAATCTGCTTTCAAAGGGATCCACTCAACCCGCAAAGTTGGGACTGATTGCGATGCGCAATCCCTTGACTCCGATCCAATCCGGGCAGCCTAGCTTCGAGCGCGAGATTAGCCCGCTGCTTATCGCAATGAATCAAGAGCTGCTTCAACTGGCGAACCGCTCGACCGCTCTTTTGCGAATGCTTCCCCTTGAGAAAAGATCGCTCTTCACCGAGATTGATGACGCCCTACGCATCACCAGCTTGCGCGCTAGGCAGGTGTTTGCTCTTTATCATTTCGTCAATGAAGACAAGAAGGGCATTTTTTCGAAGAAAAAAGACTTTTACCGTGATCTTGCCCGGTCAAGCCTAGATGAGGCAAAGATCGTCAGTGCTCGACGATCGACGCACTATCGCGTGCCGCTTGCGCGCATTGCCGCCTGGAAGGAAGGTCCAACAGCCTACCCCTACGGTTATCTCTGGACCGCTGATACTCTCGCCTACTGGTGGCGGGATGAAGCTAAGGCTCATTTAACAAAAGAGTTGCCGAAACGCTTTCTTTCTCCTTGCTTCTTAAATCTAGTCGATCCTATCAATGTGGCCTTGGGCCAAGATCATGCGTCAGCGACGATCCCGTCCTTCGACAAGTGGACCGTAGCAGGCCTCGAAACTTTTTTAGCGCGAATACTGGGGCCATCCAATGCCACTGAGGAATGTCTCAATAAGCCTGCGTCAGAGCCGCTCTTTCCCCTGGACGGTCTTCGCGTCTCGAAAGACGAATGAGGACGCTTTTCACTTAGTGATACCCGCTAACATAGTGAGAGGTTCAGTCAATTGAGGGTAGGAAATTACCTCGAAGCTAGCTCCACTTCTTTGTCTAACAAAGGTTTGACGCCAATATCGGACCCAACGCTGCACGGTCGATGGAGATACCCCAAGTTCCGATTTGAGCGTTCTGAGGCGTTTCGCAGACGCTCCCTGGGTTATAGCCGCCACGAGAAGGATAGCCACTGAGATGTAAACCTTCCGTCCTAGAAATCGAAGCTGCGGCGGAGTCATACGGCGACGGCAACCGTCACGCTGGCAGCAATAACTTGGTCGAACTGCAAAGCTAGTAGAAAGGTACATTTCTGGAAAGCGAGGCGATCGCTTATAGTACGCGCGACGCATGCGGTCTCCGCAATAGGCGCATGGTTTTCGAGCAGCTTCAGCCTCGATTTCACGGTCTATGCATAGGAGAAAATCAAGAGTTTGGGGATCATTAAGTGGATTCGTATGCATGTCTTTCACCTCTGATAAAGTGACCGACACTAAAGCTTTGTTTCCGAACTTCTGTTTCAATTTCCTAATCGCAAAAATTACCTTAGCGGACCTATCCGCAAACTTGATTGACAGCAATCGATGCGGGTGATAATTCAGCAAACCCTCCAAAATCTCGGCCGTATGCTGGACAGCTCTCCCGAAGCGCGCGAACTAATGAATTGGTTCGTGAAGAACTGTGCGCAGACCGATCTCTGCTCTCTCGCGGAATCCTATCGACAGCGCTAATAAAAATTCAAACGAGCGCAGAGAGATTGTTGGTTCTAGTGGCCGCCTTATAACGGCACGCGACCTCAGCCGCCGTTAAAGGAGTCAAAGCAAAACATTCATGTTCATTTGCAATATCGCCTTCCGTCCACTGGTAAGCTAGATCTTGCTGACCAAAATCTAAAA
>JACMPP010000107.1 GCA_014377445.1 Oligoflexus sp.
TGAGGTCGGCGTTACACTCTTGATTTTAATAGCGCCCACTTCGGGTAGGATCTCAGGATATTTTTTAAAGTCGGTCACGGATGCATAGTACTGCTCTGCCGAGACATTGAAGACTTCCTCACGTGCTGCTCCTGCCATATCAGCTTCCTTTTTCGATCTTGATAATTCGTCGTAAACTTACCGGGATATTCTGCTGCCACAATCAGTTGGTGAAGGACAATCTGTCAACTAGTGTTGAGCTACAAAGCAGCAATACTTCAAATTCCGGAGACGCGTTATGGATGAAAGTTTCTCATCAATCCGCCCTAGTTTCAACCAGTCAAAAATATCTTGAGGATGCGGGCACTCCATAGGTAGCCCGAATCAAAGGAAATAGCATCCTGGATAAGATGGCGAAACCTTGCGGATTTGAGCTTTGATACTGGCTGGACGCGTTTTTATTGGGTTCAAAGCCTGAACAATAAACATAAGTTTAAAGATCATCGAATCAAAAAAATAAAGAATACGGCTAGATATAGAGATCATGCTAAAGTATATTGTCATTATGCCGAATAGAGGTATAGTCTGTAGGGAGAGTTGCTCTGATTGAGAACTTCAAAACCGGTGCTACTGGCAAAGTCGCCGAAGATATATGGAATAAAGGTTCATCGAAAACACTTCCGAAGCCTATACATACAAGAGCTAAAGCTCTTCTTTCAGTAATGTATGTTACTGATTCCTTAGAGGATTTAGAGTCTAAAGGTCGTCCTCCGACCCTTAGGATTCATAAGCTAACTAAGGATAGAAAAGGTCAGACAGCCATAGATATCGATAAAATATCCGGTTGGCGAATCGTTTTTGTATGGAAAAACAAGAAGTTTTACGATGTTGAGATGGTCAACTATCATTGAGAGGAGCTGTTTATGGGAATTTCTTTGCCTAAAGACCATATGCTTCACCCGGGTCAGATTCTCGAAGAAATATATATGAAAGACAGAGGATACAACCAATCAACCCTAGCTGAAGCGCTTGGTTGCAGTCACAAAAAGATTAACGAGATCGTTAATGGAAAACGTGGAATCAGTAGTTCTTTCGCTTTAGAATTAGCCGAGCTATTTAGCACCACCCCGGAAATGTGGTCTCGATTGCAATCGGACTATGAACTATTTTTAGAAAAACAAAAGCATAAGCAGCGCTCTGCGACTGGCTAAGGTAGCGGATCATACGCCGCCAAGGGCTAAGTAGATTCTGCTGAAAAAGTCTGCGTTATCTGATAGATGATATCTCATGAAATGAGACTTTTTAAAACAACGACAATTATTCGGAGCAGACATGAGGCTCAGAGATTTTTTGCGTCCGAATGACCTATGCTTTAACCTCCAAATGGAAATCATCCCCCGGATTAAGCTCGCCGACTTTGAAACGATGTATTCGGATAAAGGGCGACCTCTGTTAGGCGCCAGGCCTATGGGGGCCAGTGCATCTGCAAAGCGAAGCTATATTGGAATAAGAGTGGAGAGAGTGAGAGGGGAAATTATCGCGGTGGTTGCGAAAAAAAGAGAGGCTCGGAACAATTGTCCCGGGCCTCTCCTTGAGATCAGCTTAGTTAGCTGGACACGTATCTGGTAGTGGCAGTTCTTGTTGTGTCAACATACCCATTAGCAAGTCTTCGATTCCAGAAGTTACCGTAGCGGCTGCAATTTTGATGGCAAATGAGATGTTTGGCTCTATGGTTGTTTCGTAGATCAACAAGATTTTATCATCGGTACAAGACTCGAGTAGATCAGTGGAACATGCAACAGCGTGAATAGAACCAGTTTGTGAGTTCACTCCTGCGGTAGTAATTCCAAGGTCTTTAGGCGGGTTTTTGATAGCTACAAATTCAAGACTTCCAAGTGCGCCCTCATAGGGAGTCACTCTGTAGTTGTAAGTTACGCCAGTTACAGATTGTTTGATTAACTCTAGGCCCTTAACTTTGAGGCTATATGAATATCCGTGACGCGTAGGGATGTTTCCTTCCGCATCAGCGGTTGACACATCGCCAACACCAAGGTCTTTGGAACCAACAGTTTTCGTAAACTCGATGACTTTTTGAGTCGAAATTGCCGCGTAAGTGGGCCATTTAGAAAAATCTAGGTAGTAAGACAACAGATCTTCAACGTCGTTGAACGCTGGGCTGAATTTTGACTTGCACTTGTCAGCGATGTCTTTATTAACTACCGCAGCAAACGTCACAGAAACTTTGTTCCCAGCGATGGCTTGACTAGAACAATATAGGCCATTGTTTCCGACCTGTTCGCTACAGTCTGATGGCAAAAGTGGAAGAGTTTTGCCAACAATTGGGGGCAAAATTACTGGAGGTACGGGTGTCGTAGTTACTGGAGGTAAGGGTGTCGTATTGTCTTGTGCCATGGCTCCCTGAGCCAACATACAGCCGAGACCTAGAGCTAAAAATCTTTTCATGCAAGACTCCTTGATTGAGGATTGATCCCCTGCTTTTCGTAAAGGCGATTACTTTTTGATCTCACTTTGAGTGTCTGGTATTTTGTCGCCATTCAGCCAAAGCGTTACTAGCTCAAGTTGTTTATCTCTTAGATTCTGGTCCTGACTCAATTCAAAAAGCTGATCGAGAGCGATTCGATAAGCATTATGATCAGGGTCCACTTTCCACTCGAGATGAGAACGTAGGTAGCTAAAGGCTTTAACGAGACGGGACGAAATATCAGCCCCTTCTTCGATCGCCTCGCGCCAAATATTTTCTGGAACACTATCGACGGCTTCCAAGGCCAGTATAGCTTTATTTTGCAAATCACTGGAGTGGAGGATATCTATCCAGAGTTTGCCTTCGCTCAATTGGAAGCGCTTCTGCGCTACAAAATTGGCCATTGCGAGAGCGCCATCGCCGCTGTCATCGATCGTTGCGAGAAATGAAGCGGCCCAATTGCGCCAGAACAATGGCTCTGCGAAGTCGCTAGCTTCTTGTATCTTAGCAAAGAGAGCCGGGCCTCTTTTGACAGAAGCGGAGACAACGCTTTCAAGCAAAGTTTCGCCGCTAATGGTCTTTTCGCCATTCAGTCCCTCCAGCGGAAGAGAAAAATTACTCACGAGTGTCGTCCATTGTTGTTTGAAGTCATCGCCTAGAGACAGGTGACTCCAGGTGGCGACCAGATTCTCAAAACCTTCCGTGAGTTGTGTGGCTTCGTCCGGAATGTAAAGAGTTGCAAGCTGAACCGTCTCAGACGAGAGTTTGGCCAAGAGACCGACTCGGTCTTTGATGTCTGGGATTGTTTGCAGAGCTTCGTTGGTTTGCACGAGGAAACGATCGAGTTCAGCCGGGCTGAAGCTGTCGTTCAAAGCCTGCAAAGTCTTTAGTGACGAATGCTGAGCGAGAAATTTGGAAAAGTGAAGACCGGGATCCATCCAATCGAAAGGATTTTGATCCTCGGGGAAGAGCTCGATCAAAGCCAACGGCAATTCCTTTGAATAGAAGTTATAGGCTTCGGAACTGTTGAGGTGCGAAGCAAAGTTGGTGAGGAACTGGCGATAGTCTTTGTTCGAGACAATTTTGTCGATCATCGTCAGGGCAAACGTAAAGCCGTCTTCTCCGTTCGCTGCTGCAAGTTTTTGCTCGGTGCTGAAGAGGCGTATGATATCGCGAAGAGTATCATTCTGCTGACCCTTGTCGTCCCGCTCAGCATAAGCGATGAGAACCACACGCCAGGAGAAAGCATCGAGATGTTGACTCAATAGGTTCAGATAGGCGTTCAGTAGGTTCGGAGAGCCGACCCAGAAGCTGCCTGCGAAATATTCGCGGCGCCGTTGGTCTGCGGCATTTCTCGCGCTCCAGACACCTTTGCCTTGCTGAAGCCACTCGCTGACCAAGCGATCCGGCGTGAGGCCCTTGTGCTTGAGTTTATAAAAGCGGATTCCGCTCGGCACCTGAACTAGTCCAGCTTTGAGGGTCGCTTTTCGACCCATGACGAAAATATCGTTCAAAACCTTAGAGCTGTGCCAGGCCGGGAAACGATAAGCTTCCATCAGGCTCGCTGTGTTTTTGCAGAGAGCTTGGTCATCGAGAGTCAGGCCTAGGCGCTGGGACCAGGTCATGCGTGGGCCAAAATTATCCGACGCGAGGAGGGGGCAGAGGGATTGAACAGCTTCGGTCCCGACGTAGTCCCGAAACTTGTCGTAAGCCTCTTCTTCGCTGGCGCCCTGAAAGTCGAGCGGACAGGCTGTTGGCGTTTCGATCCAGACTGTGGCGCTGGCTGCGTCTTTAACTTTCGAGCGACAGAGTTTTCCGCTGAAACCTACGAGCGATTGCGGGATGAACTTCGACTGCGGCTTCGAAAAGGTCAAAAGATTGAGGCTCGAGAGAAGCGCCATTGGGCTTTCGGTGTCGTCCACCAAAAGGAAAGGATCGTTGACCGGAGCGATCTCAGCAAACTTCCAGCTCGCGATCTGCGAATTAAAGCCAGCGTAGTCGGGGAGGACGCCGTTTTTAAGCTCGGACACTTTGCTCCCGCTGCGAAGAGATTTGGCAAAGTATTTTGCATAGACAGTATACTGCGCTTCGAAGTCGTCTCTGACGAGATAGGACGTGTTGAAGAATCCTCGGATCGGGTCAGCAAAGGCTGATACATCGGTTTTGGGTGCGGAGCTTTTGCCGAAGGCCACTGCAGGGGGAAGCGGAAGAGTTGGGCTGATCTTCTGATACTGTCTCAAGTAGTAGGTGCTGATGAGTCGCGCTTCTTCCGGCGTGTAAGGAACCACATTGAAGAAGTCCGAACTGAGAACACTGGCGCTAGGCTGTTCGCCGGTCGAGGCAAGCTCATTCCAGAAACTATCATCACTGACGGTCGGTATGAAGCTCATGAGGAACCAGTCCTGAAGCTTTTTCGAAAGCTCAGCCGGAACGTCTTTAGCGACGAGAGGGCCGTAGGCATAATGCTGGGCCCAGATACTCCAGTTGCTATGACCCTGGTCATCGTCTGAGAAGAGGCGTGTTGTCTGCATCGGCTGCAGAATGCGGTGACTAGTCGTCTCGCTGACGATGGCCTGAAGCTGAGCGGCAGGGATAGCCTCAAAGCCCAGATAGTTCTTCAGCGAACTCCCAGGACCTGAGAACGTCACAACGTTTTCTCCGGCAAGGCTGCCGCTTGCAGGCGTGCGGAATATGCCATCCGCCTGCTTAGCTTTGAAGATGATGCGGCTCCAGATACTCGGGTGCGTCTCGAGGTATTTTTTTAAATCTAGTTGATCTTCGGTGAAAGCGAAATGCGAAAGATCGAACTTCGACTTCAATCGCATGAGGCTCTCGGCGGGTCCGTCTGTGTAAAGGCCGGCAAAAATTCGGCTCGAGCGCGCTTCCAGACTGGCATCGATTTGATCTACTGTTTCCGGCGCCAGATCGGCAAACTGAAAGGTCTGGCTTGCCAAGGTTTCGATGCGATAGGTCAGAAGTTTTTCGATAAAGTCATTTTGTAAACGACCCGCATACTCATGACTCAGCCCATCGTCGAGTTGCGCGAGGCCCTCGAGTGACCAATCCGTAGAATTGGAAAGTCGTTTTTGAAGATCATCGAGAAGACTAAGATCAATCCGATCCAACGCGAGTTGGAGATTGTAGAGCGTATACGGATCTTCAGTCGTCAACTGACGCAATTGTGCGATCGCTTCGAGCGTGAGTTTTTTGGTCAAGACAGGGTCCGCATCGCCTTGATTCCAAAGTTCCTGACTCGTGGCTAGGGGTGAATTTTCTTCCAGACATACGAGTTGATCCACACAGCCAGTAGTGATGGCGGCACCGGTGATGCTTTCGATCGCTGCAACGAGGGGAACGCGTCCGCCACAGTCGCTCTGAGGGCGGCTGAGATTATTGATAGCAAGGGAAAGGTCTTTGAACTCGGCTTCACCACTCAACGCTGGTTTGTCGAAAAAGGAGCAGCCGGGGACTTTGCCTCCATGAGTCAAGAGAAGCTGGAGTTGATACATGAGCTTGCTCGCGCCGGATTTGAAGCGAATGGCTTCAAGAGAAAGGTTCGCTCCTTCCAGAAGGAGCTGGTCGAGGGCGATGGTGCTGCTATCCAGATCTTTCGCTTTCAATTGGCTCGCATCACGAAGCAATGCCAGCATCCACTTCGCAGAATGCGCCTGCTGGCCGAGGATACTATTCATCGAATCGGCAAAGCGTGCATCGAGACTTACCCGCTCGTCTTCACCGAGATTCTGATATGACTTCCAGTAGGAGAGGAGGAACGAACTCAGACCTTGCAGCTCTGTGGGCGTATACTGTTCGTGTAGTTTGCTGAATTCGGCAAGAGCCGTTGTTTCAGTTTTCACGGCTGGCTTAACGTTTTGTAAGGCCTGTGTATCACTTGCTGTCAAAGACTCGCGATAAGGCGCCAGTAATTTTAGCTGTTCCGGAGGGGACAATACTTGAGCGCTCTTCTTGGCTAATATCTCGCTGAGATTTGTGAAGAGAAGGTCTTCTTTGAGGAGGCGGCGCGCGAGATAGAGAAATTCGGGTTTAAGCTTACTACCCGATAGAAGTTCGTGGGTTGCCGATTCAAGGCTGTTGTCCTCGAGCTGATCAACGAAAGCACCAAATTCGTTGAGAATCTCGGCGAGGTGACCGCTTCTCGACCAGGTACTTAAGATGTCCTTGGTTTTCGTAGCGTCCAGGGAAACGAGGAAATCTTGAAGCCTACCAAGACGTTCGCCGGCGAGGTTGAGGCCAGCGACTTTCCCGTCGACCAGGCCTCTATCCAGAAGCGTCGTGGCTGCGAGGAGATAGGGATAACGTTCTTCGTGGGTCGCTCCTTTGGGATCGACGGTGAGAACGAAATCCAAAAGCTTTTGCATCTTCGCTTCGTCGAGCTTCGCCAAAAGGTTTTGGATACCGCTCAACGTTTCTTTGCCATCAACGCTTTTGTTCGAGGCACAGCTTAGGAAGTTGTGCAGAAACTTCGCGTTCAGTTCCCATTGCGAGACGTTGGTGCTGACACAGGCCTGCTCGGCATCAGAGGTCTTAAAAAATCCGAAATTAGGCGTATTTTTGCTTGCCTTTTGTTTGCCCCAGCAGGAGCTAAGGAAGCAGGAGACGCAGAGGAGGCAATACATGGCTTTGGATTTAAACTTAGAGTTCATAATCCAAGCCCCCTACAAACGTTTGCAGGGAGTGACCCGATCTCAAATGTATCTCGGCGCCCTTCGCACTGACTCGGTCCATCGCCGAGAGTTGGCTGAATTGATAAGCTGTTTCAACGGCCAGGCGACGGCCCTGACTATCGGCTTTGAGCTGCCAGTTGAGGCCAACGGCAAGACTTTGGCGAGCCGGGTCGATGACCGAGCCGCGGGTGTTGGGCTTGTTTGCGGATGTATGGAATTCCAAACCGCTGCGGAATTCAAGAGTCTGATCCATAGGGCCTGTGAAAGGCAGGATCATACCAAGACGATAGGCCTGGGTGTCGCGTAGGTTGGCACTGGCATTGTTGGCTTCAGCCGAGATGCTGGCAACGTCGTTACCGGTGAGTGAAACCAAAGCGGTTTTGTAGCGTCCCCACTGGGCCTGTTCGAAACTAAAAAGGAGTTGGACGGCACTTAGATTGTACGCCGCACCGAAACGAAACATCGCTGGATCGTAGAAGGGCACGAGGCTGGTGTTGGCGTTGAATGGCAAACTGAAATCTTCGTTGGTCAGAGAGAAGCCTGAATCGATTTTGGAATCCGTTTTTTGCGCTTCGCGATAGAGCAGACCGAAGGTCATCGTCTGGTTGGTCCAGGCGACGCCTGCGTAAGGGGCTACGACGGGCTCCATATTGAGGTCGACACGACCTTCGCTCTCGGTGCTGGTCAAAGCGATTTGCAAAACGCCTTTGGCACGAAGTGAGTAGTAAGCGCCTAGGCCAACCGAAAATCCGTAAGGAAGCTCGACGCCGATAGCGGTATAAATCGCAGGTTTACTCTGATTTTCGCTATAGCGAAGGTAGGAGCTTTGATAAGAGGAGACGCCTTTGATGCGGCCGAAGCTGCCTTGAGGCATATAAGCGGCAAGACCCAGGTGAAGGCCTTCGGTCAAAGTAAAGTTCATGCCGACGCTATTTCCTTGTAGATCGTCAGCCTGCGAGGCACGATCTTGGTCACGAGGGAGCGGGCTGTTGGCGGCTTCGGGAAGATCCTGAAGATCAAACCGAGTCAAAATCGCTTGGACGCTGATTTCGTTCTTTTTGGCGGTCACTAAAAGGGCAGGGTTTGTATACGCCGCAAATGCTTGCGTCCCTCCCGCTGTCGTGGCGTTGCCAATGGAAATTGTTCCTGCACTCTGTCCGTAAGTGTCGAAGACATTAGCGAACACAGGAGTAGAAATCATAGAAAGGCCAAAAGCAGCCTTTATAGCGACAATACGACTCGTCATTAGTTTTCCCCTTTAGAGAGCGTCTTCGAGCGTTGGGCGACAAGATTGATCTCTCTAGATGTCCTGCATAGCAATCATCACGCACTGGGTCAAAGCAAAAGTTATCAATCAAACCATTGCTGCGCTTGCTTGTCCTTATATTTGATGAGCTTAGCTTCTCAGGCCTGTTTTGAAGCGATACGAGTGTACGCTAATAATCTTCTTCTATCTTTCTCTATAAATTCTGCAATTCCTTACCAGTAATCTGTGAGGAGACAGTCGGAGTGGTAGTGAATTCGAGGCACGAAAACCCACAAAACGTGCCTGTTTTATAAAGATAGCGCACAGGAGCAAAATGGCGATCTGCGCAATACTGAAAACAAATCGATACAGAAATGCAAAGATCTACGTATCGCGCTTGGAATTGCCCAAGTTGTAGCCTTATCACGCGGATTCGATCTTGTGCCGGACCGTAAAAGCTTTTTAATACTAAAGAGAGACCACTCTTCCGACTGAAGGGAAATAGAACGATGTGGATTGATCAGGCCAGCGGAGTACTAAAAAATTCGACCTATTTGGGCGTCGATTTATTTGAGTGGTGCATCATTGCCGCCGTAACGGCTTTGCTCTGGAGCGCGCTTAGTTTCATCAAAAGACGATTTGGTAAGAAAACCTCCCGCATCGCCCTTCAAACTTCGACGCACTGGGACGACATCGTCGGTCGTATGATCGACAGAATGCATGGCGTGTTTATCTTGGTCTCGAGCCTGTATTTCGCGGCCTCAATCATGGGAGCTGCGCCGCAGGCCTTGGCTTTACTCTATAAATTTTTGGTTGTGACTGTCTTTTTCCAGGCGGCTTTGTGGGGCAATGAAATCCTGGCCTATCTTTTGAGCCGTTATTTAGCGAAGCGTTATGGTCAAAAGGACGACAAGGTCGATAATCTTTCGACTTATAGCGCCATCAATATCACGGCGAAGTTTGTGCTCTGGACGGTTCTCTTTCTCCTCCTGCTCGACAACCTTGGCATCAACATCACGGCCTTGGTCACCGGCCTGGGTATCGGCGGTATTGCGATTGCTCTCGCGGTACAGAATATTTTGGGCGATATCTTTGCTTCACTCACGATCGTTCTGGATGGTCCCTTTGAAGTGGGAGACTTCATTGTTGCGGATGACAAGTCGGGCACGGTTGAAGCGATCGGCTTAAAAACGAGCCGTATTCGAGCGCTTTCCGGCGAGCAGCTAGTTTTTCCCAACAAAAAATTAATCGAAGGTTACATTCAGAATTTCAAGCGCATGCAGGAGCGGCGGGTCATTTTTAACTTCAATATGGAGTATGGTACTTCCGCCGAAAATCTGGAACAGATTCCGATCATCATCACCGAGATCATCAAGGCTCAGGAGAATGTTCGCTTTGATCGCGCGCATTTTGCCAAACTCGGTCCGGAGGCTTTGGAGTTTGAGGTCGTCTATATGATGCTGAGCGCGGAATATAAGCTCGCCATGGACACGCAGCAGAGAATTCTGATCGATTTTTACAAACGTTGCCAGGCCATGGGCGCAAAATTCGCGGCGCAAACACCCTCGTCGGTGCTCATGCTGCCGAATGCCTCTCAGAAGGGCCAAACCCAGAATATGGGCCAGACCCAAGGCGCCACTCAGTTGACCTGAGTGGCTGGGATTCTTAAAATTTCAATCGGGAAAAAATAAATTCGGGAAGGTGGCGAATGATGAACATGATCAGTCGCCAAAACGAAGGTGTGTAGAGCACCGGAGTCTTCTGGGAAATGGCTTTGATGATGTCGCGTGACACCTTTTTAGGCGAAGCCATCAAAGGCGACCGCGGGAGGTGTTCGGTCATCGCCGTAGCCACCATTCCCGGTTTCACGGTGAGAACAAAAACGCCTTTGGGGAGAAGGCGCGCCCTGAGTCCCGAGGTGAACTCGGAGATGGCGGACTTGGTGCTGCCGTAAGCAAAATTCGAAGCACGCCCACGATCACCCGCCACGCTGGAAATGACGGCAATCGTGCCCCTTTTCCGCTCGCCCATCGCTTCTTCAAGCGCCATGAGAATGCCTATCGGCGAGAGAACATTTACCCTGAAAAGCAGATCCATGGCCTGAGGGGATTTCATCAATGCGTCATTGTCCCCAAGGATGCCATGGGCAATCAAGACGGTATCGGGCGCTTCGGTCTGTTTGATGATCTCCTTCGTCGCGGCATAACTGCCTTCCAGCGCATCGAGGGAATAGCAGACGATGGCGACGTTTTTCGCGCCGCGTGTATAGAGATCCGCACTGATGTCTTTCAGTTTGTCTTCGTCACGGGCGATGAGTGTGAAGCGGGCCTTGCGATCCGCAAAAGGCCGTGCAAATTCTAGCGCTATGCCGGAGCTCGCCCCAAAAATCATCACGTGATGGGGATTCTTTTTCTCTTTTTCCGACTCTTTGTCCTTGGCTCTCAGGTTGCGATTCGATTCCTGAGCCAGCTTGGATTGATCAACCACGTGTACTTACCCTTTCCCAAAACATCGATTGGAACTTGGGATCGATGTAACGCTCAAATTCTTTCCACTGTGGATAGGCTGTTTGGAAGGTGAGAGCGCTCATCAAAGCGTCTTTGGCCGGATAAAGCTTTCCTCCGGCGCGGATGACGATTTTATCCAGCTCATGAAAAAGTTCGATCGATTTCCTGCCTTGGTTTCTAAAGTCGAGGGCCAGCGTATAGCCTTCGGAAGGATAGGACATCATGCCTGGTGACGCGATGTTACCAAAGCGCTTTAAAACGGCCAGAAACGAGCCTTGTCCCGACCGTTCGATCCGATCGAACAGTTGCTTTAAGTCTTCAACCTTATTCGTCGGGACTGTGCATTGGTATTGAAGCAAACCCTTCTTGCCATAAATCCGATTCCAGTTCCCTACGGCGTCCAGGGGATAGAAGAATGGATCGAAGCCCTGGCGAACCATCTTCAGTTTGGAAAACTGTTTGTGGTAATAGGCTTCATTGAAAGCTTTGATGGTAAATCGATTGAGCGTAAATTCCGGCGCATCGATCGGCATAGTGATTAAAGGGCTCTTTTGTTTGGAATAGCTGCGGAGGTCGCCGCCTTTTGCGTGATTGCCGCGAATGAAAACGCCGCGTCCCCGTTGGTCGCCCTTCGCCATGCAGTCGATCCAGGAGACAGTATATTCGTAATCCTGATCGGAGGTTCTATCGATCTCAAAGAATTCACCAAGACCTGTCGTCTTAATCATTTCTGCGTCGATATAGGGCGATTCGATGGGTATAAGCTGGATTGTGCAGGAGAGAATAAGGCCTGTGAGTCCCAAGCCTCCGATCGTTGCCCGAAAGAGAGCCTCTTCCTGCTGCAACGAGCATTGCAGATGTTCGCCATTGCTTCGCATCAATTCGAGGTCGATGATATGGCAACCGATCGTGCCCCGACGATGATGGTTTTTGCCGTGAACGTCGTTGGCTATGGCCCCGCCCATGGTCACATATTTGGTTCCGGGCGAGACAGGAATAAACCAGCCGCGAGGGACGGAGAATTTCAACAGATCCTCGATGCTCAACCCGGCCTCGCAGCTAAGGCGTCCGGTCTCGGGATCGAAATGTCGGAATTTGTTGAGTTGGCTGGTTTGAATTAGAGTGCCGCCATTGATCAGGCAGCTATCACCATAGCTACGGCCGAGGCCATAGGCGAGGACCGGTCCGGTCCATTGGGAAAGGGCAAAAGCATCCTTCCGCCAGTGCAAAATTTTTGAGTCTTTTTCCTGGCCCTTGATACGGCCCCACGAATGAGTCGGCACGTGCTGAATCCTTTCCCAGAAAACAGCGCCCGGCAAAGGCGCGGCCACGAACTATCGTATGTTGGTGTCGTTCTAGGAGATTCTAACGCTAATGGATTGATTTGACTAGAAAGGGTCTGAGAATTGCGATGGCTTCTGGGACCTTAGAGGCTGGCCTGGCCATCGCCGACGATCGCGGGGAAACGAGCTTGTGGGGTGCTCAATACTTCGTCAACCGCTTTCAGAAAGGACATGGAGCCCCGAACAGCTCGGCGCACAACGGCATCGAGATGATTGGGCATCGGTGTGGCTTCCTGGGCGACTTCAAATGTCAGGGCATAGGTGCCGTGGCGCATGTAGGCGAAGTCTATATATTCACCATCGGTTTGGTAGTCATAAAACGACTGCGATGTGCGATTCACTTGCATCGTTTTCGCGACGCTGGCCGCGAGCGTGCGGAAAACCGGGTCGTGCTGACTCAGAGTTGGTGTGTGACACCAGGGCCAGAGCACGGCTTCGAGTCCGGAGTGAAATGCGGCGGAGGCCACGACTTTTTCCTTGATCATCAGATCGCGAACCAGTCGGGTTTCAACTAGCTGAAATGCTTCTTTTTCAGGCTTGTTCGGTGTTGCGTAATCGCGATTGGGGTCGATGCCGCGGGAATCCGTGCGCAAATTCAAGGCGTGGCCGTCAGGATTGACCATCGGCTGAAGAATGATGCGATAACGGCGCAGCAGGCGATCGATCGAACTGTTGTTCTGCCCGCGAACGAGATAGTCGATAACGGCCAACACCGCTTCGGTAGAAGCACGTTCGTTACCGTGATGGGTACCATTGAAATAAATGGCAGGTGCATCGCGGCTCAGGTTCTTGGTGATAGCCACGATGGAAATCTCGCGACCCTGAGCTGATTTGCCAAGGATCTCAAAGTGAACTAATTCTGGGTTGTTAAGGGCTTCGGTGCGAAGGAAGGCAGCGATCTCATCTTGATCGTGATAGCGATTGAAGTCGAGGGCCCACGCAGTTGGCGAGAGCCAAAGGACGACTAAAATGAGCTTCAATGATTGTAATAAGGGAGATTTCATTATGCGTGCGTATCCTGATTGAATAGCTTGCCCGGATTCTATCGATTGCCTAACCGAGTGTCAATTGACAAGCTGCGAGTGTGAGCCTTGAAAGGGCTAGTGTTGAAGGTTTTTCCAAAACATCGATAAAATTTCTAAACCGCCTCAGCACCCATGCATCGTGTTCCCGTTTGACAAGTAAGACCCGGAATTGAATAAATAGGATAAACAAACCTCGATTGCTTCGTTCTGAAACGCGCCTGGAGGCTTTATGACAGCGCCGTTCCGTATTCGCGAAGCCGGTTTAGATGATAACGATCGGCTTATCGAACTGGCACGCCATTGCCCGACTCAGGGTAGGATATCGAGCTATTCCGATCGCTACCCTGATTTCTTTGCGCTTACTCGTCAGCAAGGGGAGCGAAGCTTTGTCTATGTCGCCGAATCATTGCATGGCGACTTGGTTGCCAGTGCGGTTTTTCTTGAGCGCAGTGAGAACCGCAACGGACTCAACGTCAAGGTGCTCCATTTCGGTGATATGCGGGTTCATCCGGCGGTAAGGCGGACACGCGTTTCGGCGAAACTCATTCAGATTTACAATGACCTACTCCAAAGCGGCAAGTACGATCACGGTGTTGTTGAAATTCTGAAAAGCAATACGGCTCCGAGTCGTGCGAACACACTTCTTCGATCGCAGATGAACATTCGTTCCGACGCCCATATCACGATCTATAAGCTTTTGCCGGTCTGGAATTATAAGATTTCTAAAAATTGGACCTATCGTCAGGCCAAGGAGCAGGATCTCCCGCGCCTCGCCAAACTTCTGCACAGCGTTTACCAGAATGTGGACGGGGCCCCGAGCTTTTCCATCGAGTGGCTCCAGGAGGCTCTCAACAAACACTCGTCATTTTCCCTGGCCAATATTTGGGTGGCGCAGAACGCAGACGGTGAGATAAGTGCGTGTCTGGCCCACTGGGATCAATCGGCATTGCGCAAAACGATCATTTTACGGTATTCTCAGGCTCTCAAGTTTATCGTTCGTCTCCTAACGACCCTGGGTCTTCTGTGGCAACTGCCGCCACCCCCAAAGGCAGGACGATCACTGCATTTTCAGTACTTTCGTTGGTTAGCGGCCAAACCCGAAAACATCCGAGCCCTGCAGTCTCTTGTACGATTTGCCATGCACAAGTCCAGAGAAGGCGGCAAAAGCCAGTTTATTATGGTAGGGTTTCATCCACGAGATCCTTTGAAAGCGGCAATAAGAGGCATCCTTAAGTTTAGGGAACCCTTGCATGTGTATTCGCATCGCCTGATGACACAACCTTCCGCAGTCACTCAGGCCCCCGCGACCCCTGGACAGTCTCTTTATGTGGATTTAGCTCTGATCTAATCATGCGTATACCCGGGACCAGGTAGGACTTGGTAAACACTTTTAAGGAAGAACTCATGGCGAAAAGGGTTTTGGTAACTGCGGGCCGATTGCCTGCAGCGCTGGAGATTTGTCGCGGACTTGCGAAAACCGGGGCTACTGTTATTTCTGCAGATAGCCATCCGACTCACATCTGCCAAGGTTCCCGCAGCGTCTCCCGAAGCTACCAAATTGCATCTCCCCGTCTTAACTTTGAACGTTATCGGGAAAATATTCTCGACATCGTTAAGCGCGAGAAGATTGATTTGATCGTTCCCGCCAGCGAGGATGTTTTTCACCTCGCGCGTATGGCTCCTGAACTCAAAGAGCATTGTGAACTCTTCTTTCCCGAGACAGATTTGCTCTTTGCCGTGCATCACAAACAAAAGTTTATTGAGATGGCCGCAGACCTTGGTCTGGCCGTGCCGCAGTCGCAGCTCTATACAGCGGAAGATCACATTCCTGACTACTGCAAGAAAGATTATATTCTCAAACAAGTGTTCTCGCGTGCGGGGCAGGGCGTGGTCTTTGCCGAAGCCGGTGTGCATCCCAAGCAATATGGTGCGGATGCCGATGGCTCCTGGGTCCTTCAGGAAAAACTTGAAGGCGAAACGCTTTGTTCCTGCACGATCGTACACAATGGCAAAATCGGGGCGCACCTCGTCTATCGCCCTTCGGTTATTCTGGGTTCGGTCGCTGTGGTTTTTCGCCAGATCAATCAGCAGGCGATTCGAAAATGGGTTGAAACCTTCGTGGCAGCGACTGGTTATCACGGGATTGTGTCGATGGATTTCATCGTCAACAGTCAGGGCGAAGTCGCCGCGATCGAATGCAATCCCAGGCCGACGAGCGGGGTGCATCTCTTCGAGCCGGCGATGATGGGCTACGCGATCCGTGAACCGTCCAGGCCCCTGCCCGAATTGAGCGGACGGCAGAGGGCGCAAATTACTTTGGGCATGCTCAGTGCCTTGCCGGCCGTTTTCAGGAAACAAAAAAATCTTCGCGAAAAATTCCTGGATATCGTTCAGGCGCGCGATGTCATGTTTGCTTGGAGAGATCCAGGTCCGGCTCTCTATCAGGTGATTTGTTACGGCTATCTTTTCTACCTATCATGGACCCGCAAGATTTCGCTTACGGCCTGCATGATGGACGGGGTGGAATGGAACGGTGAGGAAGCTCCGTTGCCTGTTTAACTCAGATTAATTTTTTTCGCATAAAAATGGCCCTGGAAACTGATTGTTTCCGGGGTCTTTTCCTGCGATGGGCGCGTCAAGCTGTTGAGGGGGTGGAGGGCGTGGTCTGTTGCCAGAAAAGAACGCTTTTCAGTCAGGCAATTTTAGGCCTAGAATGTGGAACTGCATATAGAGGGGCCGGCAATGGAATTGGTTTTGATTACGGGTCATAGTTCAGGCTTGGGCCTTGAGTTAGCAAACGCGTATTTGGAGCGCGAAGCTACCGTTATTGGCATGGCCAGGCGCTCTATCAACTCAAAAAATCCCCGTCTCTATCAGTTTCATTTCGATCTGAGCCGCGAAGGCAATTGGGAAGACAAGTTGCGTGAAAGTCTGCCCCGGCAGGATTGGTCGCGCGTTGTGCTTATCAACTGTGCGGGCACGATAGCACCCACGCAGCCCTATGGATCGATGGAAGGCCTTCAAATCAGTCGGGCCTTTGAATTGAATGTCACAGCCCCCCTGCGATTGATGAACATCGCCGTTGCAGTCTATAAAGACCGTCCTTTGCGCATAGTGAATGTAAGCAGTGGGGCGGCGAAGAAGCCGTATCAGGGCTGGTCGGTCTATTGCAGCAGCAAGGCTGCTCTCGCGATGGCTTCCGAGGTTCTGGCCGCCGAAATGGAAACGGCGGAACGCGACGTGCGGGTGATCAGTTATTCGCCTGGACCACTCGATACACCGATGCAGCATGAACTTCGTAAAAAGAAGCCGGAAGATTTTCCCCAGGTGGAGCGCTTCGTACAAATGTTCAACGAAGGCAAACTGGTCTCGCCGAAAGAAGCCGCGCTCGACATGATGAAACAGATCGATCGAACCGATTTACCTTACTATCTCGACTACAGGCTCTAAAATTGTCTTTGGGGATGTCTATCTCTGAGCGCAAAAGTGTATGGCATCCGATCTTTATCTGCGAAAATAAACACAAGAAACACAAAGCCTACGAAGGCCGTGACCCACAGCCTGTAACCAGCGTGCGCTTCGCGGCGCGCTGAGACCCACTTTTGCGGCCAAAAGCTGATATTTCTTCAGACGAGAATTGTGCTCGAGAAGGAATTGCCAGGCGGCTTCGCCTTCAAGGAATAGCCCTTCCGTGACAACACGCAGTTCTCGGGGAATGACTTCGTTCCAACTCGCGGGAGCTGTGGGAGGAACCTGATAGCGCTGCCAGGGGAGAAAAGTCCAGTTGCGTGGGGATTCGTCGGAGACGACTTCGGCAAGTACGCGGCAGACCGTGCACTGCATATCGAACAAAACCAAAATTAAGCTTTCGGATGGCATAATTCCCTCCCATGTTCATCTTAACACAGGAGGGATAAAGGACAGAGCTCGAGCCCGTTTTAACTTATTCCGTGAGCGCGCGGCCGATGTTGAGGCGGCCTCCGCTGACAACTTTCGCTTTCAAGCCTGAGATCGGATCGACAGTCTTCATCAGCTGAGCTTTGAGTTCAAAAGCTGTCCAATCCGGGTGGATCGACTTGAGAAGAGCGGCAGCACCGGCTACGACCGGAGCGGCCATGGATGTCCCATCCATAGATGCGTATTTTGTACCAAGAACTGTCGAATAGATCGCTGAGCCCGGCGCTGCGATATCAACGGTTTTAGGTCCGTAGTTGGAGTAGATGGCCAAACCATCAAAAATGTTGGTTGCAGCGACGGAAAGAATACCGTCGAGATCATAACCAGCAGGCAGGATCTGTCTTGTATCATTGTTTCGCGCGTCGTTGCCCGCAGCCGCCACGAAGAGACCGCCGTGGTCGGTATAAGCTGTAATCGCTGTTTTCAGGATCTCGCCGGTTGGATCCGTTGGATCACTCCCGTCGGCTGGTCCGCCCCAACTGTTGCTCGTGATGGGAAAGCCCATCTTGGTGGCGTATTCGATCGCAGCAACCGCTCCGGCTGTATCGCCTTCACCGGTTTTACCGTTGATGAACTTCAGTCCGACAAAGGTTACGTTCCAGTTGACGCCTGATCCACCGACGGCGTTATCGCCTCTGGCTCCAATGATGCCGGCGCAGTGTGAGCCGTGACCATTGTCGTCCATTGGATCGTTGTCGTTATTCACAAAATCCCAACCGCGCACGTCGTCGATATAACCGTTGGCATCATCGTCTTTGCCGTTGGTGGCTTTGTCTTTGCCATTGGCATCGAGTCCGCTCTCGCCGACGTTGGTCCAATAGTTGTCGATCAAATCGGGGTGCTTATAGTTAACGCCTGTGTCGATCACAGCCACAACAATGCTTTTATCGCCTGTTGATACGTCCCAAGCCGCAGCGCTCTTGATAAATTTATGAAAATACTGACTGCCGAACTTCGGATCATCTGGTGTTTTCATGATTTTGAAAATATTGTTAGCCTGGATGAACTCGACGTCTGGGTTGTTTTTCAGACTTTCGAGGACCGATTTCGAACGATTGGCGGTCGACTTGATCAAAAAGGAAGGGGAGGATTCGAAGGCTCGAAGCTGAGTAACACCCAGTTGGCGGAAAAAAGCACGGTTTTGTACGATTCCATCTTTAAAGCGGACGATATACTCATCAGCACGGTGTGGCTGTCCAAAGCCAATGACACGTGCTTCTGAATAAGCCTGTCCAGCAAAACTCGAAGCCAAAAACAACGCAGCAGCTATTGATCTTCTCATGATCGCTCCCTTCGAAGAAATTTGGAATTTTGACTATCCATAAAATTGCACGACTTTGTGATGGCGTCAATTCAAACGTTCCTAATAACTTGAAAAAAAGTCAAAAGTTGCTGTTGTCTCGAATCGATGATGAGGAAAGCGAAGCGTAGGCGGCGCTTGAAAAATACATTATAATTATTTCACGGGATGTTCAATTTTTCAGGTCTAAAATCGAGCGAGAGGATAAATATGAACAAACGAATCCTTTCCCTTTGCGCTCAATCCAAACGAGATGCCGTAAAACGAGCGATGATGGGTCACTTCAAAGTGAGCTTTATCAGTGTTTTGGGTGAAGTGAGCAATGCCATCAACGATTTGAAACCCGATCTCTTTATTCATGACTGGCACGCGCAGGAGGAATCCCAGGCTCGTCAATTCCATATCAAATTCGGTCAGAGTACGGCCGCGATTGATATGTCGCGCATTATCCTCGTTCCCGAGGTGACCCCGCAGCTAATCGCTTTTGCCAGCGATTCGATGGTGGAGCGCTTTCACGCCTACAGTGCGATTCCCCTGACCCTGCTCAATGAAGCCAAGATGCTTCTCGATGCCAAGGAAGGCAACGAGCTGCAGAAGTTTCTCAGAGAATCCAAGCTTTCAACTTTTAACTACAATCAGCAGCAGATCGATCAGAAGATCGAAAACCTTTATGAAAAATATAGTCACGATCCTAAAGTCAAGATGGAATACGCAAACCTTCTGCTCCGGCAGGGGCATTTGCAAAAGTCGGTGGTCCTCGCCCAGGAGTTGATGAATAAGGATCCGACGAATCTTCGGGCCAACAATCTCCTGGCCCGCATCAAGATGAAGATGGGGCAGTTCGACGAAGCTTTGGTTCTACTCAACAAAGCGAATATTCTCAGTCCGGCAAACCCGGCCCGTCTCGTGATGCTGGGCGACGCGTTCTTTGGGAAAGGGGATCTGGACACCGCACTCCAAAATTATCATCAGGCGATGCATCTGGATTCCGACTACTCGCGCGAGGCGGGGAGACAGGTCGGACGCATCAAGCTGGCCCAAGGCGAGCTTGAAGAAGCCGTCATGTTTTTTAAAAGTGCTGTTTCTGAAGATGAGTCGGCGGGTTTCTTTAACAATGCAGCCGTGCAGGCCGCGCGGGCTCAGGATTATTCGGGCGCCTTGAAGCTCTACGAGTCCGCTCTTCACACCTTGAAGACCGATCGTCTGAAGCCCACGATCTATTACAATATCGCTCTTTCGCATCTCCGCCTGTCCGAAAGCGAACCGGCGATGAAGGCTCTGAAACGAGCCCTGCACTTCGATGCGAATCATGAGAAAGCCCAGGGTCTCATGCAAAAGCTCAAAGGGACGAAGGCAGCTTCGTAGCCTCCGACGCTCGAACGTTTTGGAAGAGAAGACCCAGCGCTATCGTAAGCAAAACAGGGCAGAGCACAAAGGCGTTCTCGATGCCCAGAACATCGGCGATCGATCCCACCGACTGATGCATGAGAGCCAGCATCGCCTGGATTGCAATAAAGACATAAATCGTCATCGCCTTCCAATCGTCAGGAAACTGGCGACTGATTCTTGCCATGCAAAGCGGGAAGAATGGGCCAAGCAAGCCTATGAAAGGCAGAGCGGTCGTGATTCCTCTTTGGCCCAGGATCGAAGCGATGATGCCTGCGATCAGGGAGGCTACGAGAATCCTGGTCTCCCATTTGGGTTTGACGAAGAGGAAGCATAAGAAACGAGTCGCCCCGATCAAAGCAAAGAATCCCATTCCATAGACAGCGGCCACTTCCGGCGGCTTGCCCTGATGCCCGACGATGAGGGTGCTCATCCACATCGAGGCCAGCACTTCTCCGCCCACATAAATCGCAAAAAGCGCGGCTACGAGATAGGCCTGCACGCTCAACTTCTTTTTTTCCTGGACAGGCAGCGGGGCGAAGGGCTCGCTGGGGAGAAGGATATAGAAGGCTATGCCCAGAATAAAGATTGCGACCGAGCAGCCTACGAGCATCCAGGACCAATCGAGATCGAGGCGAATCAGATTGCGAAAGGCAAGGGGAGCGAGCAGGGAGCCGATTCCATACATCATCTGCTGAAGGGACAGGTGACGCCCCCGGAGATGACTGGGGCTGCCTTTGATTGTCAGGATGTTGGTCATCGTGCCCATGAGCGTAACGGCCGATCCCATCAAAGCGCCCAGTAGGAGAAGAGTCGCCACGGAATCAACGAAAGGCGCTACGATACCGGGAACGAGACAAAAAAGAGCGATGCCCAGCGCCACCTGTCTCTCGCTTTTGCGTTTGAGAAAATAGCCGAGACTAAAGGTTGAAATCACCGCAGCGATGCAGCCGATCGTTAAAAACGTTCCGGCTGTCTCGTAGGGTATTTTGAGTTTGGCGCAAAGGACGGGAAGTATGGGGCCGCGGCTGTTATCCAAAAAAGAGATGACAAAGAGCGAGGCGAAGCCCGAAATCAAGAAACCGAGATGTCCGTTATCGGACTCACTCCGTGACATTCTCTTCTCCTAGGGAGTCGTTATTTTGCGGCAGATGAATCCCTTGAGGTAGAGAGACTCAGGGAAGGTCAGGAGCACTGGATGATCGTCTGACTGGGAAAGGTGCTCGAGAACCTGGATCTCGCACTGAGCGTCGACACCGGCACCAAACAAAACTTTTTGGAACAAATCGCGGCTTAAAAGGCCCGAACAGGAGAAGGTTACGAGAATGCCATTTTCACTCAGGAGTTGAAGCGCGATGAGGTTGAGGTCTTTGTAACCCCGGCAGGCGCGATCGATATGTTTGCGGTCACTCACGAACTTCGGCGGATCCATGACGATCAAATCGAAGGTTTCGCCCGCATCCCTCAGCTCACGCAGATATTTGAATACATCGGCCTGAACCGTCGAGTGCAGGCTGGAATCAAGACAATTTCTCGCGACGTTGCCTTCCGCGATGTTGAGAGCGGGACGACTTTCGTCGACGCTGATGACTTCACGCGCGCCGCCTTTGAGAGCGGCCAGGCTGAAGCCACCGGTGTAAGAGAAGCAGTTGAGGACGCGGCGGCCCTTGGAATAATCCTGAACCATGCGGCGGTTGCTGCGCTGATCGAGATAAAAGCCGGTTTTGTGACCGTCCCAGATATCAACGAGGAGACGAATACCGTGCTCGATGATTTCGACGCCACCCTCGGGAATCGTACCTTTGATGAGTGTCTTGCGTTCTTCCATGCCTTCTTTTTTGCGAATCGCTTCATCGCTGCGTTCAACGATGATATCGACTCTAAAGACTTCGTCGAGAAGCTCGACCAAGACCGGACGCATGCTTTCCATGCCCTGAGTCAGGATCTGGAAGACGAGAGCGTTGCTATAGAGGTCGACGATGAGGCCGGGCAGGAGATCAGCTTCCGAAGCGACGATGCGAGCGGCGGTTTGATCAGGACCAAGGAGGCTCTGACGTCTTTCAAGAGCGGCGATCAAGCGGTGGCGAAGGCTTTCGCGATCCCAGGTTTCGCCCGCTTTCCAACTGACGACACGCGCCGCAAGCGAACTTTGGGGATTGAAGTAGGCGAGGGCCAGGAATTGGTTTTTGTGGTCGCGAACTTCAAAAGTCCCGCTGTCTTTGGGAGCGTGTTGAATAGCGCCGGAGAAGACCCATGGGTGGCGGTTGCGAAGTGATTTTTCTTTGCCAGCTTTTAACATGATCTTTTGCATGGGAGGCCCTCTCGCTATGGAAGGGCGACAATCTAGCAGAAAGCTCGAAAAAGCCAAGGAATATTAGGCGTAGGATCCATAAAAGATCCAGACCGCGGCTATAGGCTTATTTTGTGGGGTTGTTGATGCGGAAAGTTGTTTCCAATTTTGTGTCGCAGACGACCTGAGTCAGAGACTTGTCCGCCTGGAGACTGAAACAGTATTGACTCTTCACACTCTGGAGCAAGAAGTCCGTGTCGTTCAAGCCGAGTACATAGAATTGTTGGGCTTTATCGGTCAGGCTACAGGTTGTCTGGATAAGCTTGGCGCCGAGGTCCAAGGAGCCTTTTTCGACGGCAAAACATTTCTGGCTGCTTTGCGGCATGATGCGATAGGCGCCGCTCTCGTCCGCCTTATCAAAAAGGAAGGACTGGTGCGCTTCGGATTTGCAGGTGCCCATTCCGAGCAAAGCGTTGTCGGCATTGCTCTTATTTTGCACTTCGAGACATTGGTCGCCCTTGAACATCACGAAGGGTCCGAGAGGAGCGACCTTGGTTTGGGTCTTAGTCTCACCTGTTATCGGCTCGTCTTTCTTACGTTCTGCTTCGCGCTCTTTGGCTTTGGCCAGTTCTTTTTTAAGTTCTTCATTGCGGGTGCGCGCTTCATCCAAAGCTTTTTGGGTCTCGGCGAGCTTGTCGCTCAGTTCTTTTTCACGACGCGAAAGACCATTTTTTTCGGCTTCAGCCGCAGCTATCTTTTCGTTGAGTTGTTCTCTTTGTTCGGAACTTAGATTTTTGGAGTTCGCGAGCGAATCCTTAAGCATCACGATCGCCGCATCGAGCTCGGTCTGGCGCTTGAGATTGGCTGAGCGCTCCTCTTCGATCGATCGGGCCGAAGTGATGTCACCCGTGCCTGGAAGGGTGATGTTATTGGTGTCAGTTAGCTCTAGTTCGGTCCTCTTACAGGAAGAAGCCAGCAGGAGAAGGAGGAAGAGTTTTTGATGCCAATGTTTCATAGAGGAACCCCGTCTTTTTATAGGAGAGCTTCAATACCTTCAATTTCCGTACCAGAATAAAGGCTTTTTGAGGGCCGAAAAGATTAATCATATCATAGGAATAAAAGCGTGGTTGAGAGGCGGATCGGGGGAAAAGGGAATCAATTGATGACAGTTCAATTAAGCTTCAACAAATCAGAGCTTTAAGTCCCTGACTAGCACCCTGTCGCTGCCTGGGCTTTGGACAGGTTAAAAACTGTATAAAGCCGGCTTTTCGGACCGGCTCAATTAGAACTTTGCTTCAAGCTTTCAGTCAGTTATCTTGTGGGTCCCAAAGGTCCCACTGAAAGAGAGTCATCATGGTTTTTCTGAAACGCTGCCATTTCCTGTTTATGTCTTTGATACTTCTGAACGTTTTGCTGTTGGGAATAGGAGCTGTGGCCAAGGGAGAAGATAAAAGCGCCCTCGACAAAATCAAAGCCAACGGCACGCTGCGTATCGGCATCGAAGCTGGATTTCTGCCCTTTGAAATGCGCACACCGCAGGGCGAGTGGGTTGGTTTTGATATCGATATGATGCAGGCTTACGCCAAATCACTCGGTGTTAAAGTCGAGTTTGTCAGCAGCAAATGGGAAGGTATCATCCCGGGACTTGTCGCCGGTAAATACGATCTTATCGTATCGGGTATGACGATCAAACCCGAGCGCGCGAAGGCCGTCCTCTTCAGCGATCCTTATTTTGAAGCGGGTCTGAAAATACTTTTGGCTCAAAAGAATGCGGCGACCATCAAGAACTTTGCCGACCTCGATAAGAAGGGCAAAGTCATTGCCCTGAAACTGGGCACGACTGGTGATTACTACGCGACCGAACACTTCAAAAATGCCGAACTTCGCCGCCTCGACAGCGAAGCGGATGCAGCCCAAAGCGTAGCTCTTGGTCGCGCCGATGCCTTTGTCTATGACAAACCCTTTGTCGAAATCTTCGCCGCGAGTCATCCGGGCAAAGTCGCGACCTTGAGCGACCTGGTTTCGAAAGAGAATCTCGGCGCGGCCGCTAAATTGAAAAATCAGGCGTTGATCGACAATTTCGACGCCTTCCTCGCAGGATGGCGCAAATCAGGTGAATACGATAAAGCCTACAAGGCGAATTTCGTCGATCTCACTTGGAAGAGCAAATTTCCAGAAAGTTTGAAGTAATTCCATGCATGCAAAGCGTCTGGCCTGGTTCTGGAGCTTCCTGAGTATACTCGCGCTTGGATTGGGCTCCTGGTTGGTCTTACACAGTTTCAATAATCTCGATTACGAGTGGGATTTTGCTTTTCTCAAAGACTACATTTGGGATCCGGTCAATCAGAGCCCTGGGCTTTTGCTTCAGGGTCTGTGGATCACGCTTAAAGTGAGCTTTCTCAGTATCGTCTGGGGTACCCTTCTCGGCCTCCTGCTTGGGGGCTTGATGATGGGGCGGGAGCCGGTTTCGCGTTGGTTCGCGCTGATCTTTGTCGATGTGTTCCGCAATACGCCCGTTCTAGTGCAGCTCTATGTGATGTATTTCATCGTCGGGACCGCGATTGAGATGACGCCGGAAACGGCGGGTATCGTCACTCTCAGTCTCTTCTGTGCCTCATACGTGGCAGAGATCTTCCGGGGTGCGGTGCTTGAATTCGAAAAAGGTCAGATCGATGCCGCAAAAGCGATGGGACTTGCCTCCTGGCAGATCGCTTATCACATCGCCGCGCCTCAGGTTCTCCGAAGAATGCTTCCCGCTCTGGTTGGGCAGTTTGTCAGTCTGGTGAAGGACTCCTCGCTTGTCTCTGTGATCTCCGTCGCGGATATCACCAAATCGGCTTTGAATATCGTCGCTGTCTCCTTCAAAAGCTTTGAGACCTGGTTTGTCGTGGCGATTCTCTATTGCATCGTAAACACAGCGCTCAGCAGCTACGGCCGTTATCTCGAACGCCGCTTGAGAGTGGGGTAAGGCCTATGACGATGATTGATTCCAATGGAAACAAAAGTTTGATCAGCATGAAGGCTGTGAGCAAAAGCTTCAGCAATGCGGGTCATCACAATACAGTTCTTGACTCGCTCGATCTGGAAGTCTTCGAGGGCGATGTGCTTTGTCTCATCGGCTCCTCGGGCAGCGGCAAATCCACCTGCCTTAGGACGATGAATGCTCTGGAGACGATCGACAGCGGCCGTATCGAAGTCTGTGGCATCGACTTCGCGACCTCGAATATGCCCATTCACAAAATTCGCCAAAAGACGGCGATGGTCTTCCAAAGGTTCGAGCTTTTCCCTCACTTGACGGCACTCGAAAACGTTGCCATTGGACCGCGTCTCGTAGCCAAGCTTTCCAAGAAAGAGGCCGAAGCGGAAGCGGAGGTGCTCCTGAAAAGAGTGGGTCTAGAATCACAGGCGCACAAGTATCCCAGTCAGCTCTCGGGCGGCCAGCAGCAGCGGGTAAGTATCGCGCGCGCTCTCGCCAACAAGCCCAAGGTTCTCCTCTGCGACGAGCCGACCTCGGCCCTCGATCCGGAACTGGTTCATGAAGTCACCGACATTCTCCAGCAACTGGCGAAAGAGGGGATGACGATGGTCATCGTCACTCATGAGATGCGCTTTGCGAGAAATGTTGCTACGGAATGTATCTTCCTGGAAGGTGGCAAGATCGTGGAGCGGGCGAAACCTGCGGCTTTCTTCGATCAACCTCAGCACATTCGACTCAAGAATTTTCTGGAACGGCTGAGTTAAAAAAAATAAGAGCGCATAACCCACTGGTCATACGCTCTTATTTTGCTTTATCGCGTTGGCGGTAGAGGAGCGCTCACGCCGATGCGGGAACTGGCTGCCTCCAGAACCTGTATCTTCACTTTGCTTGGTTCGAGCTCGGGATAGATTTTTTTAAAGAGTTCGTAATCGCGCGCATAGGAATTTACGATATCCACGTGCGCGCTCTTAAGCGTGGTATGACCCATAAGGCCTTTGCCAACCAAAGGCGTAACACGAAGCTCGCCGATATAGGTACAGAAGCCCGCTTGGATGTCGAAAGGCTCTGATTGATTCTTAGCGGCTTCGAGCTGGACGGCCTGGCCCACGAACTTTGCTTTATCCACAAAGTAGGTCCCGACCGGAAGATCGCGCATGTAAACGATACCAGCAAAACCATCCTGATCGAAATCAGTGAGGAAGGTATCGTCTTCAGGGAGACTCAAAAGACCGTAATCGGCGCGATAGAGCATCGAGAGTTTGCTCAACGCGCTATCACGACTCTTAAAAACAAATTCATAGGTACGAAAATGGGGTTCAACGGCTTTGTTGCGGCTGATAGAAGCCAGCACGCAGCCCAGTTGTTGGCTCGGATCTGTGACGATATGAGCCGGCAAATTCTTGGTGTAAGGCTTGCTGCAAGCGTTGCATCCAAGACTCGCCGCGATGAGAAGACAAAGGCCAAGTTTCATAATTACACCTCATTATGGCTTATATAGCACAGCCTCGCGCAAAGCCAAGAATGGATTTTTCAATCAAAGCTTTATTAGCGCATCCGCAATGGATACCCAACTTAGGCCAGGTCCAAACGGCGATTCCACACGAATTCCGCGCATCGAAAGTCGCTTGGCAAATTCCATATCACCCTCTCGATCGCCCACCATCGCCGAAGGCGATCGATCCCAATCCCGATCTTTCAGCAATCGTTCGATCGTTCCTGTATCGGGTTTGCGGCACCTGCAAAGCTCGTATGAGTAGTGAGGACCGATTCATACCGTTTCGAAGGAAATCCCCTGGCTGCGAAAAAGCTCAACTAAGAAGTTTTGGCAGATGCCAAAGCCCTGACGCGGGTAGGAAGCCGTCCCTAATCCATCTTGATCGGTGACCGTGACGAAGGAAAATCCCGCGTTTTTAATGCGGAGTAGCGACGGAATTACATTCTCGACCAGAAGGATTTTATCAAGCGCATCGACTTTGAAGTCATGGGGCTCTTTGCAAAGCGTTCCGTCGCGATCGACAAACAGAATAGCCTTGGACACTCTTCGGGCTCCTCGTCGATTATCCTGCGAAAAAAAAGGCAATTATGCCTTAGATACAGCCTGCAAATCAAGCTGGGACTTACTTATTCAGAGTATGTTAAGTCAAAGTGAATTACGGTTCTTCGGATGTATTCAGGCGATTTGCGTCATGGTTTGTTAAAATTGCGCTGGCAAATTCAGTTCAAGTTGTTTACTAAGGCCTAGCTAGGTATACTCATCGTTCAATTTTGTTTGAGGAACTAAAAGATGAAAAAGCTTCTCGTCGTTCTCGGCCTTTCCGCGATCGCTATGGCTGGCAAATGCAGCTCTGATAAGCCAAAAGAATCAGAAACTAAAAATGCTGAAGAATTTCCTGTAAAAGAAGAGTCACAAGTTCCAGCTGAAGAAGTTCCTTCCTACGAACAACAAGAAGCTCCTGCATCTACCGATGGCGCTACAGCAACTCCTATGACACCTGAAGCAACTCCAGCTCCTGCAAGCGAAGCGACTCCTTCTGAGGCAGTTCCTACTCCAGCTCCTACTAAGTAAGCCAGCATTGCTGCAAAGGCTTCTGGCAACAGAAGCCTTCACTTTTCCTCTACGATCCCGAACTATTTTTCGCTATATTTCCTCTAAATCTTCATCAAAAATAATTAAACTCTGAAATTTCATCTTATTAACTCGTTTAAAGTCCCTGTGGTCTGCAAATGCGAGCCGTTCTTTTTGCTTGTCAACGCAATTTGTTGTGTCTATAGAAGCATCCTAGTTAAGCCCTTAGCGGAATATCCTAAGGTCTTGACTCCTAGAGGGTTTAAGGTTCTTAGCCAAATGGCCAATAGCCTTGAGAAATGAGTGATGGATGACTCCCCTACAGGCTCCCTAAACGGTCTTCAAACGGGTGTTATTATGAACCAGACAGAAAATGCTGCACCAGAAGTCGCTGAGACGTTTGACGAACTCTACTTCAAGCGCCTTCTCAGCCGCGCGAACCGTACTATCACCAACGTTCGACGTATCGACGTCGATGAATTGCTCGAGCTTGCCTTCGTTGATGGCACACTCCAACCCTTCGCAGCACGCCTCCTTCGCTCACGACCAGAACTCCGTGAAGACGTGGAAAGAGCTCTCGAAGAACTCACAGCTGTCTAATCAAAGCTTACTCGACGGTGTTGCCGACGAAGAATTTGGCTCATAGCGCTAGATTCGATTGAATTACGCTTCCATTTGGTGTAGTTAGGCTATCGTTGACGATAAAACCGATGCAGAGAATTTGAGGTTTCAATGGCTCGTTACAATGGCCCCCGTCTAAGAATTATGCGTTCCCTCGGGGTGCAACTACCAGGTCTCTCTAGCAAGAAGTGGGATGAACGCAAAGCGTATCCGCCCGGTATGCACCAAGGCAAACAACGTAAGAAATTGTCTGTTTACGGTACACAGCTTCGCGAAAAACAAAAACTCCGTTTCAACTACGGTATGGGCGAAAAACAACTTCGTCGCTTTGTAGATATGAGCTTCCAGAAACGCGGTAATCCAGGAGAGAACCTCGTTCAATTCCTCGAAAGCCGTTTGGACAACGTTCTCTTCCGTGCTGGCTACGCTCGTACAATCATCGCTGCTCGTCAGTTGGTTGTTCACGGCCATGTGGTTGTTAATGGCCAACGCGTAGACAAGCCTGCCTTCCTTGTGAAAAAAGACCACAAGATCGCAATGTCTCCTAAAGGCGCTAAATTCGGCCACGTCGTAGCAAGCCTTGAGCAACCCGCTCTTGCTCGCCCGGAGTGGATCGGTTTTGACGAAGGTTCGAAAGTAACAACTATCGTTCTTCAGCCGTCACACGAAAGCATTCCATTCCCGATCGAAATCGGTCAGGTTATCGAATTCTACAGTAAATAAGGATACTTACAACCTTTGAGCACCAAGGGTTACAGGGTTTTCGGGCCCTCCCAGGGCCCTGAACCCCTTGAGCCCCAAGGGTTTCAAAAATTCTTAAAAGCAGGTCTTCATTGGCCTCCTTTGAAGTTAATGTTTTCGAGAGGTCGGCTTCACTGCTTGGCCTCTTTTTTTGCCCAATCTGTTTCAATCAATCTCACCTTGGTGTTCCTCTAGCGTGTCACATCTCTCTCGTCGCATCTGGCGCGAGTGGACACGCAATTTTCCATTTTACCCAGAGCGCTCCGAAGAGTTACATGTTCGACTAACATTGACACTCAAAGGAATACTTTTATGAATGAGATGATTATCCCGCAAGGGGACGGGATGCTGGAGATGCTTCGGCTTAAGAAGTATGGAGGCGGAAAATACTCAATCCGCTATCGCAGCTTTCTCACCGGAGGTTACAAAGTTATCCCGGTAACGAAGACAGGGGTATTCCATTGCAAAGACGACGCTACCTCATGGGCCCGCGCCAATCTCCGTGAGTATCTTGTGAAAGAAGTTCAGATGCTCGAGCGCCAGACGTGGCGGTCTAACCTCAAGGTGCTTCAGCTCTACAACAGCTACGCTGAATGGCGCAAAGAGGACCAGCCCAGGTCAGCTCAACAGGACCTAAGCATGCTCATCAATTACGGGATTCCATTCTTCGCTGGCGTGCTTAAAGAGGAAGACCCGAACAAGTGGTGTGAGTTTGGGGAGGAGCTCTTGGAATGGCTTCGGAAGGAGGCTAGAACGAAAAAGGAAGAGCCCTTAGCCGTCTCGTCTTGCAATAAGGTAATCAATTCCCTGAACCATTTTGTGAAGTGGATGGTTAGGAAGAAGCACATTTCTTACGCCAACGCTCGCCCATTTGAATGCATTGACCAACGTAAAACCAACAGACGGACAGAGAAAGACCTTGTTACAGATGAGGTCTTCGACGCTGTCTACAATCACATCTCAAGACAGAAGAATGGGAAGCTGTATGCGGATATGTGGAAGACTCAACGAGCGTGTGGATTCCGAGTTTCCGAGCTTTTGGGTTTGACTTTTCATTGGCTTTCAGACGAATGCCCGGCCTTCATCAAGGAAGACTTCGTAGAGAAGGGTTTAAAAGTCTACGGTTCTATTTACTTAGAATCACAACCGGCAAAGCCTTATGTGAAAAGAGTGAACGGAGTTATCCCGCGCACCCCTCTGAAGTGGAGAGATAGCATTAGCCCCGACAATGCTCGTACAGTTCCAATTCTCAGTAAAGAAGTCTGGGACCTACTCGTCGAGAGATATGACGTTGAATGTGAGAAATGGGAGAAGAAAACATATGGTCTCTACAAAGATTCATACCTTCTTTTTGATGGAGCTCAGCGAAACATCTATCTTCGTTACATCCAGGAAGCGAACGCATCATTAGGATTGAAGGGCGATGGAAGCCATATCCTCAGGCACACTTTATCCACTGAATGGAGTTTGATGCGGATAGAGGACAAGGTGAAGGAGCTGGTTTTAGGACACAAGGACCAAGCCCGTAAATCTTATGACCATTTTGCTGGGAAGATAAATGCAGAGAGAGCGAAAGCTGCCCCGATGCGAAGACTAAGAAAAGTAGGCTAACAAATCTCCCCGGCCCACCGCCGGGGCTCCTCCCTCCAAGCGATTACCCATAACCCAATTCTTACCTCAATTTTTCATCAAGATATTCGCCTAATTCCAAATCTTTCCTCATGTTACATGCATCCAATCCGAAAGGATGGGACTGCACTTTTGGAGACTTTCATGGAAACTGTCGTTGCCGTATTCTTATGGATTTTGTTCGCGTGGGCTTGCTTTACGCTTTATCTCTATATCACCGTCGGCAAAGTGGGCCTCGTAAAAGACAAGTGGAAAGCTCAGGCCATCGAGGCGGAAGTGGCTTTGGTGAAGTTCACAGCAGAGCGAGCCGCAGCAGAAGCTAAGCTTAAGGCTGACCGTGAGGCTATGGATAAGAAGGCTCAGGCAGAGCGCAATGCCACCGAGGAAAAGCTCCGCAACGAGCGAGCTGTCCTCGAGAAAAGGCTAAAAGATATCCGAGAGTCATTCGACGACCGTATGAAGGTGCTCGGAAGAGAAAATACTACACTCACAACCGATAACGGAAAGATGCTCACAAGTCTCCAAGAACTCAATGATATGATTGGCAATAAAACGGCTTACGAAAGTGCCATCGTCGCGCTTAAGAACATCTTCGATGGTTACGGGAATGATTATATTGTGCCAACCCACTCCCTTCTCGATGACTTGGCAGAAGAATTTGGTTTCACAGAGGCTGGAGCTGAACTTAAAAATGCTCGGCTTTCAACCCGTAACCTCATTAAGCATCGCCGCGCCGCCTCTTGCGATTTCCTTGACGACGATAAACGAGAAGCTGCCACGGACTTTATTACAGATGCCTTTAACGGAAAGGTCGACTCTATTCTCTCCAGAGTGAAGCACGATAACGTCGGTATCCTCGAGCAGAAGATTAAGGACGCATGCTCCTTAGTAAATCAATTGGGCAGAGGGTTCGCAAATGCCCGAATTAATAACCAATACTTGGCAGCAAGGCTCGTGGAATTGAAGTGGGCGGCGATAACATATGAACTCAAGCATAGAGCTCAAGAGGAGCAAAGAGCTATCCGCGAGCAAATGCGGGATGAAGAGAGGGCTAAGAAGGAGTTCGAGAAAGCTATTAAGGATGCTGCAAAGGAAGAGCAAGCCATCGAGAGGGCGCTTGATAAGATGAAGGCTCAAATGGAGGCCGCGTCCGGTGAACAAAAGTTAGCGTTTGAAGGTAAACTCCTTGAGCTCCAAGAACGTCTGAAAGAAGCGGAAGAGAAGAATCAAAGAGCTAAGTCCATGGCGGAACAGACGAAATCTGGAAACGTTTATATCATCTCGAATGAAGGAAGCTTCGGAGAAGGAGTCTTGAAGATAGGTCTTACAAGAAGACTCGACCCAATGGACCGTGTGAAGGAGCTCGGTGATGCGAGCGTGCCTTTCAGCTTTGATGTCCACGCCATGATTTGGAGCGATAATGCTCCGGCCTTGGAGAAATCTTTGCATGCCCATTTCATTGCGGGCCAAATGAATAAGGTCAACCCGAGGAAAGAATTTTTCAGAGTAGGCGTGGCGCATGTACGAGAAGAGATTGAGAAATTAGGCTATAAGGCGACTTGGACATTGGTTGGCGCTGCTAAAGATTACCGTGAGTCGAAAGCATTGGAAGAGAGCTTTAAGAAGGACCCTAAAGAATACGACGTGTGGTTGTCGCGTCAGCGAAAAGTTATGACGGAACGCTTATGGGACATAAGTGAAGCTGATGACGACGATGATGATGATGGCGAAGACGGTGAAGTGAAGGCCACGAAGAAGAGCCGAGCGAAGAAATCAGCATAAGAGCAGCAGGAGGGGAAACCCTCCTTTTCTATTCAATCTTCACTGCTAAAGTCGCTTCCAGAAGAACTGTTATCCGAATCCCCGTCGGAGCCCCATGAGCCAGAGGCACCGCCACCCGAAAAACCACCCCCGTCACCACTCCAATCGTTCGATTTATCCTCATCCTTAGAATCGTTAATCAAACTACCTAAAACCACTCCTAGAACATCCGCCGACTCTGATGTAGACGATGTTTCCAAATATGAGCCCCATGAGCCGCAACCCCCCGCCTTTAGTCGGGGGTAAGGCGATTAGTCCAAAAGACATCCTTTAATGCT
Source organism: Oligoflexus sp. (assembly GCA_014377445.1). Lineage (GTDB taxonomy): Bacteria > Bdellovibrionota_B > Oligoflexia > Oligoflexales > Oligoflexaceae > Oligoflexus. Next base: position 32,834 of record JACMPP010000107.1, read on the forward strand.
TTCCTTGATTCTCAACATAACTTTTAATGACATCCAGCGGCGCTCCGCCGCAACTCATCGCACAGTAAGACGGACTCCAGAACTTTCCCCACAATCTTCGACTCGCAAGCTCCCTCGAAAACCTCTTTTGGACCAGGAAACTCGAACGCCCTTTCAAAATCTTAACCAATTCGGAAAGATTCAAATTCGGTGGAATCTTAATCAAAATGTGGACATGGTCCCCATCGACCCCAAATTCTATCAATTCCGATGAAAATTCCTTCAGCACCTCAGCAAATATCTCTCGAAGGTAATCCCCAACATCGTTGAAAACCACGTTCCTTCGATACTTAATGCTAAAGATTAAATGCATATAAATCATAGATTTATAACCCTTGCCCGAAGTCCAATCATATCTCTTCTTCATCCAAATACCTCCACCTCCAAGATATCGGGCCACCACACATGGTCCCGATATCTCAATCTTAGAAAAGAGAGCTTTCGAGAACCGATATCCCTCTCTTGCCAATGAATTAAGGATTTGATTTTGGAAGCGATGAAAGCAAAAATCTATGCAACTCCAGAGCAGCGGGCCACGCTGCTGAAATGGGTTGCGGGTGCGCGCTGGATTTACAATTCCAAAGTCAACGAGAACGCTTACCTTTCCACCTTTGCTCGCAAATATATGCCGATAGGCACATATCCTGATATCGATAAGAAGTTCTCGCACTTTAAATCGGGTGACGGAGAATGGCTCAAAGAGATTCCTTCTCCTATCCTTCGCGAAGCGTGTAACAAATGGGTTGATGGCTTCTTTCGTTACCTCAAAAGCCTCAAATCGAAGAAAAAAGACGGACGTAAGGTCGGAAAACCTAAACTTCAACGCCGCGATAGAGGCGGAGACATCGTTCTCGATTCGACTTGTTTCAAAATCGAGAAACAAACCGAGTCCCACGTCTACCTCCTCGTCGGACAAAAGAACAACAACATCGGTATCCTTAAGGTCAAAAGAACTAAACGTATCGGTGACGTCAGCTCCGCTCGTCAAATCAGAATTTCATACCGCAAAGGTATCTTCACCTTGTCCTTGGTATTCGGAGAATCCGAAGACGCATACGTTTCGTATGCGAACGACACTATTCAATATCTCAAAGACAACGAGAGCTTAGAGAATCTTCTCGAAACCTCCATCGGCGTCGACCGTGGCGTCCGCACTCCATTCGAGACCAATCTTAAGTCCTACGATTTAACGAACTCCGCTAAACGCAAAGTTAACGGAAAAGAACGCTTCATCAAACGCCAGCAGCGTAAGCTGCATCGCCAAGTCAAAGGCTCCAAGAAAAGGAACAAAACCAAAGCTAAAATTCAAAAGGCTTGGGTTCAAATCCATAACATCCGCGAAGATTTCAGCCATAAGGTCTCTCACGACCTCGTCGTGAAATCCTCCGCGAAGATTATATGTCTCGAGAACCTTAATATCGCCGGCATGACCAAGTCCTCGAAGGGGACTAAAGCTGCGCCGGGCAAGAAGGTCGCCCAAAAAAGAGGCCTTAATAAATCCATCCTTTCCAAGGGTTGGGGCAGCACGGCTGCCAAAATCCAATACAAAGCTCAACGAAACATGAAAATCGTTGTGAAGATAAATCCCGCTTATACATCACAAACATGCTCCTGCTGCGGTCATGTTTCCAAGGAAAGCCGGAACGCGAAAGCGTTCGATTGCGTTTCTTGCCATTACAAAGATGATGCGGATAAAAATGCCAGCAACAATATCAGAATGATTTCCGTCGCTCTGATACACCTCGGACAGAGGTTAGACGACAAGGGAGCTTTAAAAATGCCCGAATCATCTAAAGACCGTGGAGAGTTTAGTAAGACTTTAGAGGCCTTGCGCACTCTAAAGCAAGGCTCGATGAAACGGGAACCTATCTCTAAAGCCTTACCAAAGGTCTAAGGGAAGCCCCCGGTTTTAACCGGGGGAGGATGTCACCAAGCTCATAGGCTCATTGAGAGGCGTTTCGAGGAGTTGGGTTTCGTTAAGGCCTACTGGAAGACTGCGAATAGAGAGGTGGTTTAAGGGTATCCCTTGGATGCTCCAATGTCTTTCCGGGGAGGCCTTCTTCTTTCTCTCTAAGCATCCACCACAATAGCCGCCGACATCCTTTAAGCAGAGCATTAGAGCTCTTTATGGAGAAAATTCACAATGAAGCGCCTCGAAGTCGTCGACAAATATTCGCCAGAGATTTACGCCACATACGATTGGGAAACCAAGACTTTTACCTATTCACAGGCATTCTTCGACCTTCGTGGGGATGGTCTTCATGTGACCCGTGGGCCTATCTCAAAGACCTTCGATGAAATCCCCTACATATTCACTTGCTGGTTGCCCGTAGAAGGAACATCGAACCATACCCGTGCAATGAAACTTACGAGAGCTGACCCAAAAGACCTTTTCGATGTCATCAGCAAACTTTATAAGAATCCGCCTTCATCATACTTCGTGCGTGGGGTTAAGGAATGAACTGCCCTTATTGCCAAAGAAACCTCACATCGAAGAAGTCCCTGGCTCGTGGTGCCGGCCCTATTTGCGGGTCAAGCGGGGGTAGCCGGGAGATGAGCCTGCCTGCTTATAGCAACGCAAAAGCTTTTCTGAAAAAAGCGCAAGACAATCTTCTTTTCGAAGCGACGCAAGGCCTAAGGCCTAAGTTCTTCTATAAAGAGGGTGATGATTGTGTACTCGTGAAGAGCATCCATGGGAAAGAACCGGAGAACGAATTTGATATGGGTCTTAACCCAGGAGGTGGAATTGTAGAATATTCCTGCAACAAAATTGCTGATTTGCTGGGTTTACCGATAAGTCGCTTTGGCGTGATGAAAATTGAAGACCATGAATGTTTCACCACGGAACTCTTCACACACAAGTGGCTCAAAGCTGATGGTAAGGCTCAGGAATTCGGAGCTTTGCTTCCATTGCAATATTTCGTTGATAAAGAGGATGATTACCGTAAGCTCCACGACACAGTGATAAAGCTAAGTAGCTGCCCTGAAATCGACAGTGAAAAGTTTGTGACGATGACGATTTATGATGCTCTGATTCTCAATGGAGACCGCCACCAAGAGAATATATCGATGATTGAAATTGGAGATACGATGGTCTTATCACCAGTTTACGATAATATGAGCGCGGTCTATGGATGCTTCGATTTTAACGAAATTGACCCGATTAAGAGCAAGATGACGTCCGGCGGAGTACGGATGGATACAGAGACCGTACTGAGAGAATCATTCTCTCTGAATCCGAAAGCATCCAAAGCATTCTGCGATAAGATTCTCGTAACGCGGGGTTTGATAATCAAGCAGCTCGACGCTATCAAGGATAAAAAGCTCCGTAAGCTCTTCGCCGCCGGCATCGAAAGTAGGCTACAAACCATAGAGCTGTTCGTAGCTTCTTTCATAAAGAAAGCGCCCTAATCACCTATAAGGCTCCCTTGGAAGGAGCCTTGGAAGAGTGTTATTTGTGAGCACCACAGACTCGGGCTTTACCGTTTGCCCCAACGCCGTCGGAACAGAAAGGCGGGATACATGCGGAATCAGAGCCTTTTATAGTGAAACCCTTGCTCGATAGATTGAAGAGCTTGTGCTTCAACTCATCAAAAATTGTGTTCACTTTCTTCTGCTCACCAGAGACCAAAGCTTGGATTTCCGCCAAGGCTTTTGCGGCAGCTTCTTGCTCAGCATTAATAGAATCCTTCTTAGACTCTACCGCCAAGGATTTCTCCTCAGCTTTCTTCTCAGCAACCTTTGCGGTTTCTATCAATGAGGCCTCAACGGAATCTTCGTCCTTGATGTCCATCATTCTCTCGACAGCATCTTTTGCTACAGACGCTTCACGAACAGCTTCTTCGCGTTCTTCGATGAGGCCGGCTAGCTCTTGCTTATCTTTCTCGGTAAGGGTTCCCTTGAATTCTTTCACAGCTTTGAACATCGCGACTTTCATCTGCGGACTGTCGAGTTTACCTCCACCAGCAATAAAAGCTGGGCCACAAAAAGATACGCTTTGCATCGCCTTTTTAACATTCTCTGGCTTGCCATAGAAGTGCTTCGCGGCCGATGACTCGACACCTACGGTATTGCTAATAACAACACTCAGAATTTCCTCAGCCAGAGATATTGACTTCGTCGCCTGTTCAAGGATTTTGTCAATAACATTGAGAGCATATCGTCCGGAAAGGATATTGAAAGTCTCTTGAACAAGAAACATCCCAAATTCCTGGTCCGTCATGGTGCTTTTCCATTGGATGCGCGGGCCACCGACAACGGTATTGGTCAATGCGTGGGAAGTCCACAGCAATCCCTTGACACCGACTCCCCTTGGATAAGCTCTAAAAGCTTTCTTTTGAGCGTTCTTAGCGCCCGCTTTATCTTCTTTGGGCACGGTTGTCTTATGGTTTGCGCAAAAGCGAGGGGTGGCACCGATTTGAATGCATGCTGGAGAGGCACATGAGGAACGGTCGACTTGAGCCCCACCGATTTTAACGAACTTGGCTCCCTTGAGAGGCTTCTTCATAGCTTCTGCGACACGAGCTTTCTCGGCAGCCTCTGCGCGAGCTTCTTTGTTTGCGTTCTTGCGAGCACGTTTTTCTGTTTTATTTGTATTTTCTTCCATTTAGATAATCCTTTTAATGAATGTCTTTTTCTATGACTAAGATATCGGCTCCCGCTGAGTCGCTGGTAGAAAAGAGGCCCCTTGCGAAGCCCCTTCGTTAGCTCTTACTTTCCGTCTTCAGGAATCAGAACCCTTGCGGACTCCAGATATTCCAAAAACTTATCGTAAGTCATTATTTCTACATCGTTTTTAACAGCTTCATCGCGAAGTTGTTTCGTTGCGCCAGCACCTTTGCGGGTAACTATGAAGTTTCGGCGGAAGGCGCCAGGGATAGCGACTGGAGCATTGATTTGGAGCATCGACTTAACATGCAAAAGACCTGCTCCGCTATCTACCAACGGCTTAAGGTTGACTACCCAGCTACCGTCCTGCCCGAAGCTTAAAACATAAGTGTGAGGAGCGACTGTGAGCATTTCACACCCCGAAATTGCGGCGAAGGCTCTTAGAGCGTCTGCTCCGCCGATGTCCTCGAAACCTTTACCGTCTTCAGATACCCGCGATGCTTCACGGTATTTTTGAACGATATTCTTCGAAGGAGCTCCGAACTCAGTCTCGAGTTTTTCCAGATACTCTTCCCATTCGTAGCATTCCACGCCATTCAAATCAGCTTCCACGCGGGCTTCGTCTGTAAGGCCTGTGGTGTGAATTAACACCGGGATTACTTGAATACTATTGCCTGTCGCTCTCAGAATTTCTTCTTTTGTTCTCCCTGCTGCCGATACGATAGAATTGATAACGTCACGACCATTATTCTTGTCAGCCCACATTTTGTAGGAGAAGATTTGTAGAGTCTTCTTGTCTGGCGACCAAACCTTTGCATCGATTCCGCCATCTCCGCTCAGCCCTCTGCGTTTAGTATTGCCGCTCACAGCTCCAGCCCATTCTACAGAATAACCGTGTGGTTCCAGGTACGTGCGTTTAATACGAACCAAATAAACCTCGTTCGCTTCGCCCTTTTCTTGCGGATTTTTAATAGAACGGATTTGCTGATAAGCCTCGCGCGGGTCGTTACTCAGCTCCAATGGTTTATGGCTAAGCTTCGCATTCTCGGACATCTTCACGACAGGAGTCGCAGAATCCAAAGTAAGAGCTGTTTTAAGTTCGGCCATGATATCTGGAGTAAGGTTTTTCTTCAGGGCCACAATAGCAGAACGCTCAAGCTTGACGGACGTTTGGAGTTCAACACCCAAAGCTTCGATAGGTAAGCGGAATTTAGCGAAGGCAGCCTTTGCGTACTCAGAATGAGATACATAGAGGATGAAGCGCTTACCGCCCAAGGCCTCAATTTCAGCCTTTTCCTTTTGAATTAAATCGACATCACTCTCTGAGTCGAATTTTGTTGGGTCGAGGGTCCCGATGACGATGCCGTTCTCAATCGTACCCTTGAAGAAAATGTAGTCCCCGAGAATGTTCTTACAAGGAGTCCATCCCCAAGGTTTAAACAAGTGGAATCGGTTGTAAGCGAATATCTCAGTCAACTCAGGCTCTTCAGTGATACTTTTTTCACCGCGAGACAGAATAGGAGCATCTTCCTCGAATTGCTTTTGGGGAGGTAATGCTCGCGAATATTGCCCAGGAGCATCTTCTTTGCCCAAGCGTCCCCATTGCACCGGGTCCCCGATAAAAGGAGATGCAATTAGAGTATCTTTACCGTTAACGGTATCTTTAAAGATGAAAGTACCTGTCTTCAGCCCCTCCGCCTCTGGCATCTCCAAGTTATTCGAGTCTTGTTTTTGAACTCGGTGAATAAAATGGTAGTGCAAGTTCGACGAGATAGCCGTAGGGATATCTTTGTCTGTAGGTCGTTGAGATATAAAGATGAATGAAATACCAAAGCTACGGACTTTCTTGATGGCTTGAATCAACAAGAAACCAAAGCTGCCTGGATATTTTTCGCTTTCTTTGATGGTAGATGCCCAGGTGCTTGCTTCATCGATGATGACGAAGACGGGTTCCATGAATTCATCACCTTCACGATTACATCTGTTGTAACCCTCGCGAGATGAGATGGACACGCCTTCACGTTTACTGCGAAGGTCAAAAGCGAGGTTTCGCTCATCCCAAATGTTTTTGATTTCTTTGGTGAATTGGTTGATTTGACTACCGAACACTTCTCCACCTTCACCCGCGACGTTGTGGGTGGAGATGAAAGTGGCCATGAACTCGAAATCTTGAGACGTGATAGTTTTCTTCCCATCCGCCACGAGAAAGCGAGACTTCGGCTGGCTACGGCTGATGGACCAAAGTAGAGACAAAACAGTCTTCGTCTTACCCGAACCGGAGCCGCCTACTACCTTTATATGTGGAGAATCACCGAAGTTCAGGTAAATCGGAGGGGTGCCTTCATTATTCTGGTCAATGGAGAACCCGACCAATGCGTGAGCTGACCCGGTTGCTCCCGCTCTCCGAGCACACTCCTCATAGTAAGGGGTCAGCAAATCTTCATTGTCCATGATAGTCTTGCTTTTAAGGGGGGATATTTTCTCCTCATACATGAAAAGTTTGTACTGATTATGTCCAACGCGCTCGACCCGAACGATTTCAAAGCCGAACTTAGCTTTGATTTTCTCAAGTGCTTTTTCGACTTCCCCTTGTGACCACGAGAATTCACCTTTGAATTCCGTAACGTAGCAGCTTCCTTCTTTATCGAATCGCTGAAGAAAGCTTTCTCCCTTACCCGTATTCCCGACTTTGTCGCGATAGAACCCAAGCTCTTTCGACAAAGAATAGAGGCCAGACCGGTCTATCTTGAAGAACCATTGCTTGCCGACGTTATAATGTTCAACGACGGGATAGCCGAGACCTTGGAAAATAACCGCGCGCATTTCCTGAGCATTGGCCATATTCCACATCTCAGGCATCAGCGGTTCTACCGTAAGAGTCTCCCCAGTTGCATCGAAACATGTATTGGGAGCTCGACCCACCCGCTCGTAATATTTTAATTCCGATTTTTGGATACACGATGTGGCAATGTTCGCAGCCTCTTGCGCAAACTCTTTAGCTTTAGCCGCCCGAAGAGCTTTCTCCACTTCCTTCGGGTCACTGGCCTTAGCGGCAGCAATCTGCGCACGAAGCTCGTCGTAGGTAGCAACTTCGGGATTTATTTTACTTCTTGAGAAAATCGGATTTATGGCCATGAGCGATACCACCTTTCATATTTCTATAAGAGTGATATCGCTCGGCAGTGTGGTGGGCATCACTTGGAGCTTAGTTGTCTTCTTAGGCGTTCATCGCGGCTTCGGACAGAAGGGTGAGTTCGGCTGAATCCGGAAAACTCTTGGTCAACGTAGACTTGGAACAGCCTCCGCATACCATTTTTGTATTTTAGAGGGACATCCGCATCCGCCCGGTACTCTCGAAGCCAGTTCACGACGATATCGTAAGCGCCAGGGAGTACAAGGAAACCCACGCTGACAGCCGCAGCCAAGTAATACTGGAGAGAAAGGATGGAGGCTTGGTGACGAAACGCTACCCAAATACCTCCAGCCACCAATGCGCCGATGAAGTCTACAGCAATGGACTTGTATGAATCGTAATGACGAACATGACTAAGTTCATGAAACAATGCACCTAAGCGCATTTCACTGTCTTCGGAGAAGTAGAGCGAGGCGGGGATGAAGATTTTATCACCAATGGCGCAAGGGGCCTGCGTCCCGTCTGGTACGATGTAGACTCCTTGGTGGTAGCCTGCCTCTCTAAGTTCTTTATAGGCCTCCTGCTTAGGCTGCCCGTTTTCATCCCGGGAGCTATTAACGTAAGAGGTCTTTTCGAAATGAGTAACGCCGAGGTACACCGCGATGAATATCAATAGGCCGAAGAAAGGCGCTTGGGTCGCTGCGCTTATTCGTCCCTCGGGTAGAATCATGGCAAAGGCATAAATCAGACCGACGAGGCCGGTGCGACGGAGCCAAGCTTTAGAATAGAGACGGTAGAAGAGATAGAAGAGGCTCATTGTTTAATCCTTTGAATTTCGTAGGCTTGAGATGCTTGTATAAGTGTTTGTTTCAACCAATCACCAGCTTCGAGAATCTGAGCGACACCTCGGCTGCCGTTAGCTCTCTTGATAAAGATGGACTTGCAGAGAAAACGATAGACCCGTTGGGCATCACGAGAAGCGAATTCTGGGGTCGTGTGACCACCCGCAAGTAAGACTGCTTTCACTTGGTTCTGCGTAAGAGTGAACAATGCGTCCGCTCCCATCTGCTTAGCGAAGGGGACGACATGGATAAGTAGAACCTCCATATGGGATGGGTTCCCCTTAGGAGCCTTCTCCTTTAAGTATGACCAGACGAATGAACAGCGCTCATAAGACAATCGATGCGCGGGTTTAGGTAGATGTCTACGGTCCAGGTAAAGAAAGCCCTCTCGGCACAAAGCCTTCATGAGCATTTTAACTCGGCGCTTTCGATGGTCGTTGTCTTCAAAGTAGCTTAGGAGAAGATTATTGAGAGTCCGAATCTCATTCTTTCCTTTGGTGCTTCTTTTAAATGCGACCAGCCCCACAGCGAGAGCGCGGAGCTCCTCTGGGGTAAAACCCCACTTGTTCATAGAGAGCTTCAATTGCCTCTCCGCCCAATTTGTTTCCTTGCATTCGTTGCTATCTGACATTATCGAACCCTCGATTTGTTCTTCTACTTGATATCGGTCCTATGTGAGGCGGGGATGTAAGGCGGTTGAGAGGGTGAGTTTGGCCGCCACATCACTCACCGATATTAAAAGGGGGCAGACTACGCAAGTGAAGGAGTCGCAAATGGGATTGATGGTTATCGATAAAGCAAAGAACGCAAGAATTCAAAAAACTGAAAAGCTTAACATTCAGAGACATACGCAAGCGGTTGACTTCGATGATGTGAAGAAGCAATTGCTAATCTTCATGGACCCACACCTTCGGATTGATTTCGACGTCTTCGCTTGCGCCCTAATTGAAATCCGTACCCAGCTCCAGTCGCACTACAAGGAAACGAAGCGGAGAGAGAACCTTCACGTAAAACCAATGCATGAGCAGAAAGCTCTGCATATCACTTATTCCTCTCTTTACGAAATGATTGAACCTGCGAGTAAAGTTGATAACTCGAAGAAAAGATTCGAAAGAATCCTTGCGTCACTTGTGAAAGCTAACTTTTTAGAGGTTGAGAGTGGAGTCGTATTAAGCATTGGCCCAAGATTGTTTGTTATGAAGCCCGGCGTGAGAAGAAGCTTTTGCGAAGAGATTGGTTTTGGGAAGAAGAATTGGAGTCATCGTGTAATCGAAGCCGTGCTTGCTCCTTTATGGGTACACATGGGTAGCGGTGGGCGTTTTGAATTATCCCAGAACATGATGGCGAGGGCTTTCATGGCGCTTGATGGTCTGAAGAAAGACGATGCATTAAACAAAGCAAGGAGCGTTCAAGGGTATCTCGAGCGTAATGAGATAATCGAAATCCTAAGCATTGGTCGACCCGGGATAGCCACCACTTTCCTCTTAGGAGAAAATGCTCGTCCTGCGATTCAACGACTGTCCGAGACGTATAAAGTTAAGATGCGCGCCGCCCGAGAAGTTGAACTACCCGCGAACTTTTAAGAAACAAAAACCCCGCCCGGTCCTCGGGTGGGGAATCCCCTCAAAATCCTCAAAAAACCAGTTAAGTTATCGGAACTAATAGATATTGTGCCAGCTCCGTAGGTTCGTGCTATTCTCAAACCGTAAAAAATCTGTAAGCATATAATATTATTAAATATTGTTCAAAAAGGCTCCTTACATAGGTTGGTGTCATTGTCATTTTGAGTCTTTTATTTAAAACAATGATAACAAAAGGTTACAGAAATCCATTCTCGGCTAAGGTTCGGATATTTTTCCACTAATTGATTAAAACCCGGTAGTCAGGCTGTTTATTCTTCTTAAGATTAAGAGGCGGCCGGCGGGACCACTGCGTGAGTCCGATGCCTGGTCCGCCTAGGGGTTAAAGGGGAGCTTAGCTAAGAGTCGGAGCAGAAGTTTTATGGGTGGCTTTTATGAGGAATCGGAATAGGGCTCTTTGTGAAAGAGGTGGACCGATGGATGCCCTCTAGGTTCCGTCGGTCGCTACGCTCGGTCCTCCACCGTCGATGTCATCCATCCATTCATTTATCCAAAAATTGAGGTTTTTTGAGTGATTTTTTGAAGGATTTTTGCTCTAAATTCTGCTTAAAAACTTGAGCTTTTTTCTCTGTTTTCTAAGCGTTTTTCTCACTGCTTTTGCCCTAAAGTTTTATGTGAATATTTGTTCTTCTGGAGTGCTTTCTCCGCATGTTTTGCCCTTAAGTTCTGCGCAGATTTTATAGGGCTTCCCCGCATATTCTCTCACTAAAACTCTCACCTTATTCCCGCCTCCACACCCACCCTAAAGACATCCAAAAGCTCTGCCTTTATCCATTCACAAGCAGCTTTATTCAGAGGTCTTATCCGCGAGCTTTCCCTTAGGGCTTCCGCCACAGCTTTACTCCCCATGACCACCCCAGGCTCTTACCCGAAAGCTCTCCCTTAGGCTTCTCACCCCCTGGGTCTCATCGGGAGGGTTTGTCGGTTACCCTGGCCGGTCCTTCTGGGGTCTCTTTAGGGTCTCTGGCGCCTTCTGTGGGGGCGGGCACTCCCTTGGTCTACCCTTGGGTCTTGGAATCGATTCTAGGGCGGGTTTTGCCAATGGGCTTATTCGGGGTTCTTCACCGTTTTTCCCTTAAGGATTATCCATAGGATTCAAGGTGGTTTTTTGTATCATTTTTGCCTGATTATTTTAAGCTTTTCTGAGCAGTTCTGAGTACTTGTCGTGTTAAATCGCGGACGATAACGCCGAGCATGGAATAGAAGATGAAGCTGAAAATTCGGCTTGGGCTGATGGCGCTTTTGGTGGTCTTCATTGTGAGCTCCGGGGTGAAAGGTTCATACTTAATACAAGGCACATCGCATGCCGCCGGGGGTTCTGGGATGAGCGTTATTCGTAAGTCATTGAGAGGGTTGAAGATAAGGACTTTTGCGTGAGGTTCTTGGGTCAGATTCATCGTTTAGGAGGTGGCTAAGGGCTAGGCGGTGAGACATCAGGTGGGAGCACTAAGAGATAAAGCCACAAGGGGGAGCGATATCCATTGGGAGGGAAAACATTAACCTTCCCTGAGGAGAGTCGTTATGAATTCTGGTCTTGGCACGTTACCCGTTAGATGGATGCCCGGTGTTGCTACGAAAGTTGATAAGAGTCGGCTTAAGGAAATGGTGGAGGAAGCTAAGGTGGACCCCATCCCCGAGCCCGTGCTTATGCCTGTGGATGGCGTTCGGAATGTGATGATGCTCAAGTCATCCAAGAATGAATTCGGCGTGACCTTTGATGTCCCTGAGCAATCTTTCACCGACCCCTCTGATAGCCTGCCTCACTTAGCGCTTAAAGTTACTCTCTCACCATTCGTTTGGCGCTGGCTAAAGTCGCAAGACGAGTCCGCGAGTGAGATTATCGATGAGCTTGTGCGGGCTTACGTTTCGAAGGGTGGGGCGGGTCTATGAATGCTTTGATGGTTTTGGTTTTATCTATGGGTTTGGGTGGGTGCTATGAAGCGGTGGGTGGTGTGGGTTCTGTGGAGACTGCTAAGGAGGATTCACAAGTGCTCGAGCTCCTCGCGCAGGTCTACGAGGGAGATACAGCGGTCGCCTTCATCGACTCCAGCTCTGAAGTTATCCAGAGCTTCTCTGCGTCCGTCCCTGGGGTGGGTTCATTGAAGATTTTGATACCACCGGGGTCGTTTAGTACCTCGGGTGACTTGCTCTTGGCGGAGGGTGTGTCGATGGCTGGTGATGTGGGTGTGGTGAGTGCTTCCCCTGCGGTCTACCTATCGCAAGGTTCGCTAGGGATTCAAGGTGAGCTTAGGTCTCCTTTGCGTATATCTCTTCCGCTGTCTGTAGGTCTGGGTTTGACATCGATGACTTACGGGGTTCTCTCTAACGACGGTTTCGTTTTAAGGCTCATCGATGACGTTGTTGTGGAAGGTGGGATTCTGAGCTTTTCCACTATGCGCCTGGGAAGCTTTCAGGCGGTCGTGGCAACTGAGGCATTGAGGCAGAAGTTCTCTGGGACTGGTGAGGTGGTGGCAATGAGTAGAGCAGCTCCAGCGAAGGTGGTTCGTGAGGAAAAGCGAGTCGCGGCTGAGAAGAAGCTGGAGGAGATTCGGGAGAAGGCTATGGAGGAGGAGCTGGCATCGGTTGCTGGTCAGGATTCAACTTGGGCGGGTGCGGCTGTCGGTGGGAGTTCTGCTGGGGGCACTACTGGTGGAAGTGTTCCCGCGTATGTTCCTCCTGCGGCACCAACGGCGGTGGAGGTTTGGGAGATGGCTGTGGGTAATGCGATGGCGATTATCCAGGAGGTCCGTGTGAATTACTTTAACTTTGGGACGGTTATCCCGGCTACCACAGTGGTTACGATTAAAGACCGTGTGGTCATCTATGATGAGGCGATTGCGCGGATTCGTTCGACACTCCCGCCCTACGACCAGGGAGTTCTGGACAGCGTTCTTTATGCTCAAGGAATCGGGGAGGCCAGTAGAGCTCAGTGGAGAATCCCGGTGAGTCCCTAAGGTGGCAGTTCCGTTGATTTGAGAATTCATCCAAGGCTGCCTCCGGGTGGCCTTTTCTCTTTTGTGGGTAAGTAAACCGCCACAATATCAAACGATATCCCAAGTGCAGCTAACAACTGCGCAAGGGATTTAAAATGTCGACCGAGAATAAGACCACCCGTACCTGTAAGAAATGCGGTGAGACTAAATCGGAAGAGGATTTCACTGTCAAACAAAACACCTGTAAATCTTGTAAGAATAAATATGCTGCAAAGTACCGCGATAGAAAGAAAGAGAAAATTGCAGCGGATAGCAAGAGGCGCTATGCGGGACACAAAGAGGAAGTGGCTGCTCATAATAAACGATACTATGTAGACCACAAGGAGATAATAAAAGCTGTGCGGATGCGGAGGAAAGAGCAAAAAGCCGCATACGATAAGGCGTACGATGCTAAAAACAACAAGAAAAAATCGGCTAGAGTGAGGCGAAGGTACAATACAAACAATTTAATCAGGTTCAAGAGCATAGCCCGCTGCGCTGTGCAAGGCGCCTTTAGGCGAAAGGGATGGAGGAAAAGTTCAAAGACTCAGAAGCTTCTAGGTGTATCAATTGAAGAAGCGTTGATAATTCTTAAAGAGCGATTCCTAAATTTGTATGGCGAGGAGCTACAGAGTTTTGAATGGGTCCATTTAGACCATATTCTCCCAATCTCATTAGGCGAGAGTGAAGATGAGATTGCATATCTTTCTGGTATTTGGAATTTTCAGCTATTGATGGCTAAAGACAATGGGCATAAGAGCGATAATCTCGAGTACACCATCAATGGCAAGGAATACAAAGTCGACCTCACTCCCTTGCTCGAGTTCAGAGCCACCCGACTTAGGCGCGAGGCTTAATGTTATCCATCCCAAAGGCTCCTTCCGAGGAGCTTTTCTCTTTTGTGGGTAAGTGTTCGGGAGGGTTGGGTAAAGGCGCTTGGGTATTGTCCTGATGAGCCCTTTTGGGGAGCTCCACCGAGCTTACCGATATCAAGTGGGGGTAGGCGATGAAGCCAGGAGGATATGTTGATATGTTTGGTTCAAGTAAAGCTTTGAGAGATGCTAAGTCCGCGAATTGGAAAGCACAAGCCTCTGCGCTGAAGTCTGGTGAGGCTGCGGTATGAAACCCATCCAAGTAAAGCTAACTCACATCGAAGCCGAGCAAGAGCTCTTGAAGGCCATGCGGTCTGATGGGCAGTATGTGATTCCATTGGCGACTCTCAAGGCAAACGACCTCACGTTCCTCTGTGCGAAAGTCGTTCTTGTTAATAGGTTCGGCCGAGAGTCTAAGGAAGCCATGAAGATTCGCAGGCTCCTGAATTGCTTTAACGCACCTAATCCGGAGGACTTTCGGTGAAAGATGAATGAGCCCCATGAGCCGCAACCCCCCGCCTTTAGTCGGGGGTAAGGCGATTAGTTGCCCTTGATGATAGTGAGATAGGCTCTTATCGGAGGGCCTTCCTTTTTCTCCCACAAGCTGTCCCGATATCAAAGAGATAGTGAAACTTTTCCAGGAGATACCCCGTATGACGACCGAACTGAAGCTTACTCACGAAGAAGCTGAGCAAGAGCTCCTCAAGGTCCTCAAGACAGATGGACAATACACGATTTCGCGCGAGCGCTTCGAGGCTAACAGCCTGACCTTCAAGAGGGCATCCAACTGCGTCCTTATTCGATTTGATTCCGACTCCGAAGAGTTCGACCGCCTTGTAGCCTTGATTGATTTGTTGGGGTGGTTCAAAGAAGAGAAAATGAGTAAACACCAAGTGAAGCTTACCCAAGAAGAAGCTCGGGGAGAGCTCCTCAAGGCCATCGAATCCAATGGGGAATTTACCATATCGAGGGAGCGCTTTGAAGCCAATGATGTGGAGTATTTTGTAGCGAAGGCTGACCTTATTGAGCGTTTCGGCGACAGTTCAGCCTCGGCCTCGAAGCTTCGCCAATTGTTTGATAGCTATTGCCCTCTCGAAGAGCTTCTTGCGGAATTGCACGCCATTGGTAAGAGGGAAGTCGTATGAAACCCATCCAAGTAAAGCTAACCCACATCCAAGCTGAGCAAGAGCTTATGAAGGCTATCGAATCAAACGGGGAATACACGATTCCGTTGGATACGCTAAAGGCGAACAACATTGCATTCCTTCATGCGCGAGGAGGTCTATTCAATCGGTTTGGGCGAGAGTCCGAAGAAGCGATGAAGATTCGCAGGCTCCTGAAATGCTTCACCGCAACCGCATTTCTGGAGGACTTCCGATGAGAGATTTTCAGAAGAGGCTGACAATTGCTGAAGCCAAGACTTATCTTTTATCTTCCTATGAGAGCAAAGGCGCAATTCCGCCCGATTTGTCCATATTCAGGGCGAATGAATGTGTTTTCGACCAGGCTTTCACATCCATTATGGGAGAGCTTGACGGAAATAAGGGCGCCTTTGAGCATCTCTTGGATTACTTCATCTCGCATGGATGGCCATATGAGTGAGGGGCCTTTTCTTTTTTGCTCGTAAGCATCGGACAGGACAGATTAAAGCACCACCGAAAGCCCGCCGAGAAAACCAACACATTCACCACCGATATTATGATATTATAAGAGCACAGAAGGCAGTCACGCCTAGGAGAATTCAAAATGTCTAAAGTCAACAAAAGTAAAATTTCGCTTCTCGCAAAACACATCGAATTTATGGCGAAGGAAGTCTATCAAGTAAACGACAACCACAAACGTGGATGGCTCAACGACGGCTCCCCCGGTAAACATATCAACATCTTCATACAAGGAGACGAGATTGTTTCTACAGTTCAATTTAAAGATATGGCGGGACGTCACCCTAAAGGCTGGTTCGATTCATCGCGCGAACCAACGGATATGGCCATTATCGACCTCACTCACACCGACTCTTCGAAAGACATCCTAAATAAGCTTCAAGAAGACATGGAGCTCACAGACGCAGAGCTTGCGCTTCTTGAAGTCGCTGCCGCACACCCCTTAAAGTATATTGACGAACACTATCAAGAACTTGAAACGCTATTAAAAGCAGATGAAGAGGGAGATGACTCATTCCGCGATACATTCACTCAACATGCCCCTTACAAGCCTTTGAACCCTCATGAGCCGCAATCCCCCGACTTTAGTCGGAGGTAAGGCGATTAGTCCACAGGACCTTCTTTAATGCTTTCCTTGATTCTCAACATAGCTTTTGATGATATCCAGCGGCGCTCCGCCGCAACTCATCGCACAGTAAGACGGACTCCAAAACCCTCTCCATAGACCTCGATTAGACAACTCCCTCGAAAACCTCCTCCGAACCAGAAAACTCGAACGCCCCTTCAGAATCTTAACCAATTCGGACAGATTCAAATTAGGTGGAATCTTAATCAAGACGTGAACATGGTCACCTTCAACCCCAAATTCTATCAATTCCGATGAAAACTCTTTAAGCACTCCTTCAAAAATCTCTCGAAGATAATCGCCAATATCATCGTGAACTACGTTCCGACGATACTTAATCACAAATATTAAATGCATATAAATCATGGATTTATAACCTCGCCCCGAAGCCCAATCATATCTCTTCTTCATCTAAATACCTCCAACTCCAAGATATCGGGCCACCTCACTTGGTCCCGATATCTCTGTAGACCGAAACGAATCCATCTGGAGCATCTTATGAACAAAAATCTGAAACGCATCATCGGCCTTATCGTCTTCCTCCGCTCGTCCATCGCGCTCGGTTATAACGAGCGGTATGAAATCTTCGACGAGGCCAGGCATGGTTACCTGAATGCTACGGACATCATGTATCACGGCGAGATTTCTATTGTTCGTTCCGTTCAAGCAGGCGAATATACGGCCGCAAGGGACGAAACAAGGTCTGGCCTTACCAAGGTAGTCTCGAGTCGAATAGAGGGCTCAGACCGCATTTGGCAGTTACATCTCTCGGGATTTGAAGAACTAAACTTCGTAAGAAACGACAGCTACCGCTACGAGCTTAAGGTGGGCCAAACCGCGACTATCGGCAAAGATATTTGCGAGCAGCTCAGCAATTTCCCTTATCGGATGGCGAACGAGCGAGGCGTGAAGATGTACCTGAATGATTCCGGAGGATGGCAGTGCGGCTATGTGGAGCTCTCCTGTGGGGCTCTGGCTGCGCGCAGATTGCTGAATGGGGATTACAACTTGCGGACGTTTACTTGGCAGAATTTCCTCGATATGCGGGCGATGAGCTGTCCATAAAGAATGTGTGAGAGGCTCCGAAAGGGGCCTTTTCTTTCCTCCCCCACATTCCATCCCGATATCTTAACCATAGCTCTCCTTGAAGGCGGGCCAAACCTCTTGGAGACAGCATTATGCTTAAATCTATCCGTATCTTATTGTTAGCACTTACCGTCACCTCTTGCGGAAGTAGTTCAGGTGGTTCCTCTGGTGGCAGTGGGGCTGATGTCTCTGGAAGCTCCGTGAAGGTCTCTGAGACGGAAGAGTTAGCCTCGCTCAAAGGCGGAAACGCCGTGGCGAAGGCTCTCAAAGAAGCCAAGGAAAAGAAGGAGAAAGAAGATAAAGAGAAGGCTGAGAAGGAAGCTACAGAGAAAGAGAACCAGGGGAATCGCGCCCACGAGCCTCTCTATTTCATTGCTACACAAACCCGGAACAATGGCTTTTCGGGGAACGGTGTCTCGTTCCTCGCGCCCTATCCTGCGGAGAAGACCTTCGTTGGGGTTTCCAAAGCGGAATACGAGGCCGCCTTAGTCCCGACCTTCGGCACTATCCTCAGCGAAGAGACCGATAAAATTAAGGGAAACGACGCTTACCTTCTATCAAGAGTGGTTTATCAAGAGGCGGCTCAGCTCTATTCGGGATACTTTAACTTCAGCGGCTTTCTGGATTACCGCAATATTAAAATCCCAATCACATCCGCTGGCTGCGACCTCCTCGGCGCTACTGAAATGACTCTTTGGACAAGCAATGACTGGGGCGATGGCGGTAAGCTCTACGTAAACTCTATGGGTAAACTGCAATGCGCTCCGGTGCCTCTATCTTGCGCTCAGTTGAACGTATTCCGTGTAGATTCCGAGACCTATAGCCTTCCGACGGCGACGTGGGGAGAGATTGTGGGCAGCTACATGGGTATGACTTGTGGCTCGAACCTGATGTGAGTGTTTGTTGAGAGTAGGTGAGGGAGGCTCCGAGAGGGGCCTTTTCTTTTCTGTACGTAAGCTGCGGACACGACATATTTGAAATAATTTGCGGCCTTCCGATAATTTTTAAAGTATCCGTAAATTTCAATCTTAGGAGCCCGATATGTCGGCGAAAGTTTCCAGAGCCATTAAAAGTTTAGATTTCATAGCTTCTAAGGTCCTTTCGGTGACTGCGCGGGACCTTGTCACTCGTGACCGATGGGTTAATGTGCTTTTCAATGGAGATAAAATAGGGTTAATAGAGAATCCTAAAAACGTCCCTTATAATGTTCCGGCTGGTTGGTCTCGTGACCCAGAAGGCAAAAGAGCGATAGACTTAACCTCTATTTCTAATGGCGATGATATTGCTAAACGCGTAGCCACTATACTTGGTCTTTCTGCTTCGGAAACGGCTAGATTTCTAGAAAAGGCCGAGGACGCTAGCTCCTTTTTATGGGACTACTACGACGTAATTAGCAGGGAAGCGCTGGGCTTAAGACTCGTTCCGGAGGCCTTACGAGTAATAGAAAAAGGGAGTACTCACCAAGATGTTTGCGAGGAACTGGATGGCCTCGATAGTCAGGGGTACATTAGCGGCTTCAATCATTGCTATCAGTTAGAGCGGCTTGTCTTAGAGAAATTCGGTAAACGATGGTCTCCTCGACAATACGGATGAATGCTCAAATACCTACACATTGGCCACCGATATACTAACAGCGTAGAAACTTAAATCCACCTGGAGCAGATAAAATGTCTAAAGCAAAAATCGCAAAAGCCGTCGCAATCCTTAAATTCACAGAATCGCAGTTGTCTCACGTAAAAGCAGCAGACATCCTGCAAAGTAACAGCACAGGGAATGGCAAAGAAATATATCTTATCGTTGACGACGGCGAAGCTGAAATATTCGAACTACATCCTGGTGAAAATATTCCACAAAGCAATTTCACTCTGCTCTCCCGCCAGAATCATGAAGAACTTGTTTACGAAATAGCTGTAGCTTCAGGGCTGAATGAAAACGAGCTCGAAGAGTTTTACAAGAGTTCCACTGTAACCATCGATTCTATTGATGATTTCTACAAAAATCTTAACAATGAAGTTCGCGGCTACAGCGCGGCAGACGAAGCTGTGAACGAAATCGAATCTTCTGAAACCTATGAAGAAGCATCTAAAATTGCCGATAGCCTGAATGCCGACGGATGTATCAGTAGATTCACTCACTATGACCGCGTTGACGAGGTGATGCGTAGTAAATTTGGCAAGAAGTGGACCCCGGGTGAGACAGAGAAGCCCGCTCCCGCGATGGCTCCGCAGGTTTCTAAGTTCGACTTCAGTCGCTCCGGCAGTGATGTGGATGTTCGTCGTGCAATCCTTAGCGAACGTCTCCCTGAGGAATTTTGGGACAACCTATCAAAGCGTTATAATGGTCCTTGGTTCACAAAAGAGTTCGTTAATGCGAATGCTCTTACCGAAGGTCGCATCGCCAATTTGCAAAAGACCTTGGATAGAATCATGGAGCCTAATGATTCCGATTATGCGATGTCTGAAAATGAACAGGCCGAATACGATATTGCTGAAAGCCTTTTAAAAGAAGCTTCTCGGGAGCTTTCTAATAAGAAGGCTCCAAAAGGCAAATTTACAGCGCTCTTTAATGCGCCCATCCCCCAAAGTAACAATAAGGGCCGGCAGAGCGATTGCTGCAAACCATATTGCAGTGAGGGTGTCCGAACCTGCGCAAACCATAAATAACTCTCCCTCAAAGGCTGCCTCCGGGTGGCCTTTTCTCTTTTGTTGGTAAGCATCGGACAGGACAGATTAAAGGGCCTTCTCCATCACGCCGAGGAAACCAACACATTGGCCACCGATATTATAAGAGAGACGGCAAATCAGCCGAAGGAGTAAGTCACATGAATTTAGATTTCAAAAACAAACAAGACCGCCTAACAGTTCTAAATGAGGTAATTCAGAGAGCTTCTTTTATTAGCACAGATGAGCGCATCAACGAAACGGGGATTGCCGGTGAACCTGACCAAAAGAATCATTTTCTTGTCTTCTTTGCAGACGACTCTATGAAGTATGTGAACGAAGAAAAAATATATCGGCAGGAATGCCTGCATGTAGACCTCTCTGCTTTCATCGTTCTCAGCGATATGGATAAAGAAGGATGCGCCAAGGAAATCAAGAAAATCAATAAATCCTTAGGCTTTCCGGAACTGAGTTCGACCGATGAAGAGAAAATATCTGAGAAGTATTTTCAGTTTCAAACAGATGCTTCAGCAGAGTATCGCCGCTCTTGCGCTCGCATGCTCAGCGATGATGCTCACTCGGTTCTCAACTTTAATTCAAGCTACCGTCAATTTTTACCAAATTTAGAGACTTTGAGGAATAACTCTTCTTTGCTTTCCGATGAAACAATTAAGGAACTTCTTGCTCACGACCTAGAAGATGATGCTGATAATGAATACATCGTCAGCCTTTTTGAGCGCTTTAAAGAAGAGAAGGAAGAGCGCCTGGCAAGAACTGAGAAAATCATGGAACCCACCCCATCTGCTCCCGCGATGCCGGCAAAGGGTCGGTTTGCAGCATTATTTAACGCACCGGTTCCATCGGGAAGCCACCTAAATGCCTCGGAATGCTGTAAACCGGGATGCGGAACGGTGACCCGCAGCAATGGGACGACCTTCGAACGCAAATGCGCTAACCACAAGTAATCCTCCCTCAAAGGCTCCCTCCCGGGGGCCTTTCAGCAATCCGCCACAATCCTCCCCGATATCTCTAAAGGGTAAGAAACAAACTCTTTGGAGACAGATTCATGAAAAAGATTCTCTTAACACTTTTGCTCACAGGTTGCGGCGGCGGTTCGTCCGCAGGCCCCGCGACAGCCCCTGCGGCGAGGGCCCCTACGACTCCCACAGATACAACGACGACAACCACCACGACTACTACTGGTGGGACTACCAGCGGTGGCACTGAAACGGGCGCTGGCGGTGGGACTACCTCGGGTGGAACTCAAGCCGGCGCGGGCACGGGTTCTGGCGGTGGGACCTCTGGTGGAGACACAGGAACAGGCTCTGGCGGTTCCGTCGGTGGCTCTGTGGGTGGGGACACTGGTGGAAGCTCTGGCGCTCAAGCTCACATTTATCAAATCATCAGAACAGATATGGTGGCAGTAACAACAAGCACCAGTATTTACTTCCGTCCAAATGGTTCCGCCCCTGTGACAACAGTAGTTACTGCGGATGCTTATGCGACTTGGAAAACTGCACTCGACACCGACTCCTTTTTCGATTTTGCGTACACAGAATCTGTTACAAGCACGACATCTACTATAAATGAAACATATTTCGTTCAATCTGGATTTTACGCGCAAGGCGAATCGCAAACTCATTATTTCGACGCCACAGCCCTGAATATCGTGATACCTCGAAACTGGTGCCGCTATGGTGCTACGAATCTTCATATTAAATTTTGGAATGCTGGGTCCACGTTATATCTCACTGATATTCCGTCGCTATCTGATAACGATACCGGGGTTTCGTGCTTAACAATTCTAGCCTGGGGCTACGATATAAGCATCACAGGTGACGACCCTACAGCAGTGGGTGAATATTACAATCTGCCGATTTGGATGTTTCCGGTCATTCATTAACCCACCCCCAAGTAGGCTCACCGTAAACCCAACGCTTAAAGGCTGTCTTCGGGCAGCCTTTCTTATTGATGCTGCAAATCATCCTCAACTTCAGTTCCATATGCGAGGAATTTTTCGAAAGACCAGGCCCTTATTAGTCCGTTTTTGGACCGAGCAAATTTAGACTAGTGCATGGAGTAACCTCAAATTTTTAAAAAAATGTTCTCAATAATTCCCACAGCTTTCGCAAAAGTCCATTTTTTGAGGTTTTTGGTTGTATGCATTCTATCGTCTTCACGAAAGCCTAAAAAGGTCCTTATGCGGGGGTTTATAGCCCTTATTTGCGCTTTTCCTGACTGCCATGCGCACTTACAGTCGTCTAAATCTTAGCCACCACAAGCCTCACCTATATCCCTCTCCTAAGAACGGCACTCAACGCCAAATGGAGAATTTATGAAAACGTTCCTTCTCGCAGCATCTCTTCTCATCGCTTCCTCAGCATCCGCTGGTGAAGTAGCTAAGCCAGTCCCCGCACAAACATCTGACCAGGAGCTTTTGAAAGCCAAAACCGAGCTCATTGAGACTCAGAAGCAGCTTCTTCAAGCACAACAAAAGCTACTGGACGCCCAGAAAGCTCCGGTAGCAGTTCCAGTGAAAGCGGCCGTAGAGGAAGACAATGAAGGCTCCTCCGATTGGGCGCCAACACACGAGCCGGCGGGTGCAGACAGCGTGGACCCATCCGCGAAGCCAGGTCTCATCGATGGTATCCTCAACCCGAAGCCAGAGCCTAAGGCTATTGAGAAGAAAGCTGATAAGGCGACCGCTAAACCTGCCGCTAAGAAGTTTGGCCATCCTAACGTTTCAACAAAGCGTGAAGAAAGCGTCTATTTGAGCCTCGGCTTGGATACTACGGGGCTTCTAGGTGGCCTTAATGAATATGTTATAGCCACAGCCGATGCCAGTGGTCTCGCCCGCCAGAACAAAGGCCTTAGTGTTGCTCCAGCCTTCGGTTATATCTTCCAGAGCGGAACTATCCTGGGCGCGGACTATCAAGGTCGTCAAGGCGTTCGTAAGGAAGATGCGACTGCGAGCAAATGGAAAGAGTCGACTACGAGTCTTTTCTACAAATCTTTCAGTGCAGAACGTACTTGGTACTACTCGGTGCTTATTGGGTATGGCGCCTATGACCAAAACAAGGTCTTGTTCGGCGGTAACAATGGCATCGCATACAAAGACACAGCGAAGACAATCGCAGTAACTGGCGGAAGACGTTTTAGTTTTGAAGGGTTCCATATCAACATCGATATGGTGAACCTCCGTCTGCAAATGATTGGTAAGCCGTTCATCTACGCATAGATACAGATCCTCTAATCTCTTTTAGGATTCCTTCCATCAGATAATCTTCTTATCGATGGAAAGTACCCAAATGAAA
>JACMPP010000015.1 GCA_014377445.1 Oligoflexus sp.
AATATTTTTCAACCAAAATCTTAACATCGCTCCAGTAAAGACCTCCGTTACCACATCCAACTGGGGGCAAAGCGAGGGTGCTGATACCGTAAGAGGAATAATTATCTCGAATCCACTTTAACCCCTGATCGATCCATTCCAAACGAGAGTTGCCTCGCCAATGGTCCTTACTTGGAAAATTGAGAATCATTTGATCCCTATTTTCCCAAATGTATGGGCATCCAGGTTTTACTTCTTTGTTGGCACATCTCAATATTTGATTCCGACCAGGATAAGGCGAGCAGCGACAAAAAGAAAAGGAAACCAGGGACACCCCGGTTTCCTAACGAAAATTTAGATTACTAAATGAAGTCTATCCGAACTTAAAGCCCAGCCCCCGCTCCGGTCCCGGCAATTGCCGCGGCCCCAAACAAGGTCTTCAGATCCTGGTCGTTAAACGTCAGACCCGCACCTGCAAAGGGGTTGAGATTCTTCCGCACGGTATGCGTACCATCTTTATACTTTGTGGGATCCTCGAGTCCGACCATAGCCACCAAGTGATCGAAGAAGAGCACGCTGGCATAAGCCTTGATGTGCGCTGTGCGACGGTAGTTGTCTTCTTTATCCGAGAAGTCGAAGGCCTCAAGAGAGAGCTTCATACGGTCTTTCCAGAAGTAAGCGTCAGCCGCAGCACCACCCGTCGATTCGAAGAGACCGAGACGAGCACCAATCCATCCCCAGCGCTTGCCGAATTGGAGATTGAAGCGCAGTGCCTTGTCATCACGAATACGCTCGCGAATAGCTGTTTTGCCGGTTGAGGCGTCGAGAGTTTCGGTCGACGTGTCGCGGACTCGGTCCGGAAAGGTCGTGAAGCCGACGAGGTAGAAAGAGTCAGGACGGGTATTCAAACGAATGTTGAAATAGGTTTGGTTGCTTTCATCGCGACGGATCTCGGCGTGAGTCTCAACAGCAACCTGGAGTTTGGTTACGGGCGAGAGGACTTCACGGAGGTCCTTCAGAGTCGCCTGGATATCATCCGCAGTCTTATCGTCGTTGATCAGGCGACCGATGGTGCCCTCACCCTTTTCGATGCGCTGTGAGATAAGTTGGGCATTTTCAGAAGCAGTTTTGATGCTCTTCATACTGGTATCAAGGTTCACCAGAATGCGGTCAATTTTCGACCGGTTCTCATCGTTCACGACTTCTTTGAGTGCGGCGGAGACGGTATTGAAGTTTTGGACAAGACTCCGGACTTCCGAGCGGTTGTCGAGCAGCATCTGCTTAGTTGTTTCAGTGAGTTTTTCGATGTTTTCGACGATATTCGCCATACGTCGCTCGCCTTGCTTGTCACCGAGGACTCTGGCAAGGTTCTCTGTCACTTTCTTAAGGTCGTCCGCGATCGAGCCCACCTTACCAACGACTTCGGCGATATCGCCGGTGTTTTTGGCTGGAGGAATGAATCCATTATTGGCCACGGGCGCGCCGCCCTTATCGGGCCTTACGATGTCGATAAATTTGTCACCGAGGAAACCAACGGTACGAACTGCGATTTCAGAACCTTCAGGAACGGAGATTGAAGCTTCGACTTCCATTTGGACTTCAGTGGCATTGTCGGCGAGACGAATGAGACTGACGCGGCCGATGTTCACCCCGTTGGTTTTCACGTGCGTGTTGATAAGAATACCGGAGGCATCTTTCAAGGTCGTCTTGTAGATCTTCTTTTCTTTACGATCGAAGAGCTCGGGACTTACGAAGAACACTGCAAAGGCGATCGCAGCGACCCCAAAGAGTGAAAATAACCCGACTTTGAATTCTGTTCCCATGCGACTCATGCTAGGGCGAGCTCCTTATTGGGATAGTTTCCCAGTGTTATGTTTTCGACGCTTTTTCGCAAAACTTAAGAAGCTTAAATCTCACTTTCAGAAAAACTCCATCGGGCCTTCAACCTTACCGGCGAAGAACTGACGTATGACGGGGTCCGAAGATTTACGAAAATCATCAGGACTTCCGGCGAGCTGCACCCGGCCCTTGTACAACATGACGACATGATCAGCAATGTCCAGGGCCGCTTTAAGATCGTGAGAAATGACGATAGAAGTCAAATCTTTTTCGCGCTTTGAGACTTCGACGATTAAATTGTCGATCATATCCGACACAATAGGGTCCATCCCCGTTGTCGGCTCATCGTACAGAATAATCTTGGGCTTGTGAACCAACGCCCGGGCCAAACCCACCCGCTTCTTCTCACCGGTCGAGAGCTCACTTGGCATTTTCTCTTCAAGTCCGGCGAGACCCACGTCCTTGAGAATCCTGGCCACCTGCTCCTCCATCTCGGGAAGTTTCATTTTCGTATGCTCGCGCAGGGGGAACATCACGTTTTCGCCAACAGACATACTGTCAAAGAGAGCCGCTTGCTGGAACAGCATTCCAAACTTCTTGCGGAACTCCCGGAGTTGCTTCTCATCGAAGTGAGTGATCTCTTCACCATCGACGTTAACAGTTCCCGAATTAGGCTTTAATAAGCCCATGATGTGTTTGATCGTGACCGACTTGCCTTCGCCGGATTTACCGAGGATCAGGGTGATCCTGCCAGCCGGGATATCGAGATCCAGCTCATCGAGAACTCTAAATTTCCCGAAGATCTTGGTCACTTTTTGGAATTTAATCATCGGATCGTTCATTTAAATACAATCTGCAAGTAGGTTATGACGAAGTCGACGCTGAGGAGCACGAGAAGCATGGTGACCACGGCGTTCGTCGTCGCCTGCCCCACACCCTTGGCGCCGCCAGACGCATTTAATCCAAAGCGGCAAGCGAGAACGGCGATGATCGCGCCGAAGATCAGGGATTTCTGCAAACCGGCCCAGACATCGTGCCAACTTACGATCTTCAGCATTTTGTCAAAGAAGGTCCCGATATCGATATCGAAGATATTGACTGCGATGATCAGAGACGCAAACTGTCCGCTTACGTTAAACAGAGCCACGAGTAAAGGAAGCATCAAAACGGCTGCGATCAAGCGTGGCACCACGAGGTAGCCAACTGGATCGACGGCCATCGCCTCCATCGCATCGATCTGCTCGTTCACTTTCATCGTCGAAATTTCAGCAGTCATCGCCGCGCCGCCCCGACCCGCGATCAAAAAGCCTGCCATCAGAGGCGACAATTCGCGCGCCAAAGCCTTCGCGTTGGCGGCACCCGCCATGGATTGCGCACCGAAGAGGGTAAAGACCGTCCCGACCTGCAGCGTAACCGCGGCTCCAATAAAAAATCCGCAGAGAAGGATGATGAACATCGATTCATTGCCGAGAAAAAACATTTGTTGAAAGATCAAACGGGAACGAAAGGGAGGATGAATGGCTTGGCGGATAACATATCCCAAGAAGACCAGGAAGGATCCGAGTCCTTCCACGGTGCCAACGATCTTCTTTCCGATAAAGGAAATACCCCGGACTATAAAATTATTGTGTTCTTCCATAAGCCCCGATCCATCCGCAGCCAAATGTACCCCCTTATTCTACCACGTGCTTTTAAGCATAGGGATCAACTAGACTTGGCTTGATCCCCAAAACTTCGGGCATTGCACAAAGCATCCGCGAAGCTCCACAAGGTTTCCTCGGAATGTATCATTTGTCCCTGCTCTTCTAAAAGCAGAAGATGGACATCTTTTCCGGCGGATTCTCTGGCCTTGCTGACCAGTTGTTCGGCGAGAGAGGCCGCGTAGCGCTGACGGCTTGTCAGGATATCGAAACCTGGCCGCAGTGCGGGATCCACCCCACTCTCGAGGGCTGGATAGTGGGCTACCGATTTTTGTAAATCGAAGGGAAGATTGCGGTTCATGATGAGGGCGAGCAGAGGATAGTTGTTCTGCTTGAGTTCGGTCAGCAGGTGTTGGGCGGAACGCACGGCGTTGTTGTAAGGAGCCGACACGAGGACAAAACCCGTCGATTCCGATTTCAAAGCCACCGACACTTCGCGCCCGACGCGGTTGAAGCCGATGATGACTTCTTCCATCAGGACCAGAAATTCCGCGAGCAGCTTGAGCATCTTCATGCCGGTGATCGAGGAAATCCCACCCATGATTTTGCCGCCGGCTTTGAAGATGGCACCTACACCCAGCTTCTGCGCCAGGTGAAAGGGCTTTATCATCCAGCTCATGACGCCGGTTTCGATAAATCCGGCCAGGATATTGGGTCGTGCGAGAAAATCCAACGCGTGGGAATCGGGCGGCGTATCGATCACGATGAGATCGTAGCCACCGGTTCGCAGCATTGTTTCAAGCTTGGCGAGGGCCATGTATTCCAGGGGTCCACCGAGGTTCGATGACACCTCTTTATAGATCGAGTTTTGAAAAATCTTTTCCGCAACGCCGACATTGGGCGCGAAACGCCTTACCATTTCATCAAAGACCGCCTTTTGATCGAGCATCGCCGCATCGAGGCTGCCGCTGATTTCGGCCTTGAGATTAACCCGACGCAGCTCACTGCCGAGCTTGATGCCAAGTGCATCCGCCAGACGCTTCGCGGGGTCGATACTCAGAAGGCCGACTTTTTTGCCGAGACGCGCCGCGATCAGGGCCATGGCGATCGAACTGGTGGTTTTTCCCACACCGCCCGATCCAACCGTGACGATCACCCGACTTTTCTTCAATATCGTTTCGATTTCGCTCAAAGGCTGAGTCATAGTTTTTTCGCTCCCTCTATCCAGGCCTGCATAGCGGGCACGTCGAGCGGCTCTGAGAAAGATCCCCGTTCTTCAAGCACCCAGATCGGAAGTTTAGGATCGATCGCCTTGAGGCCTTCCTGCAGACGTTCGATATTTTTGCCCTGAGCATTCTGCTGCTGCTCCCAATAGGCGCGACTGACGTTGAGCTTTTCGTCGACAGGAGGCGCATCCGGATGGATATCAGGCCAGCGGCGATTGACGATCACCGAGCTGAGAACCGCAGGGCTGTCGTCCGCCAGACGCTGACTGAAATCCAGGGCTTCGGAGATGATAAGTTCTTCCGGAACCGTGACCAGAGCCACGCCAACTTTCGACTTGTCGCTGAGGAATGAGCGCACACGTTGAGTCTCATCGATCACCGGCCCCGACATTCCGGAATGCAGCACGGCATCCGGGGTGCGCATCAGGCTGTGAAAGTGGCCTGAGGCAAAACCGTCGAAGATCACGATGTCGAATTTATTCTCTTTGTCGAGCTCGACGAAATGGAAGAGCCGTCCGAGGAGCGTAAGTTCCGCAATCCCGGGCAGCATCTGTATAAAAGAGCGAACAATTGGCTTGGTGAAGACTTTTTCAAACAATTTGGCAAAGCCGAGGTGCTTGATAACGAAGTCGCGAAAATTATCCTGGGCGTTGAGATTGATCACAAACACACCGGGACTCAATTCACGAAGTTGATGACCGATCGGCGCCACTCCAAAAAGCGGAGCAATTTGATCGTGGGCGGTCGACTCGACGAGACAAACTTTTTTGCCTAACTTTCGAGCTTCCAATGCCAGGGCGGTACTGACCAGGGATTTCCCTATCCCGCCCTTACCCGTGACGAGCACGAGTTTTTTCGATAACAGCTCGACTAAAGATTCTTGCAGCATGAACTATTTCTTTCAGCTCTTTGGCTCATCGTTTGGCTTGTCTTTCAAACGTTGAGACTCGTCGTCTTCGTTCTTCATACCCTTTTTGAAGTTCTTGATGCTCTCCCCAACCGCACCGCCAAGTTTCGGCAGTTTGCTGGTACCGAACAACAAAACTATGACTCCAGCGATGATAAGCATTTCAGTGAAGCCTGGCATCATTTCTTTATACTCCCAATTCGAATGGCTAAAGGATAAATCTGCGTTTGAATAGGGCAAATGATGGTTATCATACGCGTAGCTATTGGCATTTCATAGACATTTCACGTGAGGGCAGGCGAGGCTTACTGAGTTAGCTGGGCTGGCAAATTCCATGAGGCTGCGACAAAATACCGTGGAACCTGCCCCTCGATGAGGTTCTGACGCAAATAGTCGAGGAAGCGCCAGCGCTTTTGATCCCAGGTGAGATTCTCAAAATTAAGTTCGCGCAGGGCTGCTAGATCGAGGCGATCAAGCTTGCTTGAGTCATGAGGCAGGATAAGGACGCCCCGTTGACCCTGGCTGGCCTGCACCTTCCAGTAGCGGAGAGAACGATCGTTCCCCAACGTAAGCACGATGCGATTGAGAGGCGTTACATTGTTTTCGACACCGAGGAGCAGCGGTCTCGAGGCTCCAAAGTGTCCCGACCAGGTGTCACCGGTGGTTTTGTGAGCCACGCTGAAGGACAGGGATATCGATTCCAGGTTTTCGACACCGGGATATCCGCGTAAATATTTTTCAAGGAATTCTTGAATTTCCTCAGGACTTAAATGATCACGCCCGCCCCCAGCAAAGAGAGTACGCATCGTGAGGACTTCATGCCAGAGCCTTGAACTCAGAGTGCCCCTGAGATCCTCCGGACCATTGAGACGGCAATAGACCATCAAATAACTATCATCGCCAAGATGGAGGCCGAGATACCAGGCATTTTCCCGGGAATTGCGGAGATTGCCCTCGGTCCACATATGGAGCCACGAACATGGTTCGAGATAGTAACCACTGCCAAGGTAATCGAAGAGCGGCATCTCCTCAGGCTTGGTTTCCATGGGCAGATAGGCGCGCATCCAGGTCCCCATCTCGGCGCCAAGGCAATCGAGAGTGTGGCGGAGCGCGGTCGAGTCCTCATCCTGAATCTTCGCCGATTCGAGGAAGAGAAGGCCGAGACTTTGGTTCGCATAACGTACAGGCACCAGGGTATTCATCACACGAATGCCGTTGTTGGTCGCTTCATCAAAGTCCTCGTTAGGCAGTTTCAGAGCATTGGTCGCGTTCGTCGCATCATGGCCCGAGGGCAGCAGAGCGGTATTTTCGCTGTGTTGCGATTCGCTGAGGGGTCGCGACATGGATTGGGTAACCGAAGTCACCTCGGCCCTAAAGCCCATAGGCTTAGGGGTTGGGCGATAAGGACTGGAGAATTTCTGCCGCCAGGGAGCATCCCCCACGGGAATCGTCAGGGATGACCTTAGATTGAAATAAGGCGAGGCGTAGGCGATCATTTCCTGGAATCGATCGTCTGGCGGATGTCCGCGCTCTTCAAACTGTTTCACGTCCTGATTGGTGATCAAAAAGACGTTTTCGAGATCGAGACGGGCACGAATGATCTCAAAGACATTGCGCTTGGCGTCTTCGAGACTCATGGTATTCGGCTTAAAACGTGGCATGAGAGCTAAATGCTCGAGCAGAAGCGGATCGACGGCGAGCATACTGCCCCCGCTCGTGCTGTCCAGGATTTCCTGAGGCAGTTGGGTCGGCTCTCCCAGATCCTTGCGAATCTTACGCAGCATCGAGCTGATCAATTCGAGATTGAGGTTCTTCGCGATTTCTTCGGCCATACCAAAGTAATCCGCCCGCAGAATCGCGCGGGAACGCGACAGGTGACGCGCAAACCACATGCGGGTGAGCATTTCAATGAGCGGCTGCTGAGTGATCTTGCTTCGCTTCAAAGCAATGTCGTAATAGAGCTTGACCTTCTTCTTGCCCAGGCGATCCATCAGGCGGGCCCGCATCAACATCGGCACCGCACGTCGATGATGGCGACGGTGACTGGCAATCTTCAGCGTCTTATTCAGCGCTGGTATGATCTCTTCCTTTTGCCAGAGATCATCGCCATATTCCATGGCAAAGACATCCGGGAAAAAGCCGATGAAGAGGAGCATGAAATCGATTTCATAAGGCAAAAGCAGGGGCGATTCCAAATTGTCCTGGAAGTTTGCCAGCACGATATAGTACGCAGTGCGTGCATGTTCGCGTTCA
Source organism: Oligoflexus sp. (assembly GCA_014377445.1). Lineage (GTDB taxonomy): Bacteria > Bdellovibrionota_B > Oligoflexia > Oligoflexales > Oligoflexaceae > Oligoflexus. Next base: position 7,845 of record JACMPP010000015.1, read on the forward strand.
CCGGCCGCGAGCGACACGATCGCTTCGATCACGCGATAGAAGAGATCCCCGCGACGTTGATGCCGACTGGAGTTGCGTTTTTTGACGAAGACCCCGTAGCTCACGATCAACTCGCGCGAGTCGATGAGGAGGAGCCAGAAAAGGTACATACTCACGGCTTTTGCTGTCAACCAGTGTCTGACGGTCAAAAGGTTCGGCAAGGACTGAAAGAGATGGGTCAGCGCTTTGCCGTCGCCGCTGAACAAAAAGGTCACGATGCGGAAGATGCGTTCCTGCATCGCCTGCAATTGGAAGTCCTGGGTATCGAGCGTCGTCTGAATCAACTCCAGACTGAAACGGAAATCTTCGAGCTTGCCCTGATACTGGTCGACAAGCAGGGTTTGCTGATAGGTGGCATAACCTAAAATCGTTTTGCTCGATTTCTGTTTGACGGCCTCGAAGACGAGTTCAAGAAACTGATAGGCTTTGTTTTGAAAGCCGAGATAACTCAAAATTATCGCGTGATCGCAGACCATTCTCAGGACCAGCTCTTCGGGGAGACTATGGCGAACGCTCTGGCCGAGAAGTTCGGAGTGATAGGCCAGGGCCACACGCTTGTCATAAGCGAGACCAGCATACTGTCCGATCAGGTAGAGGGATAGGGGATGAAAGCTGCTGTTGTCCGGATCCGAGCGCATGAGGGCGCGACCGGGGATCGTTTTATTGATCGGCATAAAGATGCTGGTTGCGAGCTGCCAGCCTATCTTTAGCAGCGTTTTGAAGTCGAGTCGGATCGATGGAAAGCCCAGCTTCCTAAAGCTCAGGGCCATCTCTTTGAGCGTCGCCGAGACGTTCCCACTCACGAGGCTCAAATGGGTTAATTTATAAACTACAAATGCATACTCGTTGCTGCTCAGCTTCATCTTTCTCAGATCGAAATAGAGCTTCGCGGCCTCGCCATATTCCCTTTGGGCGAATTGTATGTCGGCCAGCGCATGATAGATCAGTTTTTGCTGCGACGAGACTTGAGGCGAATGCGTTTTAAGCATCGGCAGCATTGAACGTGCGTTTTCAAGATAGCGTTGCGCGGTGAGGCGGGAGTCGATCTCCATGGCCTTCATGCCGGCTCGCATGTTGTATTCCAGGGCTTTTTCAATCAAAACAGGATCGCTCTCTCCAGGGGCCCTGCAGGCATGGAAGAAGTGATGCGCAAGACTGAAAATCAGTTGCGGACGGTTCGTGCTTTGACCCGTTTCCAGGCGTAGAGCGACGAGGCGGTGGACTTCACAGCGCATGCTGGGGGCCATGCCATCGACTAGGGCCTCCCGTATACTACGGTGCAGGAAGGAATAGGTCCGACCCGCGGCGTTGGCAGCCGCCGGGCGCGATTGCGCCGAGGTCATTATGAGAAGACCGGCGGTCATCGCCCGGTGGAGCACGCGCGCGATGCGGAGGGGATCAGAATCCGGCAAAGCCTGGAGGATATCAGAGGTAAATTGAGTTCCGATGATGGCCGCGATTTCAAGGATGCGGCGATCCGGTTCGACCATTTCGCTCAAACGGTTCAACAGCAAGTCGATCGAGTTCGAGACAACGTCGGAACGATTGATTTCGTCGAGCTCGATGCGCCAACGTCCCTGATCATCAAGGCTCAGCATCTCCTGGAATACCAGCGATCGATGCAGCTCGAGAAGATAGAGGGGATTGCCCTGCGTCTTGTCGTAGAGGTAGCTCACGAAGTTCTTGTCCGGCTGCTTGTTGAGGCCGAGAATACTGCGGCTCAATTCGCCGACGGATGGATCCGAAAGCGCGCCCATGTCGATCTCTTGGTAGCGGCGGCGAAGCTTCGCGAATTTCGTCAAAAAGTTCTGAAACGCAGCGCCCTGCTGAACGCCGATCGTCCGATAGGAGATGATGAGCAGGAAGCGCTGCGAGTTGTTGTAGGACAGGAAGCGATCGATCAGGTCGAGACTTTTGTCATCGGCCCAATGCATGTCGTCGAAGAAAAAGGCCACCGGCTCGGACTCATTGGCCAGACAGCGGGTAAAATCCGAGAAAGCCTTGGAAAAGTCGGCAAAATCCCCTTCGCGATCGAGATCGAGTTCGGTCGTGATCTGAGGCAGACCGCTGCTGTCTTTTAGGAGATAAGGCTTAAGACCCTGAACGACCGAGGCCAGGATTTTACCGGTCGGCCCCAAAAGGGTTTTGACCTTGCGGCGAATCTCTTCGGCTTCGGTCGGCTGCGTTTTATACACGTGCACGAGGTATTCGTTGAATCCATTGGCCAACGCGTTGAAGGGCAAGTTGTTCTCGTGCCGCGAGAAGCTTGTACTGATATAACGAATTTTGTTCTTCGACAGGTAGCCCCGGAACTCCTTCATGAGTCTGGTTTTACCTGTTCCACCGGCCCCGCGTACCACAACGAGGCGGCTACGGCCGGTGTCTTTCGCGATCGCACTATAGTTACTGATCAGCGTTTCAAAGTCTTCCTGACGACCGACCATGGGCACGGAAGAGGGCAGAATATTGAGTCGATCGTATCGGCCGAGGATAAAGCGCTGGGTCCGGTTGCGGCCGGAGAGGAGCATTTTCTTCACACGCTGCAAATCAACGTGGAGCCCAAAGGAGGTCTGGTACCGATCCTTGGGATGCTTGGCCATGAGCTTCATGACGATATCATTCACGACATCAGGGATGTCGGGACGAATGGTCGTGAGGGATTCGGGTGTCGCCATCGCGTGTTCGCGGGCGAGTTTCTCACGGGTCGAACCGCTGAAGGGCGGCTTGCCGGCGAGAACCTCGTAAAGCATACAGCCCAACGAGTAGAGGTCAACCCTGTGATCGATCGGAGCGTCGAGAAACTTGGAGTTCTCCGGCGCCATGTAAAGAGGTGTACCGGCGATGTCGGAGGCGGCGCCCTCATCGCTGTATAAATCGAGATCACCCAGACGGGCGATACCGAAGTCGAGAACTTTGACGAGAAGGCCCCCTTCGGAGTCGTTCTGACGTTCGATGATAATATTTTGCGGCTTAATATCGCGATGAATAATATTTTTAGCGTGGGTATATTCGAGCGCCGCCGAGACCTGAAGTCCAAGCTCAAAGAAGAAATCGAGACGTTTGCGGCCGCCCTTGATCAACGATTCTTTTAAATCGTGGCCCTGAGCCACTTCCATCACGATATAATAACCACCAACAACCGCAGTCCCATCAGGGCCTTCGGAGCGGTAGAGACCAAGCTCGTGAAAAGCGATGATATTGGGGTGGCGGAGCCGGCTCATCAGAGCGGCTTCCCTTTGGAAGCGCAGAACGTCCTCGTAGTCGAGTCGACCGCGCTCAATCACTTTGATCGCAACGGTCTGCGAGGGATCCGAGAAAGGAATGGCAGAATACACGCGCCCCATACCCCCACCACCGATCTCGCCGGTGATGCAGTATCGATCTGCGATGTTTTTCCCAACCAAAAGGTTCTGCCGTGACACTCTATGGTCCCCTAGCGCGAAACAGTTATTCTGCCTTTATTGTGAATCTCCCAAATCTCAGTCTAACGGAGAGATTCCCCAGGATGTTTTTCGGAAATTCTGACAAAGTTCTTAAGGTCGGAGTGAATTCCTGTTAAAAAGGGATGACGATTGTAAGCTCCATTTGTCATTTTACCAAATGGCAGATGATTCAAAAGGAACTCATATGCCAAGTTTGTCCTCTACTACGGAAACTGCTGTTCCCAATCGGGGTTTTTTTGAGCACCGCCACTGCAAGATCATCGGTACCCTTGGACCCTCGTCCTCAACTTACGAAATTCAGAAGCAGCTCATCCAAGCTGGGCTTAACGTTGCTCGCCTAAACTTCTCTCACGGCGACCACGAAACACATGCTCGCAATATCGAATCGATCCGTCGCGCCGCCGCCGAACTTGGGCGATCTGTCGCGATCCTCCAGGATTTGCAAGGTCCTAAAATACGCGTAGGTCGCTTGATTGGCGGCTCCCAGGAAATCGTAAACAATGAAATTCTCCGTCTTCGCTACAGCGTCGAACAAGACGACCGCAAAGTGATTCCGATCGACTATCGCGGCCTCGTGCACGATGTGAAGGCCGGTCAGCGAGTCATGATGGACGACGGCCTCCTCCTCCTCGAGGTTCTTGAGGTCCAGGAAGAGTCTGTACTTGTGACCGTAATCGAAGGCGGTTTGCTCAAGAATCGTAAGGGCGTTAACTTCCCCGATTCCAAGCTCTCCATTCCTGCGATGACGGACAAGGATTCGAAAGACCTTCTCTTTGGGATCGCCAATCGCGTCGACTACGTGGCCCTGTCCTTCGTTCAGGATCCGGCCGACATTCTCCAGGTGAAGGCGATGATCAAAGCCTTGGGATCGGATGTTCCGGTCATCGCTAAGATTGAGATGCTGCCTGCCCTTGAGCACATCGACGCCATCGCCGAGGTTGCTGACGCCCTCATGGTTGCCCGAGGTGACCTCGGTGTGGAAGCCAACGTCGAGCGCGTCCCCAACCTTCAGAAGAAGATTATCGCCGCTGCCCAGAGAGCCGGCAAGCCCGTAATCATAGCGACGCAGATGCTTGAATCGATGATCACGAACCCACGCGCGAGTCTCGCGGAAGTTGCGGACGTGGCCAATGGTGTTCTCGATGGTGCGGATTGTTTGATGCTGTCGGGTGAGATGGCTGCAGGAAAATATCCGATCGAATGCGTAAAACGCATGGCGTCAATCATCGAACAGGTGGAGGAGTGGAGTTTCAAACGTCCTTCGCCGGTGAGCATCGCCGATACCTCGACCACCGAAGGCAGTTGGGAAATCCATGAGTCGATCGCGGTTGCGGCTTGCGAGGCCGCCGATGCTTTGAAAGCCAAAGCCATCGTGTGTATGACCTTGACTGGTGCCATTGCGAAGTCCATTTCGCGCTGGCGTCCGAATACTCCTATCATCGCGATCAGTCCGCGGCCGGACGTCACAAGACGCTTGGCTTTAGTCTGGGGCGTGCAGGGCGTGAATAACGAGTTATTCTACAACGCCGATTCTTTGGTGCAGGAATTGCCAAAGTTTCTCAAAAGCTTGGGCATAGTCGATTCCGGTGACGTCGTGGTGATTACCGCTGGTATCCCTATCAACCAGATGAAACCGACGAATATGATCAAGATCAACCGTATTCCCTAAGAGTTTTTCTTTCTAAGTCGATACTCAGGGCCCTTTTCATCGTCGATGGAAAGGGCTTTTTTACGGCTGAATTATGGAGCGCCTTTGATGCCGATGGCCCTCAGCCATTCCGGGGGCGGCATAACGAGCTTTCTCTCCCGCGTATCGAAGAGCCCCATTGTCATAATCCCCTGGCAGCAAAGTTCGCCGGCTTCGTTTAGAATATCCTGCCTCAAATAGCCGATTTTCTTCTCGTAGGAGATCGTCTGTGATTCGATGACGATCTTCTGTCTTAATTTGAGCTCTCGTTTGAATTTGATGTTGAATTCAAGAACCGTAGGGCCAAGGCCGTTTTTTTGGATCTCGGCGACAGAGAATCCGCGCCCGGCGATGAAGTCCCAACGCGCCTCTTCGAGGAGCGTGAGGTAGACGGCATTGTTCACATGCCCGAAGGTGTCGAGGTGCTGCTCTTTGATAAGGAGCGGGCAACGGAAAATCTCATTGTCATTCCATGCGGTAACGAGAGGCTGGCTCATGATTTAACTCCCTTGGAGGAATAGAAAGGCGTGACGTTTCATTGTTTTTAGTTTTTCGGAATCGGTGACAATCCGGGCGAGGAATTGGCCGCCGACTGAGAGTCCTATGACAAAATCGGCGAGTTCATCGACTGTGAGGTCGCAGCGGAAGTTGGAAGTGGCCTGACCTTCGGTGATGATTTTTTTCATCCAGTTCACCTGCAGTTCATGCATGGATTTAAGTTCCTTCCGCATGGAGGGCGGCGGGGTATGGGATTCGGCATTGAGGCTGGCGATGGGGCAGTAGAGCTTGCCTTTCTGCGAGATTTTAAAAAGCATATCGTAGTAGGCGGAGATTTTTTGCTCCGAGGTGGTTTCGCTCGTGGTGTCGACCCAATTAAAGAACCATTGTTTGTAGGTTTCGATGATGTCGAGGCCAAGGGCTTCTTTGGATTCGAAGTGAGCGTAGAGGGAGGGTTTTTTTATCCCGAGGGTATCGGCGATATGTTGGAAGCTGAAGCCGTTGAAGCCGAACTTTTGGAGCAGGCTGTGGGCTTCGCGGATGGCCTTTTGTTTGGTACCCAGCTCTATTATTGGATGGCGCCTCCCTAGTCGAGGGTAGGTTATACCTATCTGGAGGTAGGTGGCAATGGTTTTTGATATTGGGTGAACCTCGCGCTTCGCGCTTGGGCATTTTCGCTGGCTGGCAATTCAATGGGGTGTTTGTTATGCTGGCAACATCTTAATGCTGCTGACTTCAATCGGGGATTGATCTGCTATGGAACAACCTGTCATATCTGGACTCGACTCCTTTATTTTAGGCATTGTGGAAGGGATCACCGAATATCTTCCCGTATCTTCGACGGGACACCTTGTCGTTAGCTCGCACCTTTTGGGTTTGAGTGATTCGGCCAATCGTACGGCGGATCAGCTCTCGGCGATTCAAGCCTATGAGATCGTCATTCAGGCTGGTGCGATCCTTGCGGTACTCTTTCTCTATAAGAAAGCCATTTTGGAAATTATCGCTGGGATACTCGGCAAGAATCCCAATGGTCGCAAACTATTTTTTAATATTCTCATCGCCTGTATTCCGGCATTGGCTGTCGGCTTTGTTCTTAAGAACTTTATCAAAGAGCACCTGCAGTTTACCGGGCCGGTTTTGATTGCCATGGTTCTTGGCGGGATACTCATGATCGTCTTTGAACGCTTCTTTGTGAAGGCTGACAATGCTCAGATTGAGCCGCCCGTTGGGCTTCACGAGATGACCTATAAACAGGCGGCTTTTGTAGGGGCTATGCAGTGTCTTGCGCTTTGGCCCGGCACTTCGCGATCGATGGTCACCATCGTGGGCGGAATGATCGCGGGCCTCAAACGGCCTATGGCCGCGGAGTTTTCATTTCTTGTGGGGCTGCCGATTCTTTTGGCGGCGACCGCTTATAAAACTTTGAAAGACGGCCCTTTGCTCGTTCAACACGTGGGAGCGAGTTCGCTCGCGATTGGCCTCGTTACCTCGGCGGTTTGTGCCTTCTTCGCCGTGAAATGGCTCGTGGCCTTTCTCAATAAGAGAGGCCTTGCCTTTTTCGGCTGGTATCGCCTTGCCTTTGCCCTGGTCATTTATTTTGCTGTCGGACTCTAAACCTTATTGAGAAAGGAAAAGCTATGTCGGTCGTTACCTTCAAAGTATCCCGTGATGACAAAGAAATCACGATCGCAAGACAGGCCTCTAGCCTCACGGTTTTAGTCTGTCTGGAGAAAGACGGCGTTAAGAAAATCTCGGTTATCGAAAAGAGCGGCGCCAAGCACACCATCCTGATGGACTTCGATGCGGCCCTTGATACCTGGCATAAAGCCTTGAAAAAGCCTCAGGTGGGCACCTACCGCTTCCATGAGACCAATGCTCAGGGCTGGGGACCTATCGCCGTTGCATCGGATCACATCAACGGCATCGAGGACGTCGATGGCAAAGTCCTGCTCAAGCTTAAGAACGGAGCTGAGGTTCATTTGGTTCAGACGCTCGAAGAAGCTGTGGAACGTTGGAATGACAGTCACTGATTTTTGGAAATAGCAAAAAAATGGCGCCTCACAACTGTGAAGCACCATTTTTTATGAGAAGAATTGGGCTTCTTCTAGAGCAAGGTCTTTACTTCGCCTTGGCTTTTTTGGAAGCAACGGCTTTGGCTTTCTTGCCCTTATGTTTCGCTATGGTTTTTTTTGCTTTGGCTTTCTTCGATACAACGGCTTTGCCTTTTTTATGTTTCGAACTCTTGTTCACAACAGCTTTCTTTTCCGGCACCGGTGCTTCAACTGCTTTCACTGGCTCAGCAACTGGCGCGGGTGCCGCCTGGGCTGCTGCTGGAGGGTTAGGACCCTGAGGAGGAAGATTTGCTGCTTCTTGAGGCGCTTCCGCACCGGTCTCGGGAGGAAAACCTTCTTTATTGGGTGCTGGGGCTGGCGCATCGCCATCATCCTTCGCGACTTCTTCCGTGTCAGCGGCCGAAGAACCCATGAAACTTTTACCCATCTCACTCGTGGAGAAGACGTATCCGCCACCGCCGAGTCCAAGGAGAACGACAGCCGCAGCCACTATTTTTTTAACCGGAGAGCTTTTTGGAATCGTAATGGAACTGGTCGAGCCTAGTGACTTTAGTTCCGAGACCGAAGACTGGCCATGAGAGCTATCAGCCTGATTTGCCTTCGTCTTATCACTCATAAATTGCCTCGCAAGGATTGTTTTCATCGAGGCATGATTTAAATAATCTCTACATAAATCTCGCCCAGATACCTCGAACTATCGGCAGAAAACATCCAAAGCTTAAGCGCAATCGAAAAATCTCTAAATATTAGATAAATTTCATGGTGTTACATGGAAAAAAATTCTATCTACACCCGAAACGAAGGGTGGCGCCTGTCCGGCGGACGGTTTGTTGATAATCATCATGATTCTCCTCTTGTTTCACGCTCACTTGAGGGAAGAATCACGAACTCTTCTTTATCTTTTCGTCCGCAAACAACTCATCCCTATCAATCAAATGCGCTGCGCCCACATCCTCAAAATCAATTGGATATCGCAAAATCAAACCATTCACCTGGTTCCTTCCACAGTTCTTGCTGCGATAGAGCATCAAATCCGAAGCTCGAATCAAGTCATCCGACTTCCCATGAAATCCCGGATCCACCCAGGCCACACCAAAACTCGCGGTCAGTTTAAAGCTGTAATGATCTTTTTTAAACACACTGCGAACGATCAACTCGTGAACCTTATCCGCTATCTGCCAAACCAGTTTCACGTCATTCGATGGAACGGCGATGATATACTCATCACCCCCGTAGCGCGCCGCGAGAGCTGTCTCGCCCAAAACTCCTGAGAAGCGCAGCAAATGCCCAATCTCGGCAATGACAAAGCTCCCCACCAAATGGTTCGCCGTATCGTTGATACTCTTGAAACGATCGAGGTCAAACATAATCAGACCCAATCCGTTCTGACCATCACGACAATTCTTAATCAATTTCTGATATTCGATATTGAATGAGCGCATGTTGCTCAAACCCGTCAGCTCATCCGTCAAACTCAATTGCTTCAGTCTGTGATTCGCTGATCGCAATCGATCCGTCATCAGCTTGAATCGACAAATCGAGTTGATGCGCGACAGGAATTCATGCTCGCCAACCCGCGTATCGATCAAGTCATCCGCACCGCATTCCAAGACTTTATCAAGATCAACCTTGCCTTGGTCTATCGCATTCTCACTATAGAAGATAATTCCCGAATGTCGGTCTTTCTCAACTTTTCGAATCAGCTGACACAAATGGAAGGCTTCCGCACCCATATCGTCGACATTGATAATAACGACATCGGGGTGTTCTGCATGAAAGATATCCAGAACTTGGGTGTTGCCTTCGGCGAGATGGACCGCCTCTATCGCCATGGGCAAATCTGGGGTATCATGGAAGCTAGCTGTCATGAAAAAACGCGCAATTGGACCACCGTCTGCCACTGCAGTCTCGGCTACCAAAATCTTCATGGCCCTTTTGAGTCCCGTTTTCACGATAATCAGCTCTTCACTAGGGTTTCCAATACGAGTTCATTATCGGAGAAATGCCGGAAACCTTAAGGTAATTCGTCCTCTGCACGGAATTTCGCCGTTTTTCCTAGACCTTTTGCAGCGCTCTAGCCCCTAACATTTCCACGCTTTAAAAGTGAAGAACGCTATGACCCCTAAATCCATGGTTGAAGCTTTCAAAAGTAAGATTCTTACCGCCAGGCAATATCTGCCTGAGCGTTTTCAATTCATTCCAATTTTTCTCGCCGGCTCTGCAATCATGATGCTTGCCGTTTCAATCGGCGCCTGGATCTGGGCCCGTAGCGAAGGTCTCACCGACCTCGATGTGTCAAAGCTCGATATTATCGTGAATTATGAACATTCCGATAATAGTTTGGTCTATGACAAAAGCGGGAAGCAGATCGGTGAATTTTTCAATGACTACCACGTTTATTATCCCTATACGAAAATTCCGCCCGTGCTGGTGCACGCTGTCCTTTCGATCGAAGATCGTAATTTCTTCGAACACCATGGCCTCGATTACAAAGCGATTCTTCGTGCGTCTTTGGCCCTTCTTACCAGCGGCCACATGAAACAGGGTGCGAGCACAATCACGCAGCAGGTCGTGCGCAACTTCCTGCTCACACCCGAGCGCAAAATCTCCCGCAAGCTCAAAGAGGCCCTTTACGCCCTCCAGCTAGAAAAACAGTTAAGCAAAGAACGCATCCTTGAAATCTACCTCAATTCGCTCTTCCTCGGCCAAGGCTCCTATGGAGTCGGTGCCGCCGCACAACGGCACTTCGGCAAGACACTGGAGGAACTCAATCCAGGCGAGCTCGCATTGATCGCCGGACTTTTCCAATCGCCAACCCGTTACAATCCACACAAATATCCCAATCGCGCGAAAAAGCGCCAATCCATGGTTCTCACGGCGATGAAAGCCAACGGTTATCTATCTCCGGCCGAGGTCAAGCAGTGGAATGAGAGTCTGCTTGTTTACCAGGCGCCGGCGTCGATGAACCAGAGCATCGCCCCCTTCTTTCTCGATGCCATACAGGATCAAACCGACAAGCTCCTGGACGGCAAATTCAAAGGCAAGGGCCTCCGCATCACGACGACTCTCGATCTGAGTCTTCAGCAGGAATTGAATACGATTCTGCAAAAATCAAACTCCATCTATCAATCCGCAGCGCAAAACCTGGTCAACGTCAAGAAGCCTAAAGAATCCATGATCGAAGCCGCTTCGCTCGTCATGAATCACCGCAGCGGCGAGGTCCTCGCCATGATCGGTGGCCGCGACTTTCAGCGTTCGCAATTCAACCGCACAATGAAAGCCAAAAGGGCACCGGGCTCCTGTTTCAAACCTCTGGTCTACAGCCAGGCGCTGATGAGCGGCGTCAACTGGTCAGACATGACCTATATCGCACCCGTAGTGATTCAGAACTACCGTCCTCAAAACTACTCTTACGAATTCATGTCGGAAGCGACCTACTTCAATGCCTTCTATCGCTCCATCAACACACCCGTGGTCGAGCTGGGTTCACGTCTGGGCATCAAAAAAATCATTGAAACAGCCGTGAAAATGGGCGTCAAGACCGAACTCAAACCTCAGGCAGGTACACTGCTGGGCGGCTCAGAAATGACCATGATGGACCTCGCTCAGATCTATGGCACGATCGGCAATGAAGGCAATCGTCCCGAACCCTTTATGATCTCGAAGATCACCGATCGCAACGGCGAAGTTCTCTTCGAACGCAAAGCGCCGCCGGTGGTTCGCGTCCTTCCAAAGGTCGTGGCTTATATGATGACCGGCGCGATGCAAGCCGTCTTCCGCTACGGAACCGCTTCGAAGTATCCGGAATTCGCTTCTTATGCGGCTGGTAAAACAGGCACAACCAACGAAGCCAAGGACAATTGGTTCTGCGGCTTCACGCACGATATCACAGCCCTCGTCTGGGTCGGCACCGATGAAAACTACGCTTTCAGCGGGCAGGTCGCCGGCGGAACAATGGCTCTTCCGATTTGGGCGAAGATGATGGATCGAATCAAAGATCGTTATCCTCAGGAACCATTTGAAATGCCGGAAGGCGTCATCAAAAAGAGAATTCATCCGCTCTTCGGTTTTGAAGATCCGAACGGCATCGAAATGCCTCTCCTCGACGGTCGCGGCCCGACCCGCCAACAGTCGACTCTTACTATCGTTCGCGACACGGGCTCCTATCGCGATGCATTGGATTGGTGATCATGAAGAAGATCTTCTCGCTCTATTCCGGCTTACTTGCATTGAGTCTCCTCTTATCGAACAGCCTTCTCGCTCAAGATGAGACAGGTTTGACGCCGGGGAGCTGCCAGCGTATTTACGAGAATTCGATGCAGTATTACAAGGCGCTTGGCAAGTTCCTGCCGCCGAACTACAAATTTCGCGACCAACTCCCGACCCATCAATTTATGAAGATGGAGGACGACGGTTGCGCCCTGATGGACACGATCGACCTCTACCAGAGAGTCGTGAGCCTTCATTCTCAAAAAATCGCAGTTATGCTTCCCTTTAGCCGTTGGTCCCAACCGATGCAGAAAGCCCTCATGACCCAGGTCAAAGGCTATGTGGCTTCGAAGGGCTTTGACCCTGAGAAAACGATCGTGTGGCTCGACACCAACGGGCAGATACAGAAGATGCAGGAACATCTCGCGAACCTCGTCTACACCCAACACGTCAGCCTCATCATAGGGGGTTTGACCATTGCCGAAGCGCCTGTCCTCGCCAAGTGGGGCGATCGCCTGCGCATTCCCACCATCATTCTCAACAAGAAGCTTGAGCCGCCCAAGTCGCGCTATGTCTTCCGCCTCGGTCCTGACCATCGTCAGTTGGCCCGCGCATTGCTTAAACATGCCGAAGCGCAAGGTTACAAAAAGATCGCCGTCATGATCCCCCAAACTTCCCGCGACGGGGCCTTTGCCGACGCGATGATGGGCAACGGTAAAATCGAAATCGTCGGTCCTCTCATCTACAATCCAGGCGACTACAGCTCGATCGATAAGGTTTTCAAACGACTATTTCACCTAAACGATGATGCGCGAAAGCCCGAGCTGCTCGACCTCGTCAACGAACTCAAAGACAAATCCAAAGAGGAAGGTGTGGCCTTTGACCCAAAGGGTTTGATGCTGCCCCCGGAGATCGACGTTGATGCCATCGTGATCATCGATCATTTCAAAAATGTGCGGCATTTGGCCAAAAGCCTGCATTTCTACGGTGTGAAACGCATTCCTCTGCTGGGCATCCCCAAGTGGCGAGCCCCTGAGTTGGTCGATCAGGATGAAGAAAATCTGAATGGAGCGGTCTTCGTCGACTACATCGGGAGCTACAAAAGGCTTCCCTATGGCATCAAAGCCGACATCGTGAACGACGAAAACATGGTCGAGGGATCCGAAGCCTCTCTCGTCGATCTAGAACTTGTAGTGAATCATGCGGTCGCCGCAGCGCTGCAGGCCTTCCATGGCCCTCGTCTCCCCCGCTACGCCCTCTATAAGCGCCTCGAGGGCATTAGCCCTGAAGACAAAGCCTTCTTCGGCAACGTGGCTTTCTTTAATAGCGATCATGAAGGCAACTGGCCGAATTTCCTCTTTTCCGTCGGGGGCGGTAAGCTCCAGGCCCTCAATCGTTCGGCGATCACCACCAAGGCTCCTGCCAAAGCCGTCCGTTGACCCGGGCTTCCCAGAAAAAAATAGCCCCGCGACACACGCAGGGCTCTGAACGGACTTTTCTCAGATACAACTTACAAATCGTCGACGTCGGTCACAAAAGTGGCTTCGTCGCATCGACCCATTCGGCGGTAAGGCTCCGGTACATCTGTTTTGCACATAACCGAACCATTCAGGAGCGATCTCTCTAAGTTCGCGCCTTTGAATTGGGTTTGTGTCAGAATCGCGCTTTTGAAGTTTGCATCACTCAAAATCGCACCGAGAAAACTTGCCCCCGTCGCATCTGCTTTGACGGCAACAACATAACTGAGATTCGCTTTATCGAAACGTGCTCCACTGAGTTGTGCACCGGATAGCTGCGCGCCTTGTAGGCTCGCCCTGCTGAGGTTTGCATTCTTCAGATTGGCACGAGTCAAGACCGCGCTTGTGAGAAACGCTCCGGAAAGATCGACGCCTTCAAGGACAACACCTTTCATGCGGGCGCTGTCGAGATGAGCACCTTTCAGTATACAACCGCTGAAATCCACATCATTCAGCGAAGCGCCTTCCAGATGAACCATCGACATATCCGCACCGAAGAAACTTGCGTTATCAAGTTTCGCACCGCTGAACACAGCTTCGGCGAGATGAGTTCCATTGAATTGAGCGCCGCTAAGATCGGCTTTGCGGAGATCAGCCTTCACCAGCAAGGCATCAGCCAGTTGCGCTTCCTTAAGAATCGCACCCAGCAGAATTGCTCCGCTGAAATTCGCTTCGGTAAGATCGGCTTCGGTGAGGTTCGCTCCTGTGAGGTCGGCTCCGCGAAGATCGGCATTCTTGAAAACGGCCCGGGTCAAGTCCTTGCCGCGAAGGTTTGCACCACGGAGATCAGAACCTTCAAAGTTGACAAAGGCCAGATCGATATCACCAAAGCTTTGGCCGGCAGCGCGGCAGCCTTTGCAGTTTCTATTCTCTAAGATACGAGCGCGGACATTCGCATCCACTTCGGCCGCTATCGAAGCGCCGGAGAACATCAGGCCCATGATCATTACTTGAAGTCGCATTCCACTATTCCTTTTGCGAAGGGCAGCCTACCCACTTGTGAATAATGTCGGCAGCTTGCTCGAAAAATGAATATGTTTTTTATCTCGTTAGGAATTCAACGAGTTAGGACTGCAATTCGGCGAACAATTGAAAAGGGCAAAAGTTAGATTTTCAAAAAACTGAGATTTGTCAGTCCGAAGGGCTTGAGACTTTCGAGCGAAATATCGGAAGCGGTGAAAAAAGCGGCACCGTCACCGGACTTGGACAAGTCGGAAGGATGAATGGCGAAATGCGCCACGCGTTGGGCAATCGCAGCACCCGAATCAATCCATACAGTGTCGGTAAGAATTTCAGAAATTTCTTGGCGCAGCAGAGGAAAATGGGTACAGCCCAAAACCACAACGTCCGGAAGAGCCGCCGCAAAGGGTGCGAGTATCAATTTTAATTCCTCCCGATCCGGTGGAATACCGCGCATTTTTTCTTCAGCGATCGTGACAAGCCGCGAACTGCCCAGTTTGATCACCTGACAGTCTGCAGCGAACTCTGCGATCAGTGCATCCGTATAATCGCGTTTGACCGTCGCCGGCGTCGCCAGAAGTCCAATGATTTTCTTTTGGCTTAATTGTGCAGCGGGCTTGATCGCGGGAACGACACCGATCACCGGAAATGTGAACTTGGCCCGAAGCGGAGGCAAGACGATCGTGCTTGCAGTATTGCAGGCGACCACCAGAATTTTGCATTGAACTTCAGCCAGGGCGCAGTCGATCACCTGCGGCACGCGCTGGACCAACCAGCTTTCACTCTTGTCTCCATAGGGCAGACCCGCGTTGTCGCCGACGAAGCAATAACTCAGATCTGGCAAACGGCTTCGAATCGCTTCGAGCACGCTCAAGCCGCCAACTCCAGAGTCAAAAACCATGACATCGACATTTAACGGCATACCCTGGGCTCCAGCTGCGCTACAAAGGACAGATTCCCATCATACGCAAAAAACCTTGCTCCTCAAGCGTAAAGTCTGGAAAAATGAGGCGCGCTTGATCCAAAGGAGTTCTTTTGCCATCCTCTCGTCCGACTCAATCTTTCCCCATGATTCCCAGAGGCTTGCGAACACGCTTCGCACCGAGTCCCACGGGCTTTTTGCACCTCGGCCATGTTGCCTCCGCGATCTACGTCTGGGGACTTGCCCGAAAGTCGGGGGCCGAGGTCGTTCTTCGAATGGAAGACCACGATCAGGGGCGCGTGCGTAAGGATTACGAGACCAGTATCCTCGACGACCTGGCCTGGTTGGGATTTAAGGCGGATGCAGGCGTCGCGAGCAGCGATAAGGCATCGGACTATAGGCAAAGTGACCATTGGTCCCGATACGAAAACGCGTTGCAAAATCTCGGCGACCGCGTTTACCGCTGCCAATGCAGTCGCAAGGAAATTCTCGAACGCACGGGCAAAAACAGCGAGGAGCTTTGGTACGATGGTTTTTGCAGAGTTCACAATCAAGGCCCCAATATCAGATTGATCTTGGACTCTAAGCCCCAGACCTTCGTCGATGGCCTTCTTGGTGAGCAAATTCAAACAGCTTCCGAACAGTGCGGCGATCTTCTCCTCCGGGATCGGGATGGCTTCTGGACCTATAATTTTGCCGTCACGGTCGATGATATCGAGGAAGACATCAGCCTGATTATCCGCGGCCAGGATATACTCGCGGCGACCGGCCGGCAGCTGGAGCTCAGAGAGCAATTGGGCGCGAAGGAGCAGCCCCTCTACATCCATCATCCATTAATTTGGGCGGATGAGACGAAGAAATTATCCAAGCGTGACCGCTCGACCTCCATCGGTCAATGGCGTGATCAAGGCTTTTCAGCAGCAGATATCGTCGGCAAAGCGGCCTTTCAGGTCGGTCTGATTCCAAGCGAACGTCCCATTCACGCCACAGAAGTTGAGGATTTATTTCATGTCTGAACTCTGGCTCATCGATGCATTGAAGACATTATGTCCGTCGAATTCCTCGATCATCCTTGGTATAGATGACGACACAGCCATCCTAAGGCCGACGCAGTACGAAACGCTCGTCTGCGCAGATATGCTGATGGAAGGCGTGCATTTTATTTTAGCGGATGCGGGTCCGGCTGCGGTTGGACACAAGGCTCTGGCGGTCAATCTCAGCGACATCGCGGCCATGGGAGGCAAGGCGCTTTCGGCCTATGTTTCCCTGGCCCTTCCCAGGAGTCTGGCCAACGAAGAATTTATCCTCGATTTCTATCGGGGGATGAGTACACTGGCCCAGGACTTTGACATTGCCATCGCCGGTGGAGACACCAATCTCTGGGATGGACCTTTCGCAGTCAATGTCACCGTCTTGGGGGAAGCGCATGAAAAAGGGGCGATCAGACGTTCAGGGGCTAAAGTGGGCGACCAGCTTTATGTCACGGGACCTCTGGGAGGCAGTATCGCTTCGCATCACCTGAACTTTCGTCCCAGACTCGATGAGGCCAAGCTCCTGATGGATAACTTCGATCTGAGCAGCATGATGGATCTCTCGGATGGCCTGGCCAAAGACCTCCGTTCGATTTGCATGCAAAGTGGGGTTTCCGCCTTGCTCGATCGCCAGACAATCCCACTGCGCGACACGCTCAAAAACAATCCGGACGCCCTCCGCCATGCCCTTTGTGATGGCGAGGACTTTGAACTTTGTTTCACCCTCTCCCGCGCCGAAGCGGAACGACTGAAGAAGGATCCCCGTTTCGCCTTTTGCACGGACATCGGGGGCATCATTGAAGGCAAAGACATATTTTGGTCTGACGATAGAAGCCCCATGCTTTGGCAGGGCTTTGAACATGGCAAGAATCAGAAAGGATAGGCATGACAATCGATCGTGATCTGCTTGAGAGAGCCTGGCTTCTGCAACTTGTTCGCGAGTTTCAGGATATAGCCCAATACTATCGCCTCAATCTCTCCCAGCCTTTCATTCGCATCACGGACAGCCGCACGCAGTTCGGGTCCTGGCAGCCCTATATCCGCACTCTGAGCCTCAGCCGCTTCCTCATCGAGGAACACAGTTGGGATGTCGTGCTTGAGATCTTCAAACACGAACTGGCTCATATGTGGGTCAGCGAGCGCGGTCGTGATAGCGAAGAGGACCCTCATGGACTTGTGTTTCAGGAAGCCTGTCGACGCCTCGGCGTAGCCCCTTGGGCGCGATCCGCAACAGTCGAAATCGATCCTCAAACGGCACGTAGTCAACACCGAAAATTGAGCGAAGAAAAAGAACGACAGATTCGCCGTGTCGAAAAGCTGCTTTCTCTGGCGAATTCATCGAATCCCAACGAAGCGAGTCTCGCTATGGAACGGGCGCGTGAGCTCTCGATCCAGTATCAGATTGAGATGCAAAAAGAGGCACGAAACTACACCTACGTTCTCATTAATCACAAGAAAAAGACTATGTCCGGCCATCAGTCTTCCATAGCCAGCATTCTTTGTGCGCATTTCTATGTCGACTGTGTGAGCCGATCTCAGTATGATGCCGAAACTCGGGAGAAGTATAAGGTTCTAGAGCTTTTAGGCTCGGTTGAAAACGTGGCGATCGCTGAGTATGTGTACTGGTATCTCTGGCGCGAACTTCCGCTTCTTTGGGATGTTTATGCCAAAGCCCCCAAGACCGGCACTCAGAAACGTCGGGCGTCAAGACGCTCCTTTTATCTCGGCGTGCTGAATGGCTTTCACGACAAGTTGAGCCGTGAAAAAGCCGCCGCTGAGAAGGCTGCTCATGAGAATCAGGGGCGGGATCCGCAAACGGGCCAGGCATTGATCGTTCTCGATAAGAGTCTCGAACAGGTTCTGAAGCAAGAGCTCAAGAGCTTTGTGAGCGAACGCTTTCCCCGCCTGCACCGTGGGGGAACGAGTCGAAGTGGTGTCGAGCAGGATGCCTATACTTCCGGTGTCGCGCGCGGCCAAACCCTGGAACTAAGGCAGGGGATCAGCAGTAATTCACGTGTCTTATCCATTTCCGCGGGAAGGAATCCCTAGATGAGCAGTCCGAAAATCGATAAATATGAATACTATGCGAAATCGGTTCAATCCCCCGATGTCGATGCCCAATATCTCCAGCGCACCTACAAAGAACTCAAAGGCAAAGAGCCCAAAATACTGCGGGAAGACTTTTGCGCGGCCTTCGCCCTCTGCTGCGAATGGGCCAAACTCGACAAAGACAAACTTGCCATCGGCATCGATCTCGATGAAGAGCCACTTGCCTACGGTCGCAAAAACTACCTCAGCAATCTATCGGCTGACGAGCAAAAGCGCGTGACCGTGCTCTCGCAAAATGTCCTGAGCCCTGAAATGCCGCACGCCGACATCATAGCGGCTCTGAACTTTTCCTACATGGGCTTCAAAACCCGTCCCCTGCTCAAGCAATACATCGAGAACTGCCATAAGACTCTGAACGACGGGGGCCTCCTCGTATTCGATTGTTTTGGTGGGCCGGCATCGTCGGAGCCAAACGAAAGCGAAAGCGAGTACGATGACTTCAGTTACTTCTGGGATCAGGACAGCTTCGATCCTTTGACCAACGAAGGCATGTTCTACATCCACTACCAGCTAAAAGGCCAAAAGAAGATTGAAAAAGTCTTCACCTACGACTGGCGCATGTGGGGCATTCCGGAATTGAAAGACCTCATGGAAGAAGCGGGCTTTAAGAAGATCCATTTCTACTGGGAAGGCACGGACGAAGAGGGCGAGGGTGATGGCAACTACGCGAAAGTAAATCAGGGTGAAATCTGTGATTCCTGGGTTGCTTACGTGGTGGGCGAAAAATAATTTCGGCTCTTTCCTCACAACCAGACTGCAAGTGCGAAGGGGTCCAGTTTTATCTTATGAAGTGCTGGGCCCGTTTCCCCTTTTGATTCAATCGCTTATCTCCCAGGCAATTCCTGCCGTCAAAAAAATTTCTTAGTTTTTTCAGTTAACAACCGAAACTCCCACAGAATCGCCGACAGGTTTTTTTCAGCGATCAGTTGCCGGGAGTTAGTATGCTTCGCGTCCTATGCCTGAGCCTCGTGCTCACCCTTTTGAATGCCTGCGCCCACGCGCAAGTGCCTGTGGCAAAGCCTGACCTCAGTTCCGCTCCCAAGGGTAAGACCTTTACCGATTGGGGCGAGTATATTATCGATGCCGGCGATGTCGTGAGTGTGATCGTCGAGGAGATGCCGAAGTTGGATGGCCCTCAGAAAGTGTCGCCTTCTGGCTATATTTCGCTACCAATCCTTGGCATGGTCCATGCTAAAGGATCGACTGAGATTCAACTGCGCGAGTCCATGATTCTCAAAGACGGCCAAGCCACACTTGACAACTTTGTTCTCGAACGCGGTGATTTGATCATAGTCGAT
>JACMPP010000108.1 GCA_014377445.1 Oligoflexus sp.
CAAGGAGATAATGGTTTTATTGCAGTCTTTTTCCACTCGCGGACGCGGCGATGAACAGTGAACGAGGCACCCTCGAACAGCAAGGAAAGTTCGGCCATAGTAATAGTGCTGCAAGATGGGTCGCGGGCAAAAGTAAAATTCGCGCGCAATGCACCTCCTTCAAAGCGTCGGCAGACTAAGAAGAGGCCTAAAATGTCGCCAGCTAAGGCACGAAGCTGCGTGTGATCACCTTTCAAGAAAACCACGCAATCTCCCGCGTAAGGATCGGCTCCAAAGCGGTAGGCTTCGGCAAGAAGGCCGTCGAAATATTTACGGAAATCAGTTCGATGCTGGGCTATCAAAACTCGACGTATGAGCGACGGTAACCTAATGGGCCTCCTTAAAAGGAAATTTCGAGTAGCAGACGACCAGCTTCATAAGAAACGCGCAGTCCGGTCGGGACCGAGGTATTGGAATTTGGCGGCAAAACATTTAGAATCCGAGGGCAGTCCTCGGTCGGAACTGGCAGCAGAACACGCCGTTGCCACTGCTGAAGCAGAGTTGGAGAGACATTCAGTGCGCGGGCCATGAGAGAGAGTTTAATGCCCGTCGCGACAGCCTCAATAGCCGCAGAGCGAAGTTGATCGGGATACCTGGCATGTGGGCGATTCTTGGCGCGAAAGGAAGCGAAGTCGGCTTTGAGCGATTTCAGCCAGAAATGAGGGTCGAATGAGTTTTTCATTTGGGCACTTTCCATCGATAAGAAATTTATCTGATGGAAGGAAGGCTAAAGGAGATTCGGGGATAAGTATCTATGCGCAGATGAACGGCTTACGGTTGTCGTGGGTTTATCAATTGGATTCAAAGTCTCAATTGTCCCGAACGTCATTAGTCTTGGTTGGGGCATCGGAGGTGGATCAGGTTTTCTTAACTATTTTATGAAAAAATAGACTAAAAAATAATATCTGAGGATTCATAGTTATTTAGGATTCATGGGACACTCGTTCGACCCTGAAAAATCATTTTTGGCGAAACATTCGAGGACAATACGTGAAAAACCCGCCCCATCGATCGACAGGGCAGGCTATTAAAGTTCATTTCTGGAAATTGTGACCAAACGTAAGCTTATTAGGGCTTAAGAAAGAATTCTTGGTTATCGAGACCAGGGTAGCAATCCCACTGATGGGAGACAGCTCCGTTTTCAACGCTCGGACCGGCGATATCAAAGCACTTGTTGCTGTGGACGAACAAGATTTGCTTTGAGCCTGCTGTGCCATCGTTGATTTTCAATTGCTGCGCTTCGCTACCGTTGCACGCATGCTGGGCGATTTTCGAACCGTTGGCGTTGCCTGCATCGGCGACTTCGATACATTTCTCTGAGTTGACGTTGACTAGATTGTAATGAGCGTTTGGAAGAGCCACAATGCGGAACTTCTGGGCGTTGCCACCATTGCATTCTGCTTGCTGAACTTGAACACCATCGTCCAAACTTGCCCAGGGAACGTCCACACACTTATTGCTGTGTCGAGAGACAAGCGTATAGACGGCGCCGTTCTCAACGACTGCAGGAGCCGCGTGGTTGTCGACAACGGGGACTACGACAGGGCCGAGGACTGGAGCAGGAGCAGCTGCACCCGCTGGCGCTGCAAGGGCACCGTTATTCGTTGGGTTTCCGCCATTCAAGTTGAGGATGCGAGCGTAGGAAGGAACGCCTGCCTCGTTGATCAAGAACAGCATGTAAAAACCAGGAGGCGCAAGATTCGCGTTCGGCGGCATCGAGACGTTGATTGTTCCGTTGCCTTGGTTTTGGAAGGCAAGGTCGAGGAAGCGTTGGCCAACGTCGAAAGAGTGAGTCACGGAACCTTCACGAACGAGGGTCACGCGGGCAACTCCACCGGCACCACCGTTAGGAACGTTTTGCAGGTTGTTATAGCCTTGCTGATTGTTAAACTCACCGATCGTCGGACGATCTGCGAACTCATTGCCATTGAAGAGATAGGGTGGGTAGTAGATCTCTGCGTTCAAGTTGTTCAAGGGACCTGGAGCACCCCCGCCGCCGACCATCACAGAAGCATCAGGGAGTAGGAGTGCGACCGAGTGATACATGCGAGCTGTAGCAGCGGTTGCGAGCTGACGGAATTGACGGGTGTTGGGGTTCCACATTTCTGCGGTATTCGCCGTGTCGATAAGTTTGTTATCGAAGGCGCTTCCGCCGGTGACGAGGACTTCGCCGTTGGGGAGGACAGTACTGTTAACCCACATACGACGGAAAGCCATATCTGGAGTTCCTTCAACTTGTGGCGCACCGCCCGTGATATCGACTGTTATGCCTTGACGTGATGCTTCTCCGCCGAAGTCACCAGCTGTGGTGCCGCCGACTTGAAGAATCTTACCAGGTTGGTACATAACCGCTGTCGACTGATGGCCACGAGTTTTGTTGGGAAGGTAGCCCGCGACTTGGATAGCACCCTGACCAGCCCAATCCAAGTAATACATCATGTTGTCGGTCATCCCGAACACACGACCGTCGGGTGCCACGAAGTTGCGGGGGTAGAACCAACGCGCGCCATCGTTATTGATGATTTCATTGCTGTTAGCGCCCCAAAGAGTGCGCCACTGACCGTTCGCATAGATTTCAGGGACTGCGACAGGGTTATGAGCTCCGTCGACTCCGCCGTGAATGAGTGATTCGCCGTTTGGAAGGGTCGTCAGGGAAGGATACCAACGAGCGTTAGCCATGTATGCGGTGCGTTCGAGAGTTTTTGCTCCTGAATTCAAGATAAGTGCGTCGGCGACACCATTGTTATATGGGTTGCGCGTGTCACCACCAGCGACGAGCACGTTGCCGTCGGGCAACAGACTGGTAGCGGCACAAAACGTATCGGTTGCGGTTTGGTTGGGAAGTTTAGCCTGAGCGCCCCAACCGCCCCAAAAATTCCAAATTGCGTATTCAAATTGAGCACCTTGGTTACCATTCCCATCGGTACCAAAACTGAAGACCTGGCCGTCAGGAAGAAGGGTTGCATGGAGCGGAATGACGGGCATTCCGAATTGCTGTCCCCATCGACCAACGACATTGTTGGCGTAAGAAGCAGACGGGAACCCCGCCGCTACTAACAGACCAAGATACAGACCTCGATTTCTCAGATTATGCATAATTCACCCTTTGAATGAGGTTAAAAAATTTTAACTCTCGAGCAATTTTCTTGCACGACCTTCGTGCCAGCGGACTATGCATTTGGAATGCATAGAGATCAATGCAACTTCGACTGAGTCTCGGGCCGTCTTGCATAAAAATATTCATTGTGAAAAAAATATATGCCCATAATGTATACAAAATTATCGAAGTTATTGAAAACGTTCCCGCTTGTCCCAAATATCCTTAAGTCTTTGCAATTTCGAAAGATTATCAAAGATATCGGGATTCAAATGGTTAATTTTGACATGCTTCGAAGCGCGTGAATACGACTTCCTTACAATTTTTGTATAAATATCATCTAAAAATAACGACATGTAAAAAATGCCGCGAAATATTTCCTCTTGAAAATTGAACCCTGGGCCACTTAACTTGACGTAGCCTAGTTTTAAGTAGTTGACTTATTTATCTTTTGGTAACTCTTTCTCAAGTTTTGTGAAATCTTTGCTGATAAGTTCTCTGTCATCAGGAGAGCGTATCCAAATCTAATCAAAAAATCTGTCCCTCATGCCGAGCTAGTCCAGTACACAACAGGGCGTGCAAGCACAGAGAAGCCTTTGTTTATGCTGAACCACGTCTGCTCGCTCCTTCGTCACGACCTCTCGCGTTTGGCGCGAAAAACGTGGGCAACAACAAAAAGGGCCGAGCGCCTGCAAAAGCATCTCTACCTCTATAATTTCTTTTTAAACTGATTGGTTTTGTTATCTAAGATCAGTTCCCCTTTAGAACGCCCACCACCGCCATGTGTACTCGCTGTGAAGATCTCGATTTTAATTTCCCCATCTGGAAATTCAATCAAAGCTTGAAGATCGTTATTTTTTGCCGAAGCTAGATTTTTGACGTACTCATAATCTTTAGTATCTACAGTCACGTAGTAGGCATCTGCCTCAACTTGATATTTAGCCGTAATTTTTTAGAAATGTTATGCTTTCTATGCTTTCTATGCTTTTAAAATTGACCATGACTCGCTACACCAAAAGCATCATTCTTTTAAAAAATTTGCCAATCACTATCTACTCTTAAGTCCGGCTTGGAAAAGTCCACTCAAGTAGCCCAGGTCTTGAAAATTGAATAAATAATTTAAAAATTTTTTAGAAATTTTTTAGAAATTTTAGCGAGGTTTCTAGAGGAATCGTCGTGTTGTCGAAGCTTCGCTCATGCCGTTCATCTAAGCTTTCATAGTGATCACTTCGAGGATGCATGAGCGCGCGGAAGGATTTGCATTTGCAGTCGATGCTAGCGGGATAACCTTGGAATGAAGGAAGTCGATCAATCTCGCGCCTTCACTTCGATCGAGGAAGTCTTGTCGTTGAAACCGATGCTTTTCAGGTTCGAATTGTCGGCGATGATTTCATAATGCTCGCCCTTGAAGTCGCCCGAGTTCCAGATCACAGCCTTCAATCCAGGCGGCATTCGTACCGACGAGAGCGTATCGTTGCGTAACCCGAGATCTTTCAACTGCTGGTAGTTGTATGAACCGATGCCAAGGCCCAAGGGGTACCCATGGTAGTCGCCGCCCGAGTAGAAGGTGGCGATAGCGGAGCTGGCAACACAGTTCTTCGATCGGAAATCAGTCGTGAAAGCCAGTTTCGCAAGCGTTGCATCGTCGAGATAGCGAAGCGAGTAAGCGATAGGTGCACCCGAGTTTCGCTCGCTGAACTTAGCCCCGCTGATTAAGAAGCTGTAGATAAGATCTAGCTGTGATTTTCCGCTTTTCGCATCATTCAGTTTTGAACCTGTCACAGCTTGGATGGCTTCACTGGCATCGCCACCAATGGCAAAGGCTTTGATGTGGCTGGTGTTGACTATGTCTTGATACTTGCTCGATACAGAAGCCGTGGCAGTTCCCGATAGTGGATTGCCATAGCTGCCGGAGACCGCGGCTTCAAGATCTTTCATAGAAGCGGTCGATTCGAAGAGAAAGTAAAATCGGCGACCGTAGGTCACGGACGATACGTATAAAAGTGGATTGTTGGCCCTCATATAAGGCTTGAGTGCATCGACAGTAACGGAAGGTCCGAAGACACCGCCGGCACCTTGAGGCGCTTCGTAGGCCATGGTGAAATACTCTTGAGTAAATTCGACAAGCACACGATTCTTCTCATCCTTGGCGTCAAAACCAAGGCTCGCTGATCCACCCCAAGTTAGGCCTTTGTAACTCGCCTTCAAAGCGAGCTTGATCTGCTGTTCGTCGTGAATCTGTTCGACTCGGTAGGAAAACTTAGCGGGTGCAGGATCCTTGAGATTGGTCGCAAGTATTTGGTTCATAGCCTGGGTCGAGCTCGCGAGGCTTGGAGACGGGATGACTTTGGCAAAATTGCCGTTACCGCCGCTGGCGATGGTCAGGACGATCGTACCTTCCTTGCGATCGCGAATCGGAATCGGGTCAAGCGCCCCTTCCGCCACAGATTGACTCTGGATGAGAGCTCCTGGCCAGAGGCTGTCTGCGTTGGAACTAACCACAGATATTTCGGTTGGGACGATGGTTTGCTTTTTATCCTGAAAAGTACACAAAGTCTTGATTCCTGACATCATCTTCTCTTCGACCTGCGGGCAGGCGACAACCGACTCTTTACCTGCGCACATAAATTTGGGAGTCACGTCTTCCGTCGCCATGGAATTGAGGTGACCTATGCCTTTGATATAGTCTTGAATCAAGGCCGTTAAAGATGCCGCAGAATCCTTCGAGGGAGTTTTGGGTACTCCAGGAACACCGGATGCGCCAGGCATTTCAGACACTGTAGAAGAGGTCGATGACCCGACTCGAGCGTTACCGATATTTTTAGAGTTTGTCACCGAAGGCGAAGTTGGTTTCGAAAAGGTAGGCTTCTTCGTAGCATCGCTACACGACAAAGCTACAAAGCAAAGTGAAGCACTCGTGGCCTGGATCATAAACTTTTCAAATTTCATATTTTGTCCTCGATTGGAAGGAACAACATTGAGTTCGAACAAATGGTCAACGATTTGGGAAATCCTCCTCGTAGCCGCCCGATCTTATCGGCATTCGTTGACGAAAACTTGAGCTGTGCTTAATTAACTTCTATTTGCTAAGTCATTGACGAGGGTTGAAAAATTACGGAACCTAGGATTTTAACTTTGCGCTATTCGCGGCGAGGTCCGAGGCGAGTTTTTTCCGTCAAGAATGAATAGCTTGATAGGGGCGGTCCGATTCCAGCTTCGGTAGCAACTCGGCTCTCATCGGGGAGAGTGGTAAGGCAAGGGGTGGAAGATCCCAAGGACCCTCTATCCTTGCGGTCTAGAAAGGCTGGCATAACCATTGACGATAGCCTCTTTGGATAAGGCTGTCAGTAGGTAGAAGCGGGCTTTGGCCGAACTGCGTCGTTCAGTCGGTTTAAAATGAGCTAGGGAGCTAGCTGCTCACCCCTGCGCTATCAAGATGTCTCAATGGATAGATTTTGATATTAAATTTAGAGCGGTTATATTTGAAGGATTACAGGGGACCACGATCGCGCAACGCCACCCGATTCTCAATTTGCGCAGTGCCCTTTCAAGAATTGTGCTCAAATTCGATTTATCGTAGATGTCGGCCTCAGCTTTTATGTGAGGTTTTAGCATGCCATGGCGGATTCATATTCTAGGTTGTGATATTAACACGATTCGAGTTTGCTTTCCCTTTTCAATCCCTTATCTCAGACTCTACAAGCTCCTGATTCATCAGTATAACTAATCGTAATTATGAATAAATATAACATAGCTAAATAAAAGCTTTACATGCCTTTTTGACGGTGTTATGGCTGGGGGGTGAATTGTGATCCCAACCCAAACATTGAGGCAAACATGAAAGCATTTATTCTCGGCATCCTCTTGGTCAGTTCAGCGGCTTCTGCTTCTCAGAGTCAAGAATTTTGCAGCAATGCGGAAGGTACCATCGAGATCGCAACGCGCGGTTTCACAATGAAAACCGTCACTGCCACCCAGAGAATTCCAGGTCAGGACGGTAGCTTCAAAACCCGTGAAGTTCTTTTAACGGACGCTATCGTCAGCATCCTGGCAGCCAAACCCATTGAAAACGACTATCGAAAAGAATGCTTTCCAGGGCAAATGGAAGGCATCGGCTATGGCCGCAATGTGCAGTACAAAAAGATTAAAATTCAGCGTCCTGAAGGGGCCGCCTTCGTGCGCGATATCATAGGTCTGTCCCCTGATAAGAAAACGCTTGAGGTCAATATGCTTTGTGAAGAAAAGCTAAAGGCGGAGACTCTCTGCGAAACTCCAAGCGATGCTCCAGCACCAGCTCCGACCGAAGGCAATTGATTCCCTCTCCACTCTAAGCTTGGCCCACCACGCTAGTCTTTTTCCTCCAGGAATCAAAGGCTAGCGTTTGCATTTTCCCTGATCGCTTATGTCCTCCTTATAATCTTCCCACAGATGAAGTCCATGGCAGTCTTTCGAGCTCTCTGGTCAAATAATTTTGAGTTCGTTAGGATAAGAAGAAAGATCCTTCAGGAAGCCTCAAAAGAAGTCATAAATAGTCTTCTCGTGGCTATGAGTGTCGAGGGTCGCCAGACGCGAAAAGCCTTTCTCACTGCTAAGAAAGACTAAGCATTGCTCGCTCACAAAGGCGAAACCCCGCCGACCGCTACGCCTCAGCGGCGAGCTGTGCTCGCAATTTTCAAAGGTCAATTGAACCCAGTTCTCAGTTTTTATCTTATAAATCCAGAGTTGAAAAAAATCTCCTGTGAGAAAGCTGGCGGCAATCGTTTCCCCGCTGGGACTGCAACTCGCCTCGGCACAGGATGTATTTTCAAGACCGGGAGGGTGTAAAGCATTTACACCTGAATCTGAGAAGAACTTTAACGCCGCCGCATGCCAAGGCAGAGCCTCACGAGACCATTCTAAGAAGATAGCGAGCGCAAGCTTAGAATGCCACTGGCGGAACCGAGGATGAAGACGATTCGAAGAAAATGGACCGTGGCTCGGTACCAAGCACCGGTCAGAATAGTTTATCTTTTGGCTTCTGAAAAAGGTGTCAGAATATTTTTCGGGTCGAAGAAATTATGGATATCGGTTAGCTTTTGGAGCCGAGACTTACCCCATTCGACTTCGTCATTGCCAAGGTAAGCCTCGAGATTTTGCGCGATGCTCGGATGCATATGGTTTAAAAATGAGCCGAGCTTTGGCCCAAGAGTTGCGCTCGCTTGATCTACCCACTGACTCCATAATGGCGACCAAGCTTTAGGCCCGCTGACATAGATTTGGGCTTCGTAATCCGGCAGGTTCCGATGGGCAAAAGCTCCGTTCTTTGCAAAGCCAGGGTCTTTGATCATGCCCGACCAGCGAGTGAATTGCACATAAGAGTACCAGGGTTTCGGATCGATCTGATTGGAATCGACGATCTTTTGAAAGAGCTGGATCACGCGACCCTGGTTCCAGGCTTGATCGCGGGTAAGAAAGGACGAGGATGCAGAGAAAGCGGTTGGCTCTTTGACGACATTATTAGTTCCGCAAGTCTGCATATCCACGCATTGGACGAAGGTATAGTACATATTTTCGAGATTAAAGTTGTTCCCGTAATCTTTGTGTACACGGACGGCATCATTTCCTCGGCTGCGGGCTCGAAAAAAGTCCATCAGGCGATTGAAATCGTCATCACTTGGTGTAATACCGAAGATTTTTATGCCCTGGCCCATATCGTACATGAACTTTGATGAGGTTTGAGGCGATGCAAAGCCAAAGTTGCTCCAGTCGCGGAAAATCTGCTGAGCTTCCTGAGGTCCCCGATAGTCGAAGGTAAAGGAATAGATCTTGGCAGCGGGCACCTGATCGATATTGTAAGTTATATCACAAACAATGCCATACCAACTGCCGCCGCCCTTAAGCGCCCACAAGAGATCTTTGTCATGGGCCGGCGTGATCGATGCTGGATCGGGAAGTTTACGAATCGTCGGCTCGAACCTTTGCGTGCAGCTATTGAAGTCGAGAGTGATAACCGTCATGCTTTTAACACGGTCGCAGGCGAGACCAAAGAGGGGTGAGAGAAGGCTTTGACCTCCGCCCATTGTATAGCCAGCCACTCCCACGTTTGGACAGTCGCCGGTCGGCAAAGCCCACTGTGAATTGTTGAGACGATTGTGGTTAAAGAGAAAGGCGTTGACCTCGTGAAATACACTGCCGGCACCAATCCGAATTTCCTTAAGATCCGGCTTGAATTCAACGTGGCTCAGCGGACGCATATTGATCACATTTGCGCCTTGACCGATGCTTGCTCCGATATAGTTATGGCCACCTCCCATAATTTTCAAAGGCGCATGGTTCGGTGTGTTCAAAAAGACTTCTAAATACCTTCTCAGAGCTTCTGCATCCGTAGCAAAGGCGGCTGCAATATTTTCGCCTGCAGCATGGGTGGGAAATACAGCATTTTCCATACGGCTCAGCGCGATGTCGCTATACCGCAAATTGTAGAGTCCATTGGCGACGTTATGATTGGGAGTGCGGGCGGTGCCGATCAAGCCAGAGTTAGGCGTCGCGGCCGATACCGAACTCTCCGAAACGAGTGACTCACTATTCAGCGATGCGCCCAAGAGGGGAATTCCGGCAAGATATCCGAAGGTACTCTTTACAAATTTACGACGATGCATATCGAATATTCCTAATTTTTTGGGGTTTTCAAAAACTTATTTATATATATAAGGATTTTTTAAAGAGCTCTTTTCAGCCAGAAATCCATGTAGTTGATATTTACGGAACCACTTTCGATATAGACGCGAAGCCGATGCTTACCGCAGGCCATGTACACATCGTCGATCACGCGGTCATCCCATACTTGCCAGCCTGCCTGTGGCATCAGCAAACTATTTGAGATATTGAATCCATCGAGTTCCACGTGCAATCGCGTGTCGGGCATTTGTCCAGCCACGCGAACTTTCATGCCGAAAACACCTTTGGTTTGCGAAAATATGTCATATTCCAACCATTCACCGGGAGCGGTCCAGCCGACATTACAATTGCCACCCGTCGGATCGCTGGTGACTTCGGCATCCACTGGACCCGTACCACAGTTGCCCGCATGAGCGAGATCGGTATCCTTAAAGCGGTGAAAAGCTTCCGCTTCAACACGGCCCGGCACAACATAGGCGTCTGCTCCATCGACCTTGATAGTCTCAGCCTCAGCCTCCCCGTTTTTGAATGTTGCAAGGGTCGCAACGGCAAAGAAAAGTACGCTTGTCCACTTCATAGATGTCCTTTCGTAATCGCGACCTCGGTAGGGGTCGAGATTTTGATGGGGGGAGAGCGACAGATCGCCTGTCGGTTTAATGTCAGTCCTTCCCACTGCAAGATCAAGGCCAAGCAAAATAGGTCATTGTGAAGCTCAATGCTTCAAGTTATCAATGGATTTCATAGACATTTTGGGAAACTTGCTAGAGCGTTTTACGCAGCAATAGCGAGCAATTCTTTACAGGGAGTCAGATTTTAGAAGATTTTGAATAAGATGAGCTCAAACTGTCATAATCTTTGCTAGGTCCCGTAAGAGCCGGGCATGAGGTCCTTCGCAATTACAGCTTTCAACTTTTACCCAGTTCGTTCTTAAACGGAGCTCACACATTAAATGTGGGCCGTCGAAAACCTGCATAGCTTGACAGATCAGCGATCGACCCATTTCTGACGATTTCGGATTTCGGTCAGGATCGCTGGCGAAGAATTTCGTACATGATAACAGCGCCTGCCACGGATACGTTTAACGAGTCAGCGAGGCCGTTCATCGGAATCTTTACCAGTTCAGAATTTTGCGACTGCCACGCTCCTGAGAGTCCCCAGGCTTCCGATCCGAGGACCAAAGCGACAGCAGGCTTAAGATCGGCCTGGTAATGGTAGTTTTTCGCATGAGGACTGGCAGCGATGATCTTAATATTTTTCGATTTACAGAATTCGAAAAACTCATCGTGAGTCGCTGTGATAAGAGGGCGCGTGAAGAGGGCGCCGACACTCGCACGCACGGCATTGGGATTGAAAAGGTCAGCTTTGGGATCGAGAACGACGATCGCATCGACGCCCACACCATCAGCAGAACGAGCGAGGGCCCCGAAATTTCCCGGTTTTTCTATACCTTCGACAACGAGCAGAAAGAGGGGTTTCCTCCCTATCTTGATGTCGGCAAAAGTTGAGGTCTTGATCTCCATGATGGCAAGAACACCATCGGACCCCTCGCGCACGGCGGCTTTGGCAAAAGCTTCTTTGGACACACCAAAACGTATGCCCTCAGGAACCCGTCGAACCAAATCCTGGCCTTCGCCACTGAGCAAATCGTCTTCAATGTAAAGCGTGCGGCAGACATAGCCGGAGTCGAGGGCACGCGTGATTTCGCGAACTCCTTCCACCACAAAAACGCATAATTCTCGGCGTTTTTTGCTTTCGCGCAAGGCGACAAGGTCTTTGATCTTTGGATTCTGCGGACTGCTGATGAAGGTCATTCGGCATCTCGGATAAACCAGGTGGAAGCACCGCTTGGCAAAGCACGGCCCGTGCTGCCATCCTCATCCACAAGCATTTCTTCGGCAATAAAGCGGCCTTTGACGCCTTTGAGAAGCGAACCCAAAAGGTTCTGCATGGCGATCGGCGTATAGCCGGTCGAATGGGAACTCAAAAGGAAAAAGCTGAAGTCGGGATGCAAGATGCCTTTGAGGGAGTCGAGAAGTTCGATCAGGTGTTCTTCGATCTTCCAGGTTTCGCCATTGGTTCCGCGGCCGAAACTGGGCGGATCAAGAATAATGCCTTTGTAGAGTTTGTTGCGGCGAATCTCGCGGGCGACAAACTTCTGAACATCATCGGTCAGCCAACGAATAGGAGCTGATGTCAGGTCATTGATGTCCGCGTTCAGACGGGCCCAGGCCACACTGGTTTTGGAAGCGTCGACATGAGCGACACTTGCACCGCCTTGAGCTGCGGCTAGGCTGGATCCACCGGTGTAGGCGAAGAGGTTGAGGACGTTGAACTCTTCGCCATCACGCGATCCTTGGTAACAAAGGTTGCGAATGCGCTGCCAGTTCATACGTTGTTCGGGAAAGAGTCCCAGGTGACCGAAATCAGTGATTTCGATTTGTAGGGAAAGACCGCCGTACTCGATAATCCATGGTTTTTTGAGATTAGGATTGTCGATAGTCCACTTGCCATCGCCTCCGGCAAAGCGCTTGAAATGCGCATCGACCTTGCTCCAAAGCTTTGGCTGGGACGGCTTCCAGACAGCTTGAGGGGAGGGCCTAATAATTCGAAAGTACCCGACCTGCTCGAGTTTTTCGAAGTTACCACTATCGAGGAGGCGATAAGTATTGTGCATGGGGAACCTGTAAAAGAAAAGGCCCCCTCACCATAGGCGAGAGAAGCCACTATCAAACGAATTAGAAATTCATCGGCGCGAAAGGTAGATTCAAAGCCTCTGCTACAGCAGAATAGGTGACTTTACCCTGATAGGTGTTGAGGCCGAGACGAAGAGCCTCGGATTCTCGCAAGGCTCTATCAAATCCTTTGTTGGCCAACTCCATCGCATAGCGAAGGGTTACGTTGGTCAAAGCATAAGTGCTGGTCATAGGCACATCACCTGGGATGTTGGTCACACCGTAGTGAATAACGCCTTCGTCCAGATAGACAGGATCGTCGTGAGTCGTCGCTCGAATGGTTTCGATACAACCGCCTTGGTCGATCGCGACGTCAACGATAACCGAACCTGGGCTCATCGAACGAACCATGTCGCGGCTGACGAGGCAGGGCGCTTTCGCTCCTGCGATCAAAACCGCACCAACAACAAGATCCGATTCAGCAACTGCGTTGCCGATATTTTCAGGAGTCGACATCAGGGTGTCGGCGTCGTTGCCAAAAATATCATCGAGATAGGCCAAACGAGCGGCATTAACATCGAGGATCGTGACGCGCGCACCGAGGCCAATGGCCATTTTCGCAGCATTGATACCGACAACACCGCCACCCACGATCGTAACGCGTCCGCGACGAACACCGGGTACGCCACCAAGAAGAATGCCCTTACCGCCGCGATGTTTTTGCAAACATTGAGCGCCGACCTGAACCGAAACGCGTCCCGCAACTTCGCTCATCGGCGTAAGGAGGGGAAGGGATCCGTTTGGAAGTTGAATCGTTTCGTAGGCTATCGCGGACACTTCGCGTTTCACGAGCTCATGAGCCAATTCATGGGCAGCTGCTAAGTGAAGATATGTATAAAGAATTTGGCCTTTTTTCATCGATGGGAACTCGGCCGCGATCGGCTCTTTCACCTTGATGATCATCTCGGCCTGGCCCCAGATATCGGCAGCCTTATCGATCATGCGAGCACCAGCCGCAACGAATTTTTCATCGGGAATACCAGCGCCTGCGCCGGCATTTTTCTCAACGAGGACCTTATGGCCAGCGTCGACTAACATCTTTACGCCGCCGGGAACGATTGCGACTCGGTTTTCACGGTTCTTGATTTCTTTAGGGACACCGATGATCATGGATGCATCCTTACATGTTGGAGGAGGGAAATCGTCAGGAAAGGCCTCGCTTTTCACTAAGCAATTACCGCGATTTCTTACGATACCAAGGCTTCAAGGTCAATCGTCATTCCATCAAACGCATACTCGGCGAAATTTGGCAGCAACGCCGCATGCTCGACATAATCGACATCGTGAGCCAGGTGCGAGATTATACCTCTTTTCACGGCTAAATCATCGAACAGTTGTAAGGTCTCTGGAATAACTGAGTGCGTCGTATGGGTGCCAAAATGGATGCCGCTTGCCACCATAACATCGATCTTGCCCCGCCACTCCTCGATTTTCTTAAGGGGAAAATTTTTAAAATCCGTCACGTAGGCAAAGCGACCGAAACGAAAGCCGCAACTGGGAACGTTGCCGTGTTGAAGGCGGACGGGCTCTATATCAAAACCTGCGAAATGAAAGCTTTCGTCTGGGATTGCGTGAAGATTAACCTGAGGGGTAACACCATGATAGCCCAAGTCAACAAAGGCGTAGCGGAAGCGGGTTTTCAGCTCCTCGAAGTATTCCGGGAGAAGGTAGCAATCGAGAGGTCGACGCGTTTTGAAGAAGAAGGCCCTGAGATCGTCAAAACCCGCAGTATGGTCGGCATGCATGTGGGAATAGAGAAGACCATCGATGTCCTCGATGCCAGCACGTATGACCTGCAGCCTCATCTCCGGAGAGGTGTCGATCATCACGGTGCGCCCGGCCTCGGAAACAGCTATCGACGCGCGTGTCCTTTGATTTTTAGGGTCGCTGCTTCTACAGACTGAGCAGTGACAACCGATCACCGGTACACCCGAAGACGTTCCGGATCCTAAAATATGCACGCGCATGATGGGGCCCTTTGCAAGTCGCTACGATAAGCAGCCATCCAATCGAGAGCCTATTGAAAATACTGCTCGATGGAAAGCCTTGGAGATGCTCCGCCTTTGACGAGCTTGTGCATCGCATTAAGCTTGTCAAACCTCCATGCTACCTGCTCCCGGAGGGCTTGTAAAAGCTTATTCAAACCACCAAAGTCCTCACCTAGGACGACAAAAGTCTCAAATAAATAATTATCCTCTTCCGACACTGTTTCAATGACCCTGACAGCCTGCTCCTTGATAAAAAATTCAAAGGCGGCCTTAATGGTCTCCAGTGGGACAAGGGCCTGCATGCTAAGGCGCTGAATTAGCTGGTCCTGCTTGTACGCACGCTTCTCAACAAAGTTTTCTTCGAGAAGATTCCATATTTTCGGCAGCTCTTTTTCGCTCGGGAAAGATTTTTCTATCATGAATTTTTGAAGGAAATAATCTCGCGGCCCATAGTGCAAATCACAATTTGCGTGATAGCCGTCTCGACCTGCGCGGCCGATTTCCTGCGTATAGGATTCGATGGAACAAGGCATGTTCGCGTGGACTACGTAACGAATACTAGGCAGGTTTATGCCCATACCAAAAGCTTTGGTGGCAACCATGGTGCGAATCTTGCCATTCATGAAATCCAGTTGAGCCCTCTGCCTTTGATCGGCCATCATTCCGCCGTGATACTGACCAACCAGGACCTTGCGGGCTTTGAGACCGCGATAGATTTCATCGACATTCTTTCGAGTCGACGCATAGACGATCCCTTGATCCTCACGGCCCGCAACCGCTTCGAGTATGCTTTGCTTATGCAGTTCCATGTTTTGGTAATGGTAGATATTGAGTTCAAGGTTCTCACGAACCGAACCCAAGGCGATGTACTGCGGATCTTTCATGCGAAGGCTTTTCACCACCTCGGCACGCTCCCGTGGCGTGACAGTAGCGGTTAACGCCATTCTTGGACAAGGCCCAAGTGCTTCGAGATAACTGCCAAGCTTTGCATATTCGGGACGAAAACCTTGGCCCCACTGCTGCACGCAGTGAGCTTCATCGATCGCTATCAAGGAAATTTTGATATCTTTCAGCATCTCCCGGAAGCCATTTAAAGCGAGGCGTTCGGGCGATACATAGAGGACTTTGATTTCTTCCTGGGCGATCCTTCTGATGGCCACTTTCTTTTCGTCCGGGCTCATGTGACTGTCGAACGAGAGACTTGGTATATTCAGGTCTTCAAGTTGCCGCTGCTGATCCCGCATCAATGCGATGAGAGGGGAGACGACGAGTACGAGTCCAGGAAGAAAGAGTGAGGGGACGATATAACAAAAACTTTTTCCGCTGCCAGTGGGCACAACGAGAAAACAGTCACGCCCCCGACTGACTGCCGATATGGCTTGTTTTTGAAACTCATGAAAACGGTCGATGCCGACGCGCTGAGCCAACTGCTCATAGAGCGAGGAAGTGACTGGATTCTTGTAGGTTTCTACAACTGGCTGCATACTGGATTTGGTCTTTCTGCATGAAGAGTTTTTGTTGTAAGGACTTTGTCTAGTAACCATAGCCGAAATTCTGACCGAAATCACAGATTTCAATGAGGAAAATCAACATTGAGTCTCTATATACAGAAGTACGGCGGCACTTCGGTTGGCACGCTTGACCGAATCAAAAGCGTTGCCGCTCACATAGCATCGACGTATCGACAAGGTCACCGCGTGGTTGTCGTCGTAAGTGCGATGGGTCAACAGACTGATGAACTCTTGGAAATGGCTCTCAAACTCAGTCCCAATCCATCGCAGCGCGAAGTCGATATGCTTCTTACCGTAGGCGAACGCATAAGTATGTCTTTGCTTTCGATCGCTCTCAACGATCTTGAAATCGCCACTGTATCCCTAACAGGGTCTCAGAGTGGCATACTGACTGATAATAACTTCGGCAATGCGAAGATCAATCGAATTCTGGGTGATCGCATCCACAAAGCTCTGGATAATAGCAAACTCGTGATCGTCGCCGGTTTTCAAGGAATGTCAGAACAGGAAAAAGAAATCACGACGCTTGGACGTGGCGGTTCAGATCTCACGGCAATTGCTTTGACTCATTTTCTCAAAGCCGATCGCTGTCAGATCTATAAAGACGTCGATGGCGTCTGCAGCGCTGATCCCCGCCTCGTGCCCTCCGCAAAAGTGTTGGCTCACATGAGTTGGGATACCCTGAGCAACCTCACCTGGTATGGGTCAGGCGTGGTGCACAACAGAGGCGTTCACCTCGCCAAGAAATTTAAGATACCGCTCGAGATTCGCTCAAGCTTTAATCTCGAGACTCATGGAACTTTGATTGGGAGCGTAAAGCCCGTGGAAAAAGCTGTAGTACATGCCCTCACGCATAGAAAAGACCTTGCCTGGCTGCGCCTCGATCCTTGCACTTCGCTGAAGATTCCCGAAATTCTTACCTATCTTTTCACCCAAGGCGAGCATCCACTCTATATTCATCAAAGCAGCTCGGACGCCGTGCATTGGCTGGAGATGGTGATAAGCAATTCCGTGCTGACGAAATTCGAACGTTACATCAAAGACAAGCAGGCTGGGATCAATTTAAAAACTCTCGGCCAAAATTTAACCTGCATCACAGCCGTTGGCGATGGATTCTGGCAAGAGCCGATCGTGATCGACAGAGCTTTGCAGAGTCTGGAAAGACCCACAGTTCTTGTCGACTGTAAGAACAACGTGTTGAATATGTTTGTTCAGCAGGGGGAGCTGGAAGAAATCTTGGGCAGGCTGCACAAGGTGTTGATCGAGGTATAAAAAAGGCCCTTGATGGGCCTTTCCTATTTATCTGATGGTACCGTTGAGGCCGATGAAAAAGGCCGCGTTGTTTGAGTTGTGGAGCCGAAGGACCGCCAGACCGAGTTCGGGTTGAAGCCCATCGCGTCGCCAGACAACTGCAGCGCCACCTCGGGCGTAGATTCCAAATCCATCTTTAAAGCGGCTGTTGAGCACTTTGTCTTCGTCAAATCCACCGTCAAGCGCGACCTTACCCATCCCAAAGCCAAGCTCGCCGTCAAGCCTTACCGCTAGGGTTGCGAAGGGCAAAAGCATTTCGCTGATCCCGCCGCTCAATCCCATGCTGCTCACGGTTACACTCTGTGAGCTGGCACCACCGAGGTTGTCGGAAGCCGTGCCTTTACCGGTCAGATAATGCAGTCGACCATAGTAGGAAAAATCTCTCCAAAAATGTTTGAAGAAAAGTCCGCTCAATTCCGTGCCGATGAAGCCATCACCGATTCCCAGATTGACCATAGAGGTCTGCACTGCCCAGGACATAGAGGCCAGGGGAGTGACGATCGTGTAGTACTGAGTTGGATTCTGAAAAGCGTTGTCATTGATGATGTCAACATCATGATTTCTAAGGAGAGTTGACCATTTCTTGGTGATTTTAACAATTCGCTTCGCACCATCGATATCTGTGACTTCACCGAGAGCTACCAATTGTTTCTCGGGCGTGAAGATACCAATCTTGTCGCCGACTGTGAGGCGACGGGTTTGAACCTCACATTGCATTTGTTCTTTGTCGCATTTGAAAGGAAATGCGTGTGATGCCGTGCTCCAAAGCACAAAGGTCAAGGCCAATAGTCTTTTCACGGGCGTGAGTCCCCCAGCAATCAATTATCAAAATCAAATGGGCTGCGACTATTCTATCAAATTTTTAGAACTTTCGCTTGCCAGATCCCTGAGGCG
The DNA here is from genome assembly GCA_014377445.1 of Oligoflexus sp. Lineage (GTDB taxonomy): Bacteria > Bdellovibrionota_B > Oligoflexia > Oligoflexales > Oligoflexaceae > Oligoflexus. Next base: position 18,230 of record JACMPP010000108.1, read on the forward strand.
TTTTCGAACTTCCTCATCGACTTCAAGGACAGAGACTTCCGCATCCGCAGCGCCGGCCATGTACTGAAGAGCCTTCATGTAAGCCAGGCGATTGCCTCCGGAAGACATGCTGCGCAGAACCTGAGCGATGGTAAACCAACTGGGGTCAGCCTCGATCACTTCGCCTTTCGGTCTCATGAGATAGAGGACGGACGAGACTTTCCCCTCTTCACGGAGCACAGGATCGATAGCAGCGACGGGTTCGATCTTATCGCTGAGATCCTGAATTCCAAAAAAATTCTCCAGACATTGAGTCGCCTGTTTACTCAAAGCCAGACTGTTGTCCACAGTGCACTGAATGCCAAAATAAGCACCTTCCGAACGAGGAAAGCGCATGATGCCGTTCGTATCGTAGATCGGAAGTAAAATGGTAAGTGTTGGCGCTTTGGTGATAATCATAGGCACTCCTGCTGAGAGTTGATTAGCTGCGGCCTAATTCATCGAGAACCAGACTTGAAATCTTTTGAACCGTTTCCATAGTGCCCAGGTGATGGATCGCGACCGCTTCAACGTCGGTCAGACCCTGAGCATTAAATTCATTTCGAAGGGCGTCCAGGCTCAATGCATCCCGTTCGTCACGCTTGTTGTATTGCAACACACGGGGAATCGAACCGAGGTTGTAGCCTTCCTGAGTCAACATATCCTTGAGCTTGGCCCAGGCATCGATATTGTCCTGCAAAGCGCTCAGACTGCTATCGACGACAAAGACAATGCCATCTATGCCGCGCGTGATCACCATATTGAAAGTGGGATAGAGATTATGCTCGGGTAATGTGTATATATGCAATTTGACGTGAAAGTCTTTGAGCTGCCCGATGGATAGGGGCATGAATTCGAAGGGGGCGTTGAACTTGTCTTCGAAGGACATCGGTTCTTTGGTAAGACGGACCTGAGTTTTATGAAAAATTGACTTCAGATTTTCGGTCTTACCGGAGCCTTTGGCGCCCACGTAAAGTATTTTACAATGAATTTCTCTTGTTTCGAAATTTGCATAGGCCATGTCTGAGGCCTCCCACCCTCTATTGAACCTCTATAGCCTCGATTGTACCATCAAAAGCTAAAATCGCCTCTCGTGTAAGCGGATGTTCCTGAAGGAGGTTCTTTAGGTCGTCCCGCTCCAAAGCCTTGGCCTTTTGCTTGGTTTCCAAAAGTGTCTCGCGGAAGGCAGGTTCGTTGTCGGTAGCTTGCGTCAATTCACTTTTGGGAATGACATCGAGGACACCTTTAAAACCGAAGAGCTGTTCAAAATGAACAAGCAATTTCCTTCGGGTATCGAGATGGAGAAGTTTCTGTCCCGCCAGGCTTTCCGCCTCAACCGCTAGCTTGATGCGCTCGCGGGTATATTCGAGACTGTAAGTTTCTTCGAGGACACGGGCTTGCAGAGGCTTCTGCTTCTTCCATTCGTCGACGAATTCTTTCCAGGTCAAAGGCCAGGGCACAGCCCCGCCCGTTCCACTTCCACTCGCCGCAACCATAAAGCTGGGGCTCGCGGTTGCAGTGGGAGTCGCAGTCGGAGCAGGAACGGCATTCGCTGTTCCGGAAGCCGGAGCGGGAGTGGAAGCGTAGGCGGACAAACCTGCATTTGCCAAAGCATTCGCGGATAAATTTGGAAGCGAGCCTGCCTTCGTCTCACCCGGCGATTGTTCGGGAGCGGGGACTTGAGCAGGTTTGGCTTTGTCCGTAGAGTGAGCGATCGTATGAGCCGCCGATGCGTCCTTGGATTCGTTCGACTGAACTTTGTCTTTATCGCGATCGACTGGCTTTTCTCTCTGTTGCATTTTTGCTGCGAAGGAATTGCCCTTAGACAGGAGCGAATTGGGGTTATCAACCGCCGGCACAATCACTTCGGTCTGAGCAAACTCCAACTTGGCATCTGCGACGGGCGCGATCGCGGCCGTCTCGATTTCGTTTTTGTTTTCAGTCTTTATTTTTGGCGCGTCCACACTTGCCGATGGCATGTATGTCTCGGGGCTTGCAACCTTCGCAGGCATCACGGGCGGGTAAACGGGCGCCGAGGAAGCAGGCGGGTGAACAGTGGCCACTTCGACTTTTGTGGAGATCGCGACGGGTGCTACTGGATTTTGCAGTGCAAGGGGAGATCCATTGACTGCTTTGACGACCCCGATATTGGCTTCAACCCGCATCGATGCTGCAGGAGGAGTTGCTTCGCTTCGCATGGGACTCGAAGAATACGATGGTATCGAGGACGCCTCGCGTGAAGCCTGAGGCGTAGACGGATTCTGACCTGTGCTCTGTGAACTGGTTTGTTTCCAGCGATTGCGCAGATCCAGAGGGGGATTGGATGGAGCTGCGGAGGCAGCCGGAGACTGAGCTGGGCCCGAAGCATTCGCAAGGTTTTGCGCAGGGGTCGCTGCCGATATGGAAGACTGAACAGGATTAGGGGTCGCCTGCTGGATCGTAGGAGCATTCGATGGCGAAACTCCCCCGTTCATCTGTCCTTGAAAGAGACTGGTTAGATCCGGAAGACCCGGATCGAGGCACCATTCAAGAGCATAGTTTTCGACTACAAAACGATCGAGTTCACTGTTGCGCAAATCATCGAGACATTTCACGAAAGTGCGAAATATGCGATTGAGATCAAAGGCCTGCGCTTCTTTGCCGATGAGTTTCAGAGCCTGTTGCTCACGCTCTTCGAGATCCAGGAGATCCAGCTCCGTGCTTTGACTTTGGATAGCTTTGAGGACAAATGCATTGCGACATGCTTTCACGAGTTCTTCGACAAGGATCGTCATGGCCAGGCCTTCCTGATCCCAGCGGGCGATAACAGCGAGAAGTCCGGCACTGTTCTTTTGTAAGAGCATTGTGAGGAGTTCGTAAATCGGCTCGGCGTGACCAGTATTGACCATCGGCTCGACAGCTTCCCAGTGAACGCTTCCGCCGCCAACCGCGATGACCTGATCAAGCAGGGTAAGCGCGTCGCGCAGCGAGCCTTTGCCTTCACGGGCGATCCATTGAATCGCTCGATCTTCGAAGCTTATATTCTCTTGTGCGAGAATGTCTGCGATGCGTTTTTTAGTCAATTGAGTGGAGATCTTTTGCAGGTGAAAGATCTGACATCGACTTTGGATCGTCTCCGGAACTTTGTGAAGTTCCGTCGTCGCGAAGATGAATACGACGTGCTCAGGCGGTTCTTCCAAGGTCTTTAGCAGAGCGTTAAAAGCGCTGGCCGAGAGCATATGAACTTCGTCGATAATGTAGATTTTATAAGATGATCTTTGGGGAACGTAAGCCAGCGTCTCTTGCAAGGCGCGAACATCATCAACACCCGTATTCGAGGCACCATCGATCTCGAGAACGTCCTCATGCGTGCCGTGCTGGATCGCAAGACAACTTGCGCAGACGTTGCAAGGCTCAGGGGTTGGGCCCTTTTCGCAGTTGAGGGCTTTCGCATAAATCCGCGCCGTAGTCGTTTTACCGATACCGCGAACACCAGTAAAAATGACACCACGAGGTTCACGCTTAAGGCGAATCGCATTGCCGAGTGCAAGCCCAACAGATTCTTGACCAACCAAGTCCGCAAAAGTGTTGGGTCTGTATTTTCGAGCGAGTGATAAATACGACAAGGAAGCGCCTCCTCAGAGATCTCTGAAGCTAATAGAAATAGCATGTTTCTCGCGAGGGTAAATCAATAGAAAGCAAAAAGCGCACCGTGACAGCTAGATGGGCCGGACACCTGCTTACTCCCACTACCGTTGCTACCTTCCGGTCCTGGCGGGGTTCGTAGGGAAACATCATCCGGAATCTAGCTATCACGCTGCGCTTTTTCTCAGATGCAGCGTCTTAACAAGCATTCATTCAAACATATCGGGACTGGTTCTGCCACTCATTTAGAGTGGCGGAGAGAGAGGGATTTGAACCCTCGAGGCGGTTTCCCACCTACACGCGTTCCAGGCGTGCGCAATCAACCACTCTGCCACCTCTCCAGTCACTTCCTCCGGTATTACCGAATTGTGAGAGAAGCTAATAAGTTTCCAATTTCAAGTCAACAGATACTTGGACTTGTGCGGGTTTGAACACAAAAAAGCCCGGGAAGTCCCAGGCTTTTCTACTATTTGTCAGAGTTTCATGACTTCGTGGCGCGCTTTTGGGCTTTTTCAGCCAGGGTCAACGCTTCGGTCAAAATACGTTTTTGTTCTTTCTCGTGAACCTTCAAATAACCTTCAGCCGTCGTACCCGCGTCACGACGACCGCAGTAACTCACGCGGCGTCCTACGGCCAGGGCTTCCAGACGATGACGGATGAACGTCCATGTTCCCATGTTAGAAGGTTCTTCCTGAACCCAAACGATCTCTTCCGCGTTGCTGTAACCATTCAGAATCTCCTGAACCTGTTGTTCAGGGAAAGGATAGAGCTGCTCGATGCGAACGATCGCGACTTGATCTTTCGTTCCGAGTTCCTGACGCTCTTTGTCGAGTTCGTAGAAGATTTTACCGGTACAGAAGAGTACGCGACGCACGTCGCCTTTTTTCTTGATACCGACGTCATCGATAGTCTCATGGAAGCCATCTTTCGTGAAGTCCTCTATCTTGGACACACAGAGAGGATGACGAAGGAGACTCTTTGGAGTCATGATTATAAGAGGCTTGCGGAATGGTCTGGCGAGCTGGCGACGCAACATATGGAAAAGTTGAGCCGGCTTCGTCAGGTTCGCCACTTGCATGTTGTAATCACCGCAGAGCTGCAGGAAGCGCTCAGGACGACCGCTGGAATGCTCAGGGCCCGCACCTTCGTAACCGTGAGGAAGAAGGAGGACAAGGCCGGACTGCTGCTTCCACTTGGCCTCGGAAGCAGCGAGGAACTGATCGATGATCATTTGCGCGCCGTTCACAAAGTCACCGAATTGAGCTTCCCAGAGCACAAGCGAATCGTGATCAGCTAATGTATAGCCATATTCAAAGCCCATAACGCCCTGCTCAGAGAGCGGGCTATTGATGACTTCAACTGTGGCTTGCTTTGGATCGACCTGATTAAGGAGATGGAGCTTCTCACCGGACTCAGCATCGCGGATAACCGCGTGACGGTGAGAAAACGTTCCGCGCTGGCAATCCTGACCGGAAAGTCGAACGTGTTTGCCTTCGTAGCCAAGACTTGCGTAGGCCAGCGATTCACCGAGGCCCCAATCGATCGCGCCTTCGCCGTTTAGCATCTCAGTGCGTGACTTGAGCAGACGATCAATCTTAGGGTTAGGCGTGAAGCCTTTTGGGATAGAGGTGATGCGCTCGACAATTTTCTTAACCGTTTCGAGATCGATCGAAGTCTTTACCGGTTTCCAATAGTCATCCAGAGCCACTTTTTTAGCCGTCATCGCCGATTCGAATTCTTTTGGAATCGATTGCGTGATCTTGACCAAGCCGCCGCGAACTTTTTCCATGGAATCTTGCATCATATCGCGGAAATCTTTCGACTGCTTCTGAATTTCTTCAGCCGAGAATACGCCCTCTTTTACGAGCTTTTCGCTATAGATGGTCAACACAGTCGGATGCGCTTTGATCTTTTTGTACATCAAAGGCTGGGTGAACGTAGGTTCGTCGGTTTCGTTGTGTCCGTGTCGACGGTAACCGATCAAGTCGATGACGATGTCACAATTGAATTTTTGACGATACGCGACTGAGAGTTGAGCCACCCAGATCACAGCTTCGGGATCGTCAGCATTCACGTGGAAGACAGGCGCACGGATGATTTTCGCCATGTTCGAGGCATAGCGGCTTGAACGCGCTTCTTCCGGATCGGTGGTGAAACCAACCTGGTTGTTGGAAATGATGTGGATCGTTCCACCGGTACGGTAGTACTCAAGTTCAGAAAGGTTGAGCGTCTCCGCAACGAGGCCCTGACCCATGAAAGCCGCATCGCCGTGGATCAGCAGGGGAACAACGCGATCGCGCTCCTTGCTGTCACCGATCATACGCTGACGGGCCCGTGTAAAGCCTTCAACAACCGGGTTAACAACCTCGAGATGGCTCGGGTTGGGCGAAAGGTAAGCGCGGATCGTGCCACCGGAGAAGGTGGAGATCGTGTTGGCAAAACCTTTGTGATATTTCACGTCGCCATCGATCCCGTAGGTCTCGATTTCGCTGCCTTCAAATTCCTTGATCATCTGCTCATAGGACTTGCCCATGAAGTTCGCGAGAACGTTCAGACGCCCGCGGTGAGCCATGCCCAGGATGATTTCTTCAGCGTTAGCCTTGACCGATTCGTCGGCAAGGATATCGAGGAGAAGGACCATCGTGTCGAGACCTTCGATCGAGAATCGCTTCTGACCCAGATACCGGTCCTGCAGGAATCTTTCAAATCCTTCGACCTGAACCAGCTTCTCGATCACGTGCTTTTTCAAGGCAGTCGAGATATTTGGCTTGTTCTTGCAGCTTTCCATTTGATTCTGAAGCCAGGTAATAGCCTCGTTGTCTGTCGTGTCGCGGAAGTCTGCACCGATGTGCGAGCAATAGGTTTCGACAACGAGGGTACGCACTTCGCCGAAGGCGGTAGGGCCTTTAGTAGGAAGGCTAGCTGGATGGATTTGACGCGCATGGTCGACTCCACCGAGGCCATTGTTTTCAGGTGAAAACATCGCATCGAGAGCTGGCTTTTCTTCGAGTGGGTTCAAGTCGGCTGAAAGATGGCCGAGACGCCGAAAGAGGTTGATGTAGTCCTCAACTTTCGCTTCTATTCCGTCTCCATCACCAGCGCCCGTACCACTTTCTCCGCCAGCAAAATTATTGGCAGCAGCAAACTCATAGCCTTCGAAGAAAGCTTTCATCGAAGGATCCAGAGCTTCTGGATTTTTCTTGAACTCCAAATAGAGATCTTCAAGAAAATTGATATTCGTTCCGCTAGCGAAAGAAAACTTTCCGCCGTCGACAACACCTTTCATAAAGCCATCTCCGTGAGGGCAAAGCCTCGACAATTAACCGTTTAAAGAGCGTTTATCGACTGCCAATGCAGCCTCTTTAATCACTTCTGTAAGTGTGGGGTGACCGTGTACGGTCCGTGCCACGTCTTCCGAACTTGCCGAATATTCGAATGCCATTACGAGTTCTGCAATGAGTTCGGATGCATTGGGACCGACGATGTGAGCACCGATCAAAAGATCGGTTTTCTTGTCAGCAATCAACTTCACAAAGCCTTCGGTATCGCCGTGACACATGGCGCGCGCATTGGCACCGAAGGTCGACTTACCGATATTGACTTCGATGCCCTGAGCTTGACAATCCTGCTCATTGAGGCCGATGGCAGCCACTTCGGGCCAAGTGTAGACGATATTGGGAATCGCGCGATAGTTGACGTGACCGTGTTTGCCCATGATGAATTCTGCGCAAGCCACACCTTCTTCTTCAGCCTTGTGTGCGAGCATAGGGCCGTCGATAACATCGCCGATCGCGTAGATGCCGGATACTTCCGTTTCGAATTTCTTGTTGACCCTGATTTTGCCGATTTTGTCAGCAGTGATGCCGACTTTGTCGAGACCCAGGTCTTTCGTAAAAGCGCGACGCCCTACGGCAACCAAAAGCTTGTCGCATTTGATCTCCAGTTTCTGGCCGTCTTTTTCGGCGATCACTGTCAGTTCATCACCGTTCTTCTTGAGTTCGGTGAACTTGGTTTTCTCGTGGAATTCAAGACCTTCAGCGCCGAGAGTTTTCTTCAACAGACGGATCACTTCATTATCCATCATCGGAAGTATCGTTTCCGCAAATTCCACAACGGTGACTTTTGCACCAAGGCGAGCCCAAATGCTGCCCATCTCAAGGCCGATTGCGCCGCCGCCGACGACAACGAGGTGCTTAGGCACTTTCTCGAAGTCAAGAGCTCCGGTTGAACTCACCACTTGTTTTTCGTCGAACTTCGCCATCGGCAATTCGATAGGCTCAGAGCCCGTGGCGATGATCGTATGTTTCGTTTTGAGAGCTTCCGCGCCACCATCCAAGAGCTTGACGTTGATCGTAGTCTTGTCGGCAAAGCTGCCAAAGCCTTTGAAGTAAGTGATCTTGTTCTTCTTCATCAGGAACTCAACACCGCCTGTAAGTTTGGCAACGATACCCGCTTTTCGTTTGAGCATTTGAGCAACGTCAAAGCTGATCTTGTCGATGCTGATGCCGTGGTCTTTAAACTTATGCGTTGCCACATGAAAGTTTTCGCTCGACTGCAAAAGTGCCTTGCTCGGAATACAACCCACGTTCAGGCAGGTTCCGCCGAGTATTCCACGACTGTCCACGATTGCGCATTTGAGACCCAGTTGCGAAGCGCGTATTGCTGCGATGTAACCCGCAACGCCGCCACCGATAACAACCAGATCAAAAGTATGTTCTGCCATAAATCTTTATACTCCCAAGAGCAAACGAGACGGATCTTCGATTGCGTCCTTGATTTTCACGAGAAACCCAACTGCTTCCTTGCCATCGACAATCCGGTGATCGTAGGACACAGCGAGGTACATCATAGGGCGAATGACAACCTGGCCATTAATAGCCATAGGTCGATCCTGGATTTTGTGCATACCCAGAATCGCGCTCTGCGGCGGGTTCAAAATCGGAGTCGAAAGTAGACTGCCGAAGGTTCCGCCGTTCGAGATGGTAAAGGTTCCGCCGGAAAGATCGTCGAGGGCGATCTTGCCTTCTTTGCCTTTTTTACCGTATTCCACGATCGCGGATTCGATCTGGGCAAAGCTCATATTTTCACAGTTTTTCACTACGGGAACCATAAGGCCTCGATCAGTCGACACCGCGATACCGATATCACAGTAGTCGTGATAAACGATGTCTGTGCCTTCGATCGAACCATTGATAGCTGGGTAGGCTTTCAACGCATCGACAGCCGCTTTCACGAAGAAGCTCATGAAGCCGAGGTTTACACCGTTAACTTTGGCGAATTGATCTTTGTATTTTTTGCGGAGCTCCATCACTGCGGTCATATCCACTTCGTTGAAAGTGGTGAGCATGGCGGCTGTGTGCTGGGCTTCGACAAGTCGTTCGGCGATTCGAAGACGAATTCTGGTCATCTTCTCGCGGCGTACGCGACGTTCCCCAGGAGCTGGGGCTGCAACTTTTGGAGTGGCAGGCGCCGAGGGTGCAGCAGGGACAGGGGCGCCGGTTGGGGCAACGGCTTTGGCAGAGCCACCTTCCTGATGAAGGATCAAATCTCCCTTGGTAACCCGACCGTCCCGACCCGAACCAGGGATGCTAGCTGTGTCAATATTGTTTTCTGCGCTCATGCGAGCGACAGCAGGACTTTTAGGTCGGGTGTCTTCGCCGGCGGGGGATGCCGTTGCAGCCGATACTTTTGCTGGCTCAGCAGCCTTCGCCGCTTCGGCCACTTTTGGCGCTTCGGCCACTTTTGGCGCTTCGGCCACTTTTGGCGCTGCGGCGCCTGCAGCGGGAGCGGTTGCGCTGGTATCGAGGCTTCCGAGGACTTCACCGATTTTAACGGTATCGCCTTCGTTTTTGGAAATAGTAAGTACGCCTTCGGATTCAGCAACGATTTCGACAGTGGCTTTGTCGGTTTCGATTTCGACCAGGACCTCGTCACGTTTTACAAAATCCCCAGTCTTTTTCCGCCATTTGTAAACTTGTCCTTCAGAGACGGATTCGCCTACAACTGGAAACTTGACCTCAAATGCCATATCGTCTCCCCCAATGCTTCTATATTTTTAAAGATCATCTTTTTCGAATATGTTTTCGCTTGAACTTTATATCCGAATGTCGAGTAAGACAGCAGTATGAAATAACAACTCTAGCCGAAACAAAAAAGACAAAAGAAGGCTAAGGGCTGGTTTATATGGTACATCAAATCGCCTTGATAGAATCAGGCAGATTCTTCCCATAATGCCGTGATTCCCACGCAATGGTAGCAAGACTTTGCGTGACCCTGAAAGTTCAACTCAAGGCACCACAGGCTTTTGCTCCTGTGAGATCTGCATAAGCACTGACTGGTGGACCATTGGTGTCAAATTAGCCTTCTCATCACGGAGTTCGATAAGCTTCACGGAGAACTGATTTGCAGCAAGTGCAGCGCGAAAAGCTTCGGCCTGAGAGGATGGGTAACGCGGGTCGTTTTGCATTTGATAGAGGTAGACGCTTTTGGGAAGGCCGACAAAATCCCAAGCGATCGATCTCTGTTCGGCAAATTTTTGGTCCTGACCCTGAAAACCTTTCAGCTCCTTCACATAAGCCGGATCCTTGCCTTCGGCAAGTGTCGCGTCCCACTCGTAAATGCCGTTGCCGATGATCATAAATTTGAAAGGCGTGGTTTTTGCGGTCCGCAAGGCCAGGAGACTTGCTTCTTCGAAGCCCCAGATTGCATCGATCGTCTTACCTGATTCTCTCTGGTCTTTTATCAGGGCCTTCAATGACCCGACGCTCAGATCGTCACCAAGAAGCTCTTTGCCTTCGCTTTGTCCCGCCGAGGGGCGATTGACTGCCAGGACATTGAAGTCCTGTTGCAAAAAGGCCTGCACAAGCCCACTTTTGCAAGCATCACCTTTAAAAGGAGCGCCTTTGGGATTCAGCATCACGATAAATGGAGTCTTGACGTTTCGGGTACAGCTAAACCATTCAAGCGAAAAACTGTCTTTGGGTTTGGCAGAGAGGCCTTGCTGAGACTGCGCTTCGACCAGTTTGCCGATTCCATCGCTTGATTCGATCTGGACCGCATTGGAGAATTGCTCCTGATTCGACACGCAGGAGACCAGGGTCGCCGCACTGAGCAGGACCAAGCCAAGGGAGAGGCTGAAAGGCTTCATCATGTGGGCATTCTCCTTACTGGGGATTTTCGTAAAAAATATAACTCGTGCTGTAGTCACTGATCTCAAAATAAAGCTTCTTTTCGCCTGGATCCGCGACGTAGTTGAAATTGGCGTCCATCACTCCGTAGCCGTAGCGATACGCGCGCGATTCCCCCCCCCCACCGGTAGCATCAGCGGTCGTCATCTTATCGATATTGATAAATCGATACATGAGTTTTCCGGAGCTGATGACATCCAGAACACCATTGGTCCCAGTCCAGTTTTGAACAGAGCGTGAGATTTTGTTTTGTGATTCTTGGGTGCAGCCGAGGAGACCTAAGAACAAAAGGGAAGAGACGAGAACTTTCATAAACCCCTCATTTCGATCTAAGCAGGATACAGTCTCTAGTGGTGAATTTCCTAGATAACTGTTTTATCGTGCTTTGCGTCGGGAGTCTGCAAAAGAAGTGGGGCGGAGTAAATATGAGGGGGGTGGATCAGGCCCCGGTTAGGGGCCGGATAAAATGGGGCAAAGCCCCACTACACGTTGATTTCAGGGACCCGCGTGTTAGCATCGTTAGCTTTCAACGTCTCATTGGAATGTAAAGATGCTCCAATGAGTGGATTGTTAAAACCCTGAACGGTGTCCGTCAGGCTGTGGCGGTCGGTGAGTCGGGTGCCGTCCATTTTCGTGCGGCCATTGAATTGAGCGCCTTCCTGAACGACGAGGGACGAGGTATTGATGTCACCCTCGAAGATGCAAGAGCTACTCAGCTCGACCTTACCAGTCGCTTCCAAAGTGCCTTTGAAATGCCCCTGTATCACGATATCCTCAACCCGAACCTCGGCATTGATAATCGCGCCTTCTTCGACGATCAACAGACCTTCAGAGATAATCTCGCCTTCGACTTTGCCACCAATTCTTGTACTACCCTTGCAATAGAGCTTGCCGGAAAAATGACAACCGTTTGTGATAATAGTAACGGCGAATTCTTTTAGCTGGTCTCTTCTGCTGAGGTTCGTACCTCCTTTTTTCTGTGGACTAAACAAGGCTAATTCTCCTTTTTTGAAAGTCTGGGATACCGATCAAACTTTTTCCCAGCTACATTGAACATGGTAGCATTGTTTTCCTGACGCAATGAGAGAAAAAGATGCCGAGTAAACTCCTGGGCCCTGACTTCGAAGATTTCACGATTACTTATGAAAATCTACGCTGGCTTCACTCCTGTCGCTGGGAAGGGTCACATGCTGAGGTATTCGCAGAATTGAGGGGATCATTTACCAACTCCTATGGAAAAGCTCCTAATTTAGTCAAAAGCAAAAACCACCCAAGTCCTGCTGTGAGCGCCCGTTGGCTCCTGATTGACGAAGAGGAATTACCAATCGCCTGGGCCGAACTTCAAAGCTTTCCAAGCCAAAGGGATCGACCGGGAATCTTACTTTGGGGCCGCGCCCCGACAGGCGAACTGGAAGCCACAGGTCTCTCTCGATTGATCAGCTTTTGTTTCATCGTGGGTAAATTTGATCATATAAAAGTCGGAGCTTCGGCTCAGGATGAGGCAGGGGTCCTTTCGACCTTCGCCGAATCGGTAGGGGAAAAACGCCAGACAATGGGTCTGGCTGCTCATCCCTGGTATCCCAACCGTACGCCCTTTAAACCCATTCTTACGCTTGAATTGGCCCGGGACGAGTGGATGAAATCCACGATTGCCCAAGACCCGTCGAAGACCCTAAAGCACATCCAGTCTCGCATAGAGCGCTTTGAGAAGACCCAGACCTTCCTCGCCCCAAAACGAAAAAAGCGAGGCCTCCTGGCTCGCATCATAAATCCCAAAATTGATGACTCGCTCTTCTAATTTGGCCAGATTTTAGACCAAAAAAAGGCGAGCCTTTTCGGTTCGCTTTTAACTAAGAACAGATAAAAACCCCTGTTTCGCAACAGGGGGTCTTCATCTCGTTATTCGCCTTCGTCAGTCGCAGCGCCTTCGGGAACGAACGTGCCGTCCTTCGGATACCACTTCTGGAGGGCCAATATCATTTCGTTTGCTTGTTTAGCGCTCGAAATGTTGAACTTACTTTGCTGGCGATAAACGCCGTTGCGTTTCTGGTACCGACGAATGGAGACCTTTGAGGGGCCATACTCTTCAGTATTCTTATCAAGTTCCTGATATAGGAACATGATAGTTGTCCAGCTTCCGCGCGTAAGAACGTTCTTATCGAGCTGCTTGACGACTATCTTGTCATCTTCAGTATACTCGATATCAATTGCATCTATAGTTTCAGCCATACGGTCTTAGCTCCTCGTAAGTGAACCCCAGCCTCCACGGCTTGGTGAAGGCCAAAGTAAAATTCACTAACGATTGTAGCGTCAAATTAGCGCTTAGAGAACTGGTAGCGTGCACGGGCTGATTTCTGACCGTACAATTTACGTTCTTTCTTCCTGGAATCGCGGGTAATTAAGCCTTCAGCTTTTAGTACCGTACGGTTTTCCGGGTTGAGTTCAGCAAGGGCGCGACTGACAGCATGGCGTATTGCGCCAGCTTGTCCGTTCAATCCACCGCCAACAACATTGACGATCATGTCGAACTTATCGGCATTGCCGGTCAGTTCGAATGCTTGGCGGACAATCATTTTTGAAGTTGCGCGCAGGTAGTAATCATCAATATCACGCTTGTTGATAGTGATTTTACCTTTGCCAGGCTTCAAGTAAATACGGGCGATGGCCGTTTTACGTTTACCGATAGTATGAATTACACCTTTGGTAGCCATGACTTATCCTTCCTTGCCCAAACGAATTGGCGCGCTAGCCACTGGCTTTTGTGCTTCGTGAGGGTGTTCTGAACCTGCATAGATCTTGACGTTGCCAAAGACTTTGCGGCCGAGCTTATTGTGCGGCAACATTCCTTTGATCGCGTGCTCAAGAATACGCTCAGGCTTGTTAGCTAGCATATCTTTAGCTGCAGTTTGCTTAATACCACCGACGAAACCAGAGTGATGATAGTACATCTTCTGATTCCATTTACGGCCGGTAAAGTTGACCTTATCAGCATTGATAATTACAACATTGTCGCCACAATCAAGGTGCGGAACGAAGTTGACTTTGTGCTTGCCGCGAAGAATGCGAGCAACTTCAGAAGCCAATCGACCTACAGTCAGATTGTTAGCATCGAACAGAACCCACTTTTTCTTGATGTCTGTGGGCGTAACGCTGGTGGTTTTCATGGAAATCTACTCTCCAGTTGTCGTGTGCACGCTAGTCAAAGCATGAGGGATGTCGCATGAATCAGAATTTGTTGCCTAAACCCAGCTAGTCGGCAAACTTAAATTCTGTTGCGCGTGGTCCTTCTCATCAGCCAAGTCTGCGTGTTATTTCCTAAAGGAACGCTTAGCTTTACAGTTTCTACGCACTCTAGAGGCCCGGAATATAGCCGATGACTGACAGGATGGTCAATACATTGTTAGTACCGGGACGCACCTAGTATTAGAAAGCTTCTTAAAAATGAATTCCCTGTGGATATCTAGGGAACGGAATGACATCGCGTATATTTGCCATTCCAGTCACGTACTGCACGAGACGCTCGAAACCGAGGCCGAATCCAGCATGGGGAACTCCACCAAACCTTCTCAGATCGATATACCAGGATAAATCCTCAGGAGCGATATGGAAATCTCGCATCCGACTCTTTAGAACATCAATTCTATCTTCACGCTGAGATCCGCCAATGATCTCACCAATACGGGGAGCGAGGACATCCATCGCTGCCACTGTTTTTCCATCGTCATTTAGGCGCATATAGAAGGCTTTGAAGTCTTTTGGGTAGTCTGTGACGATAACAGGCTTCTTAAATATAACTTCGGTCAAATAACGCTCATGCTCCGTTTGCAAATCGATCCCCCATTGAACAGGGAATTCAAATTTGGCACCCGAGGAGAGAAGTTCTTTGACAGCGTCTGTATATGTAATGCGCCCGAACTCTTGGGTGGAAAGCGCGGCAATTTGCTCTATCGAAGAATTCTTGTAATGGGTTCCAAGGAAATCGAGCTCTTCGGGACAACGTTTCACGATCTCGGCAAAGACATAGCGAAGAAAATCTTGGGCAAGCTGCATGTCATCTTTAAGATTGGCAAAGGCCATCTCGGGCTCAACCATCCAGAACTCTGCCAAATGGCGTGTTGTGTTGGAATTTTCAGCTCGGAAAGTTGGTCCGAAGGTATAGATGTCACCTACTGAGAGAGCCAGCGCCTCTCCGTTCAATTGACCGCTTACGGTCAAGTGAGCCTTCTTACCAAAGAAGTCCTGCTTGAAGTCGATCGCACCTTTGGCATCCCGCGGCAGTTTGTCGAGGGGCAGAGTTGTGACCTGAAACATCTCGCCTGCGCCTTCGGCATCCGAAGCCGTGATCAATGGGGTATGGGCCCACTGAAATCCGCGTCCTTGAAAGAATTCATGGACCAGGACAGCTAGCTGATTGCGCACACGGAATACCGCACCAAAACTATTGGTCCGACCTCGCAAGTGAGCGATCTCGCGCAAAAACTCAAGGGTATGGCCTTTCTTCTGAAGGGGATATTCTTCAGGGCAGGCACCATAGATTTCAAAGCTGTCGACATGGACCTCCATGTCTTGGCCCTTACCCTGAGATGTCTTAAAAACACCTTCAACGCGGAGAGAGGCCCCAGTGCCCAGCTCGCTCAACTTGGCAAAGTCCGGATTCTGACCATCGACAACCAACTGCAGATCTTTTTGTGTCGAGCCATCGTTGACGACCAGAAATGCGACATTTTTAGATATACGCTTTGATCGTAACCAGGCGAATATTGTGACATTTTGGTCCTCTTTGGCGTCGGCGACCAGATTCTTAATACGTTGTCGCATGGATCTTTCCTCTCTCATTTGTTGTGTGGAGGAATCAGGGCGTGACCGAGTAAGGAATGTTCGGGGGCTCAACCTTGCTTAGGTAACCCTTCTCACGCAGCATCATCTCTTTCCACTTCTCAAAGGGCAGACTGTTGTCGCCCTGCCCTTGATGCGTCTCACAGTAAACTTCGTAATATACCGCGAGGATGTTTCGCGCAACTCTGTACCAGTTAAACTTCTTTACCTGCTCATATCCCCGAATACGCATCTCACGGCGCAGAAGCGGGTCCCGCACGATAATGGCCAGTGTATCGGCGAGCTGATCACAGTCATATGGACTGACCATGAGGGCAGCATTTCCCACGACTTCGGGAAGGGAGCTGGTGTTGGACGTTACCACCGGGGCACCACTCGCCATCGCTTCCAGTGGCGGAAGTCCAAAACCTTCGTAGAGACTCGGATACGCGACGACCTGAGCCTGGCGATAATACTGCCGTAGCTCCTCATCACTCACGAAGCCCTTGAACACGACGTCCTGATGATAAGTCTTGATCTGCAGGCGAACGTCGGCAAACAAAGGACTTTCGCCCCCTATCAACACGAGTTTGGTTTTTAGATCGGGGTTTCTCGAACGCATGCGCTCGAAGGCTTCGATCAGGTTACCAATGTTTTTTCTTGGCTCCAGAGACCCCACATAAAGGATGTAATCGGACTCCGGCAGCGGCTCGTTGTTATTGACTTCACGCGCCCCGAAGGTTTGGTCGACAGCCCAGTAGATCAGTCGAACCTTGCTGGCATCAACATTATAAAACTGGAGGAGGTCGTTCCGCGAATTGTTGCTGTTGGTGATAACGCGCGTAGCCTTCTTCGCCAAACGGGGAATGGCCAGGTTATAGGCGGTATGAAAAGTGTAGCTGTACCACTGCGGATTGACCACAAAACAGAGATCGTGAATATGGACGACTGAGGCACCCGAATAAAACATGGGGGCCATATTCGCCGGCGAATGGAGTATATCGATTTTGTGTTTATGGGCCAGGCGCGGCAGAACAAATTGCTCCCATAGATGGTTGCGCAGGTTGCCACCGACCTTGAGAGGACTGGTGACGAGGGTGACGTTTGGATACTTTCGCCATTCCTCAGCCTGATCTTCACCAGTGAAAAGCACATATTCGTTTTCTTGATCGATATCAAACAGCGTCTTGACCAAATTGTAAGCGGCCCGCTGAACGCCCGTGCGTTTCGCAACCAAAAATCGACCGTTTATCCCTATTCGCACTTTAAACCTCATATCTCAACAACCCGAAGCTCGATTAACGGGATCCTTCGACCAAGCCCAAATTTGGCGACTTCACGACGGCCGATGACTCGCACAATTCATAGACTTGTATCGTCTTCTCAATCATTTGATCCCAGGAGAAGCTTTTTGCATGCCCCAGACCCTTCTTCTTAAGCTGCTCGCGCAAGGCTTCGTCGTAAACGCCACTCTCAAGGGCTGCAGCGATCGCTTTGTAGTCAAAGGGATTCGCGAAGATCGCGTTATCACCAACGACTTCTGGCAGACTGGACGAACGGGCTACGACTACGGGCGCCCCACAGGCCAGAGCTTCAAGCGGCGGTAGACCGAACCCTTCGTAGGTCGAGGGATAGACGAAGAGGTCAGTGAGCGAATACACCGCCGGAAGATGCTGCTCTTCAATAAATTTCGAAAAATATACGAGATGTTTCTTGCCATAATTTTCGGCTATACGAATAAGATTGGAATCCGTAGGGCAGGCGAGAACCAAGGGTATATCGACATTGGAATAACAGTAAGCACGCACCAATTGATGCACGTTCTTGTGCGGCTTATTGTTGGAAACACAAAATATAAAACGCTCAGGAAGTCCGTAAATGTCCCTAACGTATTCCAAATAAAATTTGTCTTCGACCGGTTTATAGTCCTCCGAAACCCCGTTGTACGTGACGAAGATCTTATCGGGATCAAGGGCCAGGGTCCGAACGATTTCTTTTTTACTGAACTTACTCACGGTCAAAATATATTTAGAACGCTTGATACTGCGCTGGACTACAATTTGATAATACATCTGGTGAAACAGCGTATAAAACTGCGGCAAAACCATATGATTCAAATCGTGAATCGTCATGACCATTGCGCAGGGCACAAACACCGGTCCAACGAAAGAGGGCGCATGAAACAAATCGATCTGCAGGCGCTTGAGAATCTGCGGCAGCTCTCTCTGCTCTCGAATGCTAATCCATGGCGAATTGGCATTCACGAGATGAAGGTGAGGAGGCCACTCCATCGATTCAAGCGGCGAGCCTTTATTGATGATCACATAAAAGTCGTGACGCGAGACGCCTACTCGCAGACCCTGCAAAAGTTGATAAACATAACGTGCAATACCATGCATGCTGCCCTGACGTATCATCCGGGCATCAATTGCAATCCGCACAGTTCCTCCTGCATTCTGTAAGCAAACTTTTCATTTTCTACACGCCTTCGAAAGTCTAGCCAGCCTTCCGTCCCGTGACCACTCTATTCGTCATTTTTACAAAGGAATCGATCATGATGGGATGGCATTTCTTCATAGTCATTCCCTACAAACTTAGATCCAAGCGTGACCCAGGCGAGATTGAGTTCGTTCTAAAGGTAAGCTATCATTAGCCGAAAGCACCCTAAGCCCGACTCTCTCTGCTTCCCGCAGCTTTTAAAGGAGCTCCATGAAAGTCATTGCCCATCGCGGCGCGTGTACCGAAGCCCTGGAAAATAGCTGGACTGCTTTTCGCACGGCCGTCGAACTCGGAGCCGACCGCATCGAACTGGATGTTCATCTCACGGCCGACAATCAGATCGCAATTCTCCATGACGATAATCTCAAAAGAACTGCGGGCATCGACAAAAAGCTGAACCAGATGACGAGGGCCGAGATCAAGAAGTCCATTCGCCTGAGCAACGGCGAAGAGCTGCCTTTTCTCGACGAAGTCTGTGACGAGCTGTTGAGCCAGATCGAAATCAATGTTGAGATCAAATCCCCCGGGGTTCCCATCGTCGAAGCGGTCGGCAAACTCCTCGTGGATCATAAGCTTTCCGAACGTATCGTTATTTCGAGCTTTGATAAAAACACCTGTGCCGACAGCGCGAGGCTTTTTCCCAAGCTCAAAGTAGCTCTGCTTTGGGACAAATACCTCTGGGTACCGGGAGCCTTCCAATTCGGGCCTATTCGGTTTATGGAAAAGCATGGCATCCGCATATACCATCCGGAAGCCAAGCTTCTGACGCCTCAACAGATGCGCATCGCCAAAGCGAGGAATATCGAGGTCAATCCCTACGTCGGACTTCGCGATGAAAACAATCGCGAACAACTTTGGTCTTATCTGATGACGGTCGGAGTGGAAGGCCTTTGCACCAACTACCCGAGACAAATGAAACTCTGGCTACAAGAGGCTCGTGACGATGAATCCCGATTCCAAAATAATCCCCTCATGGTCGGTCAGTCACCTAAAGTCCCCGGTTGATGGCGTTGAGATTCGATACGCTGTCCGCGAAATTGAGCAGCCCGCGCATCGAATTCTCTTTCTAAATGGGCGCAGTGAATGGATCGAGAAATATCAGGATTTACCGGGTGACACTCGATTTGGAGAGGACAGCTTCTGGGTGATGATGGATCATCGAGGTCAGGGTGGCTCTGATGGACTGAAGGCTCATGTCACAACCTATGAGACATTCGCCAAAGATGTGGCAGCCGTGGTTAACGCTACTTTTGAAGGCCAGCCCTATTCTATCCTCGCACATTCGATGGGTGGACTTATCAGCCTTTACGGAACGTTGACTGGTGTTTTAACGCCGCAAAGCCTGGCCCTTTGCTCCCCTTTAATGGGCATGTTGATGCCTATGCCGAAGTTCGCAGCCAAGGCTCTGGCACTCGTATTCACCTATTCGCCATTCTCCACCCGTTCGGCCGGTGGGATCGAACGTCGAAAGCATTTTAAAGACAATCCACTGACACAATCCAAAAGACGCTTTCGATCTATGACCGAATGTGTTTATCAATCTTCGCCCCCCACCTTTGCCTGGGTGCACGCGACTTTTGGTGCATTCCGCGTATTGAATAACGCGAAGTACCTGAGCGGGATGAAAATTCCTGTTGCTATCATCGTCGGCGAAAAGGAAGCTGTTGTCGATCGAACGGTTTATGAATCCTGGCTCCGAAAATGGGCGAAACTAAGTGGTCGAAAAGGTGTTTTCATGCTTGTTGCAGGAGCTCAGCACGAACTCCTGAACGAAGCGGATAAATATCGAAATCAAGCTATAGAATTCATCAATAAAAATCTGCGGGTCTAGCTTCTATTTAACCCAGGAGGAGATGATCTCTGCCACGGGCTGAATGCTCTTGATCCCGCTTACACTTTTGCCTGCCTGGTAGAATTCTCTATAGTCCCCGCCTTTGCCCGAACTCTGTTTCAACTGCCAGACCGAACGAATCGTATAAAACATACGAGCCCAGTGTTTGGTCTTCTGATTGTCGAGAAAGAACTTGGCAATCGGACTCGTCTCAGCCCCTCTGGCTTTCATGTAGCCCGTATTGATCACAGCGACGGGGACACCGGTGATTTTCTTGGTCAGGATGATATCGTCTTCTTCCGCCGAAAGGATCGCGGTTTTGTAATCGGTATGAGCGCTGCATTCTGTCGAGGCAATAAAACGCGTTCCGATCTGAACTCCGCCGTAACCCAAGGCGAGTGCAGCTTTATAAGATTCGCGGTCACCGATCCCACCCGCGCAAACCAGAGGCACATTGAATCCTTTAAGGTCGCGAAGCAGGTCCTGTGGGTTTTCTTCGCCGGCATGCCCGCCGGCACGACTATTCACACAAATCAAACCGTTTACACCACCGTCCATGGCCTTCTTAGCCCAATCCCGAGTCGTGACATCGTGAAAAACGATCCCACCTTCCTTGGCAACCCGGCGAACGACCCAATCGGGATTGCCGAGCGCCGTAATGAAGAATCGAACGCCTTCTTCCAATGCAATTTCAAGCCACTCTTTGTTTTTTTCGAGGTATTTCTGACTGGATTTTTCAATGAGCAGATTCAACCCGATGGGATTGGGGGTTAAAGTGCGAATATATTGAAGGCCTTTGCGGAAATCGTATTTGTTGACGAAGGTGAGAGAGATTGGCTGCACCATTCCCATGCCTCCGGCAGCGGAGACTGCAGCAACCAATTCGGGATTGCTGCAGGGATACATTGCGCCACCGATGATGGGATGACGAATCTTAAGCAGGTCGGTAATCAAAGGCTCAGACATAAGATCCTCCACGGGAGTCTCAGCATTCTATGACGTTTACCGCCAAACCTCCACGAGATGTTTCCTTGTATTTGGTTTTCATATCCGCACCCGTCGCTCGCATTGTTGCGATGACCGAGTCAAGCGAGACGTGGTGGGCGCCCTCGCGTTTGAGGGCGATGCGATTCGCATTGATCGCCTTTACCGCTCCCATGGCATTGCGTTCGATGCATGGAATTTGCACGAGTCCACCGATAGGATCACAGGTCAATCCAAGGTTGTGCTCCATACCAATTTCCGCTGCCTCTTCGATCTGGGCATTGCTGCCACCAACCGCTGCTGTGAGACCCCCTGCCGCCATGCTGCAAGCCACTCCCACTTCGCCCTGACAACCCACTTCAGCGCCTGAAATCGAGGCATTTTCAGCGTAAAGAGTGCCGACCGCTGCGGCCGTCAGAAGAAAGCGATGGACACCTTCCCGATCCGCAGAGGGACAAAATTCCTCGTAGTATTTGAGAACAGCAGGAATAATGCCAGCCGCACCGTTGGTTGGCGCTGTGACGACGCGAGATCCGGCAGCATTCTCTTCGTTCACAGCGAGCGCATAGAGATTGACCCAGTCAAGTATCGAAAGTGGGTCCTTGAGTGCTTTTTGTGGATTTGAGGTCAAATCCTTGTACATGTCGGGAGCGCGTCGTTTGACTTTCAGCTTGCCCGGCAGTATGCCGCCGTTGCGACAGCCTCTATCGATACAGTCCTTCATCGTATTCCAGATAAAATCGAGACGCTCTTTAACTTCTAGCTCGGTTCGCCAGCTCAATTCGTTCGCCATCATCACCTGATCGATACGAAGGTTTTCGCGCTTGCAGATTTCGAGCAGCTCGGCAGCCGATCCAAAAGGATGGCGGACGACCGTGGTATCCTTGGCGAGCTTATCCTGCTTGGCCGTTTCTTCATTGACGACGAAACCACCACCGATTGAGTAGTAAACGCGCGAATGAAGCTCGTTATAGTCCTTGTCAAAGGCGATAAATCGCATGCCGTTGGAATGAAGGGGAAGGAGCTTACGACGAAGAAAGATTATGTGTTTTTTGTGGTCGAATTCGATTTCATGTGCCCCCGAAAGCCAAAGTTTGCCTTCGGTTTTGATCCGATGCAGTTTGGGCTCAATCGTTTCGGGATCGATTTGATCCGGTAGTTCACCGGAAAGGCCAAGCATGATAGCTTTGTCTGTCCCGTGACCTATCCCGGTCAGGGCCAGGGATCCGTATAGCTCAATGGTGACGCTTGCCACCTGCTTTATGACAGCCTTTTCTTCGAGGCCTTTGAGGAACCTCTGTCCCGCTCGCATCGGCCCCACAGTGTGAGAACTTGACGGGCCAATCCCAACCTTGAACAGATCAAACACACTCATAGCCATACCGATCTCCACACGCTTCGAGTACAAGCGTTTCCTACAATTTTGAAGCTTAAACAAGTCCGATTTCGGTCATTGGCAAAATAAAGGGTATTCGAGGCTTACTCGCCCCATGCAGAACAATCAGCTCTCTGCTGTTCGACACAGCACGATGTTCGCAGAGAATCCTCGCTCAAGAGACAACGAATCGCTCGTTTACGATTCTACTTGGTAAACGAGCGTTTGCCGAACCATGTTCTTTGGAAAGGTGTGGTTATGGTAAGTAGTTGTTAAGATTATAAACAGTTCGAACAGAGAGTAGGCAAATCAGCGGTGAACGCCGAAATGCCCCATCTATTCAGAGGAAACGGGGATAGATTTCTTTTTTGACGATGGAAACGACCTGAGAGGAATGTTGGCTAAGCCTCTCTTCAAAGAAAGGACGAAGATCCGCTGTATAGGCATCAGCAAGGCGTGGACCTATGCTTGGCGTCCAAAGCATATGGTTGGTCGTCGCAAAGTTTAAATCCGCATGATGAAGACGGCAAAGCGGACCCTGCTTCAGATTTTGGGCATCAAATATCCAGAGTTCTTTCCCACGTGCCGATGGATTGGTGTGAACTACCTAGGACTAAAGCCCTAGGCTTCTGATACTTGCTCGAAGCCGAAGCTTCTCGCTTTCTCATCTTTCTTGACGTTTCCTAGTCCTTGCCAACCTTGCTTTCGCCCGGTTGGTCTTACCTGGACTCCACGCCCGAAACTTCGGCTTTAACACCGAAGCGACTCCGTTCCAGAGTAATTTTCTTATTGTATGTTTTCGTGTGTC
>JACMPP010000109.1 GCA_014377445.1 Oligoflexus sp.
TGGACGCTGTATCGGACCGATTGGGTATCAATCGCCAGGCATCCATCAAGGAAGCAGTGCTGGCTTACGTTGATCACAAGATTGATTCTTTCGAAAAGCAAAAAGGTTTTTTGAGTGCTTTATCCAAGTAACCCTTTCGCTTCCAATACTCCCTGAACCTTAGAAAGATTCACTATTCTTTACAAAGGCGGCGATTCTGTCGATAACGTCAGGTTCTACTTTACACGGGGTGGAATATTCCTCGGGACCTGGTTTGCCCTTACCCTTCATGAAGAGATGATTGAGACCCGGGAGAGTTATCGCCACAAAACCTCGTGATCCCTTTAGGCCTTTTCGCCAACTTGCGATATCGATATCGCTAACCTGATAGTCTCGATCACCAAGCATGACGAGAACGGGCTTGGCGAGTGTTCTAGCCATAGCTATGCCCTGGTGCGAATAGAGATCCTGCCAATAGCTTGCCTCGACACCCAGTATCTTGATGTCATCCACCTCGCCAGATTCGATTTTATCGAAATCTAGCATCAATAATACTAGCGATAGTCCAGGGCGCGCCTGCCACGAGTGGCTGTCTTCCCGGCTTCGCCAACGCGTTGCCTATCTTTTGTCCGAGGTCTGCAAGCGAGTTTTTGGCCAGATCGCCATGACCACTTAAAAGCCGAGAGTACTGTGATTGATCACGGTCACCATGAGTCGATGCGAAAGTTTGTCTATGCTTTGGCGACTCCATCATGAGGCTCAGAAGATAGCCTGAAACGACTTCTTTTCAACGGCTGGGAATATTTAGCTGCGAGGTCACAAGCTTTTTGAAAAGATCTCTGGCAACCATGGCATCTTCCGTGATGTTCTTGATGGATTTCGGGAACTTAATCACAGAAGACCCGCCATGGGTTATCTTTTTCTTTCGCAAATCACCGAATCTACCTAGCCCCAAGCAATCCGCGACGATTTTCTCGGAAAAACCTTACTGCAGTGGCGTTACCTGACAGGAATCATTTCAAATAGCTGCACAGCAAAAGTTTGACTCTCCCTTCTTAACTCGGCGCATAATGCGAGTTTAATATAGCGTTTATTGGGCGCGTTTTTTGTTGAATCAATTCCCGCAGGTAACTCAACGTAAAATCGTAAATAGGATTATTTCTTCCCAAATATTACAGTTGGTTGTGTGGATCCATCCGAAATTTTTGGACTTTTTGCGAATCAGCCTCAAGCGCGCCCAACAATTACCGAGTAGGTTCTGACTTTTGAAACCTAGAGGCTCACATAGTGATGAATCGAAAAATTCCTTCGCGTACGATTCTCGTTCTTGAACAGGATAAAGCTTACAGCAAAACGATCAGCAGAGAGGCCAAGTCTCTTAAGCTCGATGTAGTCATGTGCTCCGATATTGGGGATTTCACGCAGAAAGCCAGACGTGCTCATTTCGATTTTGCCTTGGTCAACTTCGAAGCGGAGCTGTTTCAAGCAAGTGACGTAGCAAAATGTTTCGAGAACCGGCCCATGGTTGTGATGAGCGCCGATGCACTCGTACATAATAAGCAAGAGTACTGGCCGGAGTCTGTCGCAGGATTCATTTCAAAAAACGTCGGTGCGAAAGAAGTGCTAGAAGCCGCCCTAGGCCTTGTGCCCGCTGTTGAGCCTGTCAATCAAACTGTGCATTACCTTTTGATCGACGATGATATTGTGTTTGGTCAAATTGTCATTCAAACTGCGAAACCACTGAATATCGTGATCACCCATGTCTCTTCTTTTGACGAACTACGCAAGAACAAAGCCCTGAATGGTTATGATGCAGTGATTCTGGATTATGACCTGGAAGAGACCACCGGGTTCGCGGTAGCTGAAATCCTCAATACGACCGCTCACGATAAACCCATCATCATGGTGAGTGCAACCAACCGTCCCGATCAGGATCGATTGAATGGATTGCCGAACATCATAGGCTTTGTCAGCAAATGGCTGCCAGCTCAGGAGTTTTTATCCCGGACTGTGGAGCTTCAAAAAATTCAAAGCAATATTAAGAATATCGTTAATGTTCGTATAGCCTAAGTGCCGTGACCAAACGAATCGCGCTAAGTTCACGATCTTCACAGTTGGAGTAGACCATGTACGCACAAGCCCTCAGAGTTCTCGTTGTCGATGACAACAGCGTCAGCACGCGAGTCGCACAGAAGATTGCGGCGGCTCTTGGGCAGGAACTCGTGGCTGTGGAGTCTGGACCGGACGCTTTGCGGCTGCTGGCCGAGGAGGCTTTTGATTTGGTTCTCATCGCTCTCGGGATGCCTGACTTCAACATCGTGGAGGCCGTGCAGAGTCTTCGGCTTTTGCCCGGTCATGCCGCTACACCTATCATCGGATTAACAGATCGGGTCAGCGGTGATTTTCGTGAGTTGTGCTTGGAAGCGGGATTGATCGATGCTTTTGCGAAACCACTAAGGGTTCAGTATTTCAAGAAAGCTTTTAATGATTGTCTGAAACTGCCTATCCCGTCGGATGGAGATCTCCCCATTGCAGAGAGTCAGGACAGTGTTTTGAGCGAGCGCATGCTCGAAGGCCTTCGTGCGATTGATGATAATAAAGGCGTCTTTGTTAACGAACTTATTGACCTTTTTGAATCTCTCACACCTGCCGTGATGTTCCGACTGGGCAAAGCCCTCGCCGATAACAAAGAAGATGAATCTGTGTCCCTCGCTCATAAACTTAAGGGCATGTGCCGCAATCTGGGGATTTTAAGGCTGGCGTCAACTCTGGATAATATTGAAATGTTCTACGGTTCACTGAGTCCGGACAAAAGACTCTCCCTGCCGATGCAAATTAAATTGGAATTCGAGGAAGCGGTCCGTTGCCTGCACGCCCATTGGTATCGCTAGTCAGAGCTGGCTTAAACACTAACGTGTTAGCTGTTCGAGCCTGACCTGGGCTTGGTGGTAAAGGGACCTGAGTTCTTTCAAGAGCGTTTTCGCCACCGTAGGCTTCTCCAGAGAGACCTGGCTTTCAAGGCCAAGGCATAATTCGGATAGGTCGCTTGCTCCTAGGTTCGCACACATTCTATGGAAGGATCGGGACAAAGATCGCAATTCGTGTGGATCCCCAGCCTTGATCGATGATTCCATTCTATCCATCACAATCGGTGCTGAAGCTATAAAGTCTGTAACGAGATCTTTCACCAGGCCCGGAGATGACTCGGACTCCAAATCAACAAGTCCTTGAAAAGTAGAGTTGTCGATCGACTGACAGTCAGCTCTCGGAGAAGTTTCCGCAAGCATCGTCCCGGCACTTTGCGCAACTGTTTTAAGCCATTTGCTTATCGTTGTCGCCAATTTGTCAATATCGATAGGCTTCGAGATATAGTCGTCCATCCCGGCCAAGAGGCAACGTTCCTTGTCACCCTTTATAGCATTCGCAGTCATCGCGATAATGGGAATGCCGGGGTTTGGTAGAGTCTGACTTTGACGGATGGTTGAGGTCGCTTCATAGCCGTCCATTTCCGGCATCTGGCAATCCATGAGAATCAAATCGAAGGGCATATCTCTTAAAGCGTCCAGCACCTCAATCCCGCTTCCAGCAGCGAACGCCTTGTGACCGAGTTTCTCGAGGTAACCTATTGCGACTTTCTGATTGATAAAATTGTCTTCGGCAATCAGTATCCGCCCCACAGGCCCTTTGAAGTCCATAGGAGCCATCCGGCTCCTTGGAGAGACCTCGATATCAGTTCTTAATAACGGCAAGGTGAACCAGAATGTGGATCCCTGGCCCTCGATGCTCGAGACCCCTATCTCGCCCTTCATAAGCTCAACCAGGCGCTTGCATATCGACAAGCCCAAACCTGTCCCCCCAAATCTTCGGGTGGTCGATGCATCGGCTTGTGAGAATGCAGTGAACATGCGGCCGATCGAGGCTTCTGGGATGCCGATGCCCGAGTCTTCCAATTCAAAGCGGAACAGCGTTGTGTCCTCAGTCTCGGAATCAACGCTGACACGAAAGTGAATTTTGCCATTCGCGGTAAACTTTACGGCATTGCTCAAAAGGTTGAGAAGAATCTGGCGTAAGCGGCCCGGATCGCCACCGAACAGTTTTGATAAGTTGGCGGGCTTTGAAAGGGTGAGTTCCAAGCCTTTTTTTTTGATGGAAAAGGCCACGGTTTGTTCGGCATCATCGATGAGCTGAGCCAAATCAAAGTCTAAGATCTCAAGCTCGAGCTTCCCCGCTTCAACCTTGGAAAAGTCCAGAATATCGTTGATGACGGTAAGAAGGGCCTCAGCCGAACGTCTGATGTTTTCCACGTAGTCAGACTGTTGACTATCGAGCTTCGTATCGCCCAGAAGAGTCGTCATACCGATCACACCATTAATCGGAGTCCTGATTTCATGACTCATATTTGCCAGAAACTCTGATTTCGCATCCGAGGCCCTGAAGGCTTCATTCCGTGATTTGAAAAGCTCAGTGTTTGACAGCCGCAACTCACTCGCAGCTATTTCAAGATTATCAACGAGAGCCCCTCGTGCCTCGGCGACTTGCTGGTTGGCCTTCGCCTGCAAAGTCTCGACTTCGCGTGTCTTGAGCTTTTCAACGATAAGAGCATTTTCATCCTGCAAGAATTTGCGGCGAATAAGCGTCCTGATGCGCGCTTTGAGCACGACCATATCTCTGGATTTACCAACAAAGTCGTCAGCGCCTGCTGCGAGGCCTCTGGCCATCTCATCTTTGCTTTCGTTCGAGGTCAAAAGTAAGATGACCATGTGACTTCGACTTTGGATGCGGAACTCATTCATGTATTTGCACACGACTGTGCCGCCCATACCTGGCATCACAACGTCAAGAATCACTCCATCAAACACTTGATTCTTGAATAGCTCTAAAGCCTCTTCGCCCGAGCTGGCTTGAGTGATGTCGTAGCCCTCGTCCGCAAGAAGGTCTACAAGATAGGCGAGATAGGTCGGGCTGTCATCCACCGCAAGAATTTTCGCGCGACGAAGCGAAGTCGCGCGAACACCCGAGCGTGGCGATCCATCGGTCGACTTGCTCAGTAATTCGTTCAGCTTCTCTATAAGAATTGCCGAATCCACTGGCTTGGTCAGGTTGAAATCAGCTTTGCCTTCAAAGGGAGTAGACGTGCCTTCAGCTTCGGCTGTGAGCATGATAATGGGGCATACGGAAAACTTTGGAATATGACGAATTCGGTCACAGAGTTCATCGCCCCGCAGATCAGGCAGAAGATAATCAATGATCACAGCTTCAAAGTCGTTATCTCTGACGGCATCCAAAGCCTGTGTCGCATCGGGGGCGATAGTCACGGTAAAGCCGGCTATCTCGAGGTCGTAGGCTAGAGCTAAAGCTTGAGTCTGTGAGTCCTCAACCACAAGTATTCTACGATCGGTCGACATGAATTACACCTTTTGTGCTTTTGGCTCAACCAAGCGAGTTAGGTGCTGTGCAATTCGCTCAAGCGGTAAGAGTTCGGTCACGGAATTCAGCCGAACCGCTTCTGCCGGCATCCCGTAGACAGCACAGGACTCCTCGTCCTGAGCGATCGTGTGACCCCCTGCCTCATAGAGTTCTTTCATTCCCTCAGCACCATCATCGCCCATGCCTGTCATAAGAATGGCTATACTTCGCGAAGAGCTGTTTCGAGCCATTGAGCGGAACAGGACTGTCCCGGACGGTCGTTGCATACTCACCGGGTCAGCGTTGGAGAGATGAATGCGATCGGATACGAGTTCAAGGTGATGTTCGACAGGTGCCATATAAATACGTCCCGCCTCAATCCGTTCCCCAGCCGTCGCAATTCGAACATCAAAGGGACAGAGGCCCGAAAGCCAGGTCGTAAAACCCTGAAGGAAGCTTGAAGTAATATGCTGAACCAAAAGAATGGGCAGAGGGAAATCGTCAGGCAGTTGGCTTAACATCTTAACCAAAGCAGTCGGCCCGCCGGTCGAAGCTACGATGCCAAGGACACCAAATTCCTTTTCATTGAAAATGCTCGCTTTTGAGGAGCGAAACATTTCTATTTTTCGGAAATCTTCAGACTCGGATAGCTGGAGAATACGAGCCGACTGCTGCCTTACAACCTTGACCTGACTCATGCAGACCAATTGATCGCAAATATCGTCAGCAATTTTCTCGTAGTCCTTACTCATAGCGCTCATAGGCTTCTCAAGGACGCTCACAGCACCGGCCCGGAGAGCATTCTTTGAGATATTCAGGTCGGCCTCATTCACATCGGAAGCAAAGATTACGATGGGTGTAGGCCGTTCAGACATGATTTTTAATGTCGCTTCAAATCCGTTCATTTTGGGAAGTCGGACATCGAGTGATATGACGTCAGGAGCTACACGTTTGAGGCAGCAAAGGGCTTCTTCTGCGGTCGTTACCGAAGCAACGAGAGTCAGTCGTGGGTCTCGATCGATTATGTGCTCTAAATAGGTACGGACCACTAATGAGTCCTCAACGATCATCACACGAATCATCTCACACCACCTGTCTTATGGTATCAAGTAAAATCTTCTGACTGAACTCTTGTTTGAGAAGATAAGCGTCTGCGCCCAATTTCATTCCGCGTTCGAGCTCTTCGCGTTGATCCCTTGAGCTGACGATGATGACAGGTACTTTGGCAGTTCTTGATTGTGACCTTATCTTTTGCAAGAGGGTCAGCCCATCCATTCGAGGCATTTCGATATCAGTGATAACAAGATCGACCAAGTTTTTCTCCAGGAACGAAAGAGCTTCAACCCCATCGACAGCAATGTCGACCTGATAGCCCTTTGCCTCGAGTATACTCTTTTCTAAAATTCTGGTCGTGAAGGAATCATCGACTACGAGTATACGAAGTTTTTTATGCTCGACTTTTTTCTTCATGATATCAGATGGATGGCTATGCCTTAGCTGGTGGAACGCTTCAAATAAGGCGAAAGGTGTGACGACCAGAGCTAGGGTCCCTCTATCCAGAATGAGACCGCCTTCAAATCTTGCTGAACGATGGAGTGGCGCTCCAAGGTTTTTGACCAGTCCCTCTCTTTCTCCGATCAGACCATCAACAGCTACAGCAAGGCGTTTATCACCAAATTTAATGATGGCAACCGTGAGATTATCGGAGTTGAACTTGAGACCTTTGGTGTCCATGTGAAGAAGCTGGGAGAGCGGCATGATAGGGATATAGAGCCCACCGACTATGATCACAGGTCGGTCTTCAACCGTAACGAGATCCTGGATCTTGGCCCTTTGAACGCATTGCACGGCATGGGTCGGTATGGCAAAGGTCTGTCCCTGGCTAACCATGAGCAGAAGACGACGCGCGGAAATGCTAAGAGGGACGGATATTTTGAACTGACAGCCTGTTCCAGGTGAGCTGTCGATGACGACCTCTCCCTGTAGCCGTTCAATCGTGTCTTTCACTACGGAAAGTCCAACGCCGCGGCCCGATATTTCTGTCACATCCTGTGCAGTGGAAAAGCCCGGATGAAAAATGAGTTGCCAGAGTTCTTCCACCGGCATGTCTTCGAGTTCCTGTGCAGTATACAGGCCGACTTCAAGCGCCTTCTGGCTGATTGCCTCGACGTCCAATCCTTGTCCATCATCCGCAACGATTATAATGAGCCTTCGACCAGCTATTTCGAGTCGAAGGCTTATATTTCCAATTTGAGACTTGGAATTCAAGGCGCGTTGTGGACTCGTTTCTATGCCATGAGATAAGGCATTGCGCAGGATATGCATGACAGGATCTTTGAGCGCCTGCAGGACGACCCGGTCGGCTTCTATGTCCAAGCCCACTGTCCTGAAGTCGACAAATTTATTTTCGTCTTTAGCCAGATCACGCATCATCTTACCGAAGCTTTCGAAAACATCGGATGCAGGGACCAAACGCGCCGTGTGAACGTCTTCCTGCAGTTGCTGGCTAAGGATTCGAAGTGCGAAATTATCGTTCTTTTGATCGCTCGCGACCGATCGGAGTTGGCGTCCGAGGCCGCGGATCTGAGTTTCGACAAATCCGAGGTATTTTACGAGCTTCTCGGTGTCAGGATCAATGGACGTCTGCCTGGAGTATTTCGCGGATTGTTTTTGAAAGTTGCTCCATTCCTTTTCCATGTTTCTGACGACTTCGCTCATGTTCTTGAGCTTCGCCGCATTCTCTTCCTGATTGCGGCTAAAGTTAATGACTTCACCCGCTGTTCGTATCAAACGATCAAAATGCTCAGCTCTGAGCCGCATCGTCGCAAAGGTCGGCGAAAGGCTCGTGATGTTTGCGTAAGCCTTGGGTCGCACTGCTGCCGCCGCTGGCGCGGGTGTCGGACTGGGTCCGGAACTCAGGGTGAGGCGGACTTTCAGAGGCTCGACTGGTAACGTGATGCCAACGATGGGATCGCCTGGATCTGCCAATAGATCATCCAAGTCCTTGATTAGGGGGGATGCATCGGGCTGACTTTCATTTTTTCGGGAGGCTATGACGATATCTTCGATTCGATTGAGCGCTTCGGATACGCAGGTCAGCAGGGACGTTGTGATCGTCTGCTTTTGGGACTGGATACGGAGAAAAATAGCTTCCAGGCGATGAGCGATTTCCGTGACCGCTTTTAAATCGACGACCCGGGCGGCGCCTTTGAGACTGTGAGCCGCGCGGAAGGCCTCTGCGAGTTCGGTTTTGGAAATGGGGGAACTGCCCTCAGTCCCATCGGACAGGCCGCTTAGAAATAGACGAATTTGGTCCAGATGCTCCCTATGTTCGACATCGAAAGCAGCCAGCAATTTTTGATGAATATCTTTCAAATCTGATATCTCTCAGCTGTACTTTGAAGTTGTTGGCCCATGACGTTCAAGCTCATAGCCGCCCGTTCCAGCAGACTGTTACTCGCGGCATTTTGCTCGGCACCGTTGGTGATGGCCCTCAGGGCCAAGGTGATCTGTTCGAAACCGATTTGCTGTTGGCTGGTGGCTCCAACGATCTGCTGGAAGGCAAAGGTACTATCCTTGCTAGTATTGGCCATTTGAAGGATTGTGTTTTCTGCGATCTCGGCGAGTTGCTTCCCGGATTCCACGCGTTTCACGGCTTCTTCCGTTAGCATGACCGAGCTGTTGATGCCACTTTGAATGTCGCCGAGAATGGATCGAACACGCACTGTCGACTCCTTCGCCTGATCGGCAAGGTTTTTAATTTCGTTGGCAACCACGGAGAAACTGCGTCCGTGTTCACCCGCAGCCGCGGCCTCGATAGCGGCGTTCAATGCGAGGAGATTGGATTGCTCAGCGATGTCAGTAACGGTCGCAATAATTTCGCCGATTGCTTGAGTTCTCTCGCTGAGCATGACAATCTTTTCTGCAACGGCTTCTACCTGCTCGCGGATGGCGATCATATTTCGATTGGTGTTTTGAACGGCCTCTAGTCCCGTACTTCCAGCCTGAGCCGCGTCAGCTGCTGTGGCACTGACTTGCCGCGCGCGGTCGGCGATCTGGACACCGGACTGGCCGATTTCTTCCATTGTCGTTGTGGTTTCCTGTACGGAAGCGGCCTGTTGTTTGGTTGCTGCAGCTTGTTGTTGGACAGACGCAAGAACTTCGGCCGAGGCTGCACTCAGATTTTTAGCCACGGAAATATTCTGGCTGGCGAGGTCACGAACATTATCGAGCATGGTGTTAAAGACGTTCGACAATTTGCCAAGTTCCGCTGTTGAGGAAGACGCGAGTTTTTCCTGTCTTAAATCCCCATTGGCGATACCGTCAGCAACCCGAACGAGATGGCGCAAGGGGGTGGTCACCTGTCGCGTAATGAGCCATGCAATGGCACCACTGACGAAGATCAGGATTACGCAGGCGGCGATTTGTCGACTGATAAAGGAACTAATCTTGCCTTCAGAAAGAATTGTAAACTCCTGAATAGTTTCGAGAAGCTGCATATCGAGCATTTTGCTGGCCTCTTTTAAAGACATCAATGCTTTCGAACGCTCGGGATCAGACTTCGGCATCGCCAGATAGATTTCTCCAAGGCGCGCGTAAGCATCGATTTGTTTGAGGCAATCGCTTAGCTTGTTTTGGAGCGATGTGGTTACCGCGGCCGGGATGACATCAAGATCATTCAGGCCTGAAAAACTTCCGAGGTTGCCTCCGTCACGGAGTAGCGTCGTTGTTTTTACCATTGTGCGCAGCGTTTCACGGCTTTCGGCTAACAATCCGCTGGCATCCAGAAATACTTCGTTCAAGTAGCGTTCCTGAAGGACCCGCACCGAGTTTCCAAGGTGAACAACCACTGCATCCTGTTTCTGATTTTGCAGTTGGGTGATCATCAGGATGAGCGTGGCACTTATGCCGATTACAAAGACGAAAGGTAGAATAGCCAGCTTTTGGGCCACACTTAATCGATTCAGTATATGACCGTTATTTATATGCGGCATTCAGTGTTCCTTAAGTCGATGGAAAGCTTGAGCACGAAAGATCGAACATTATACGAGATCTCGAAAAACTGGATGGGCTAGGACATTGTTCAGGTTCAACAGGATTAGCGAATTGGCTTCGACACCTTTACTGAATCGGTTGCCAAGGTTGGAAGTCGCACCGTCCTGATTGTCAATCGTCGCACGTTCAATGGATTGAACCTGATGGACTGATTTTACTTTGAGGCCCACCGGGAATGTTTCGGATCTCAATAATAATATATATCCACGCTTGTCTTCAATCGGGTCTTCGTTGAGTCCAAGGACTGCTGCCAGATCCACCACGCAGCGCAGGTCGCTCCTCACGGAAACAACACCTTTGAGCTCTGCAGGTGCACCCGGAATCGGCGTGCATTGGGCAAAAGGAATGATTTCTTTGAGGTCAACGGTCGGCAGGCAATAGCGCTCTTTACCCAACTGAAACGTTGTAACACTGATTATGTCACTTTCTGCCGACTTCCGCACCCGTGCAGCCATTTGTTCGGCGCGCTCTTGAAATACCAATTTATTCTTGGCAGCACGCGAAGAAAAGAGAGATTCAAGTGCAGTTTGATTTGCTCGCAGGCGTTCCCGTACGGCATCCCAGTCAATGGGAGCGCGCTCCTGAGATTTATTTTGGGACATTTCAACCCTCCTTTTCGATGATGTTCAGAACACTAAGGAGGGAACATGCTGTCATTCCGTTGCCTTCGAATAGAATCGATTCAGAAGGGACAGCAAACAAAAGGGATTTGGTATTGTTAAAATAATGCTGAGCCTTGTCGCTCTGCTGGAGTCGATGGTAAACCAGTCCAAGCTGGTAATGCGCAAGGATAAAGTCGCGGTCGAGGTATATGGCCTTGCGAAGGGATTCTTCAGCCTGAGGGTTGAGAGCCATCTGGTAGAGCAGGACGCCTCTGAGAAAATGGGCGCGGGCATCAAGCTGTTCCTGCTGCAACAATTTATCTATCGCACTCAATGAACCATTTAGATCACCGAGATCAGCCATTTGTCTGGCGCTCTCGTAAAGATTTTTGAGTTGAGCCTCAGTAGGAGCCAGCGGTTGGAGGCGGGTGGGGATTTGGGATTTTGTCGGCGACAGCAAAGTCGGGGTTCTTAATGATAATGGAACTGGGCGTGTATCAGGAAGTGCACTGGCGGGTTCTTGCCTCGCGACAGAAGCGGCTGACTTTTTCTTGACCAGCATCGCCCCCGGAAAATTCACCAAATCAAAGGATTTATACAAATCTATATTTATTTCGGAATAGCCAAGCAGGAGCCATCCTATTGAAGAAAGACATTTGTTGAATTGAGGAAGGATGCTCGCGATTGTTTCCTGATTGAAGTAGATCATCACATTTCGGCATAAAATAACATCAAACTGCTCCGGTCCATTCAGGACAGGAGGGTAATGGCTCGTGATCAAGTTGTGAAAGTGAAAGCTTACGTCGGTCTTCAGTTCCTCATGGAGATCCCAGGCTTGCTCATTTTCCTCAAAGTACAGTTTCTTTTCGGCTTCACTTAGCGATCGCAAATGCCAGGTATTGAATCGACCGGAGCTGGCACGACTCAGGTAGCTTCGATTGATATCCGTGCCATATATCTGAACGGTCCAACCACTGAGTTGACTTTTGAAGTGCTGCTTGAGCAGGATCGAGACCGAATAGGGCTCGGCGCCGGTCGAGCATCCAGCGCACCATATGTTTAAAGTCCGTTTGTTTTGGTTTTCTTTAATCAGTTCAGGAATAATAAGCTCTTTTAAGGCCTTAAATTGCTCAGAGTGTCGGAAGAAATAGGTCTCACCTATGGTCAATGCCAATACGAGCTGATCGAATTCGCTTCCTGCGGAAGTCGAACTATTTAATTGCAGGAGGTAGTCAGCGCAGGTCATTTGTCCTATCGCGGCGAAGCGAAGCGCAACTCGGCCCGCAAGGTCCTCGTCTTTTTTATCGAAGTACGATAGACCCGTGGCATTTATTACAAAAGCCTTAAGCTTCGGAAAGTCTGAGTCTTGTAAAATCTCTGTTGTAGTGCCCTGTGCGCTAATCACGATGCTTTATCCAGAAAATCGCAAGTCGCAGCGATACTCTGAGAAGAAACAGCTGTCTTTCCGGGATGCTCACATGCATTTGCGATTGCTTTTAAAGAGAGCACAGCGACGAAATCCTTACCGTCAGGCATCATGGTTTGCGCATATCCTTGGAGGGACGTCTGCACAGGCATGGGCTTTAAGGATCGTTGCGGCATGGAGATAACTTTTTTGACTGCTTGAGAGAGAAAACCCACGATTCCATCGTTAGTTCGCGTAAGCAGGATGTGCGAGTAGAGATCTGCCTCACAGTCTGCGAGTCCAAGGAGTTCGCTAAGGTTCAAGACTGGAATGGCTTCCCCACCCAAATTGAGAATTCCTACAATTCTACTTGGTAGACCCAGCGGGGTTGACAATTCAGCCATTAAAATTACCTCACAGACGTCTACTATAGGAGTCGCACATTGTTGAGAGGCAACATTGAAAACTAAATATTGATCGAGGCCTGATATTGGCATGGTTACACTCGAGTAGAAAGAAGGGTTGGGACTTCAAAGGATGAAGGTTTAAAGGCAAATAGAGTTGAAGCGGCGATGTTTCGTGATGAGTCAGCCAGGTCATTGGCTGACCTGAAAGTCGTAATGATCTTAATCTATAGTGCGTTCGGGGTTTTAAACTGTCAAGAAGGCAGAATTTGCCAGGTGTAGGCTGCCTTGTGTGAAGAGCAGGGAGGGGAGGAAATGGCTTGAAGGGATAGGTTTGTAAATAGAACCCATCCCTTGGCTATGAAGGAGCAACGTCTGGAGAAGCTTACTTCTCGTCGCCAGTTTGTTCCTTTTCAAAAGCCTGACAAACGACATCGAGGATCATCTGGGGCCCCACATTCTTATGGACGAATTTGCGGGCATTCGCAGGCCATTCATTTGAGATCGTTTGTTGTCTTTGGCTGATAATAATGGTGTTGAGGTCGCCAAAGTCGTAGCGACTTAGATATTCGGAGAATTCAACGCCCGTAACGGCACCCAGATTGAAGTCTATCAGGGCTATATCGAATTTTTCGTGAGTATGCTGCGCAACTTCGTCGATTGCGGAACAGAAGGTCAGCGCAATGCCTCGAACTTCTGCGGCGCGCTTCATGATCTTCCCAAATGTAGGATCATCGTCGACCAACAGGATCTTGCGAAGGACGACGGGGGAACCAAGGTTCTGCCGAACTGCGCGGGTTGGAGCGCGTTCAACTTTACTTTTCTCACCAAATTCAAATTTTGAATCCGTGGATTCGTCTCCTGTTAGCAGCGTGTTCCGTAAGGTTCCTGTCATTCCACTCTCCGCCCGCTCTATCCCGAAGAGGATAGAGGCTGTTTTGCATGTTCCTATGATGCAGTTGTCGGCTAATGAGAGAAGGACTGAAGCTTAAAGGGAGAAATTTGCCTAGAAAGTCCTTGATATACTCGAAGCATATTCGGTTTATTTTTGTGGATACATAGGCTTAGCCAGGAAAAATTTTCGGTTGCTGCCAAGACCATAAGTGCAGCTTCCGGATTCGGCGCTACCAAGACCTAAAGGCAGTTCCAGTATGAATCGCGTATTGGCAGCCGACCTGTCGAGTTTCAGAGTCCCACCGTGATCCTGGGCAATGCCTTGTGAAATGGAAAGGCCCAGATCTGTTCCCTTCCCGATCTCTTTGGTTGTGAAGAATGGGTTCATGATTTTCTTGGCAACAGCCTCGGGGATTCTCTTGTGTAGAGATCATCGTTGGTCAAACTGAAAGGTTGGTCGCAAAAAAGCGCCTCAATATTTTTTTGAGGCGCTTGTTGATGGAATTATTTTGCAGAAGCGATTCGCGTCCAGTACTTATGTAGACCCTCTGAATTCATCGAGAGCTGCTTGCCGACACTACGACCCTCGCCACCGATCTGATTGAGAGCTTGAAGGATTCGATACTGAACAAACATGGGTTCTTTGCTGCGGGTATTCTGTTGGATGCCATAGGCCGTCCTTAGAATGCGGATAGCTGGCTTGTGGCCTGACCCTGCAAAGCGCTGACCCAAACGTGTGGCAGCTTCCGCACGAACCACCAGGGCTTTATCAAAGAGGCCAAGCTGTATAGTCTTGCTACAGTCCTGGGTAGACGAATAGGTGCAGCTCCGAACCCAGGCCAGCTTCCATTCCCAGGAGAGAGCCTCGAAGCTGGTTCCCTTCTTCTCCAAAGCCTTCCATTCCTGCCCCCTCTCAAGATCTGTAAAATGAAAGAAAGCTTGCCAATTCTCGGTGCTTGGGCTCTGTGTCCAGTTCCAGTCGGAAGCCTTGGCTTTGGCCAAACCCGCGTTTGTGAAAAGCCCCAAAACCACTATCAATTGATAAGTCATTGATATGAGGCTGGGTCTTAAAGTTTTCTGCAAAAAGTTCATTCCATACTTCCTTTTATTAATCTTTAAGAAAAAATTTAAGCTTCGGTTTTTTCAGGAGGATTCATTTAATTTTAAATCTAGAGCTAAAGCCCGGTGACGATTGTGCCGATTTCCTTCGTGAACGGTTTTCGTTTCAGGCCCTTAAAGCATAACGTTCTCTAATTTAGGGGGCGACATCAAGGAAGATCGAGGAGACGGTATGAGCGAGCAAATCTGGTATCTCTATCAAAACGGACAACAGGTAGGACCTTTTGAGACACAACAGCTTTCTCAGTTATACCTCAATAGCATGATCTCTAAAGATGGATATATTTTCAAGGTTGGCTGGAAAGACTGGCGTCCCTTTGAAGATGGTTATGAAGCTCTGGGTATCCCGAATCCAAACCAGGCCAAGGCCTCTACGATGGAATACCAAGAGGAGCTTGACAAGCGTCGCGAGATCGCTCCCAGAGCGTCCATCAACGGTCGCGTGGTCGTCCACAACAATGGTCAGCTCTCAGTGGGCACCGGCGTGAATATTTCGGTTGCCGGTGTCTTCGTTGAGACAGGTGATCAGATGTTTACGGTAGGCGAAACCCTTCGTCTGTCTGTTCGTTGCGATGGTCTGGCTAAAGCCTTCAACGCTGAAGCGGTCGTGATTCGCTTCAATACTGATAAAAGATTTTCTCTCGGCTACGGTATGAAATTTACCAAGATCGATCCCGAGATTCAGAAAAGCATTCAAGAGCTTGTTAACGCAGCGAACAACAGCGGGGACCAAGGCCGTTTCGCAATGCAGTCCTAAACGAATCCGAGTCGAGTCGAAAGTCAATCAACTGGAAGAGACAGGGGTAAATGACAATGGAAATGGCTAGAGAGAACGCGGAAGCGACGTGGAAGTCCATGAGCAAACTCGAAGAGGCGAAACACCTCGTCGATCTTGGTATTCTACTGACATGGAAAGACTTCAAAGTCTTGCGTAAAAGTCTGAAAGATGACGAGATCATCGACCTCGTCGTATATTGCGCCGCCCGACTCTCAGAACGCGTGGAAAGCCGTCTGCCGGCTGAAATCCTCACGGAAAGCCTTCTGATCATATTCGCTAACGTTAACGACGAAAACGTTCTGGTGGCATTCCTTCAGGAAGTCCTCATGCAGCCGAACCGTGCTGCAACCTGTTCGATCCTCGTCGAGCTGGCAATCACAGCCGATGTTTCGGATGGTGATAAAGCCGAAGAGATCTTTGCCATCGCGGTGGCTTTGGTTTGCGAACTCGGCACCATGATTCGTCAGATGCAACTGACCGATCCGGAAGAACTTGGCAACTCAGGCCAGAAACTCCTCGATCATATCTCGACCTATCTTCTCTCCGTGTCGAACAGCAGCGATAGCTGCATTCGCCTCAGCCTTCTTCACTACTTCGGCAGCCTTGAAAAAGGTAAAGTCCATAAAACCGGCTTCAACCGCATTATGGGCCGCTTTGGTCACACTGTTCTCGAACATCTCTTTGTCCTTCTCTTCAACAAGAAGACAGAAAGTGTGGCTCTTCAGTACCTTCTGGAAAATGTTCCCTACATTCTCGAAGCCGATGACCATGCTCAAACGATTCTCCAGGAGACATGGAAGCACCACCTCCTTAAGAAACCGGAGCGCTTTGCCCTCTTTGTCAACGCTCTGTCGACTCACTTATTGTCTTTGCCTGATGAAGAAGCCCGTCAGTGCCGTCGCACTTTCATGCAGCACCTTGCGCTTCTGATCAAAAAGGTTGCGGAAGTGGATCACAAAGAACTCGGTCGTCAGCTCCTCAGCGCGATGGCTGGCTTTCAACAAGAGCCCTTCTTCAAAGAAATCGTCGGTCGCCTGGCCCGCGACATGACTCTTCGCGAGTCATTCCGCAGCCTCGTCCTCAAGATGAGCGAAGCCAGTAACTCAGGCAACGTGGTCGGTGATGCTGAAGGTTTCCGATCCTCCAAACGGGGTCGTCGTCCGAGTTTTGCGAAGTCGGGGAAAACTCGAATTATTTATCAAATCAAGTTTCTTGGTCAGTACGATATGTCAAAGGCTGGTTGATTCCAGCAGTTTGTAATTAATGGCACTCTGCTTCACTGCAGAGTGCCATTTTCATTAAGGGCTTGGATAGAATTCAGTACTTTACTTATTATGCTAAAAGAACGAGCAAAGCGAACACCTGGCGCCGCCCGCTAATAAAGAAGGGATGGCGGAAGCAGCGCGCGAATCTGACGAACCCGCTATGGCCTTCGCAGCGGGTAGCATTTTTCAGCTCCATACCAGAGGTGAGGGCTACCGTCCATCTGTAGGATAGGCCGTTGAGGCGCTCTACCTCGGTTCTTATGGATCAAGCCTTCGATATCGTCTTTCCTGCACTTAAGCGCCAGCCGAGATAGCTGTCACTCACCAACCTCAAGGCGTTGAGCCGCTTCCTGACGCGTAATCTTTCCTTCACGAAAGACTTCAATAACTTTAAATCGAATAAGATCCCGTTTGGACATGATAAACCTTCCATAGTCTATCATCATATCCCCCTAGTTTTTTTGACTTTGGGGGGAAGTGTACCTGACGGGACATTTTCCTTCTGTTTTTAACCCGGGACATTTTCACTCGGTATCTTCACGCCCACCCAATTCGAGATAAAATCAAATACCCACATTTTTCTCCAAAATTTTCCGTGGCTTAAAAAAATATTAAGGCCGTGACGTTGGAGCTTCCGAAACAGAATTAGCTGCTGCTGCAGTGTATTTCAAATCATAGATGCATGAACCCATAGCGAAAGGCTTTACCGTGAAACTTCCAACTCAAACCTGGCTCGCGTCAACCCTCATTGCTGGGAGTCTATCCCTATCTTGTTCTAAAGAAAATCCCGAGAAGACCTCGCCGAGAGCACGAGCTCCGTATACTACTCAGGGAGCCGAAGCAGCGAATGGATTGGAATTTCCAGCCCACTACCTGATCGATGCCGGTGCTTCCACCACTATCGTCAATCTTAGGACCACCGCGCTAGGCCTTTATCTTTCGGCTGAAAATCAGGGAGGCGGCATCGTCAAGGCCGACCGTACCCAGGCTCGAGAGTGGGAAACCTTTCGCCTTATCGATAAAAATGGAGGCCAGCTCCAGAATGGGGACATGGTTTACATCCAGACTTTAGGCGGCTACTTCTTTCAAGTCTTAGGCGGCAGCTCCACGGCGCTGAATGCCGCAAGCCGGAATCCAGAAGCCTGGGAAATGTTTCGGGTCGTAACGCTCAACGGAGGTGCGGTGGGCAATGGCAGTGTGGTCGGTTTTCAATCGGCCTCCAATAATAAATTCCTCTCGGCACTCGGCGGTGGCCAGTCGCTGGTAGATGTTCACGGGGATAAATTCGAAGGTTGGGAACGCTTTTATATCGATATCAAAGGCGATGCACCCATAGCCATGCCAAACAATGCACCGGCAAAGCCAGCGGGCTGGACTCTTAAGTGGTCCGATGAATTCAACGGGGGAGCTTTGGATGAATCCAAGTGGACTTATGAAGT
Organism: Oligoflexus sp.; assembly: GCA_014377445.1. GTDB lineage: Bacteria > Bdellovibrionota_B > Oligoflexia > Oligoflexales > Oligoflexaceae > Oligoflexus. Next base: position 18,347 of record JACMPP010000109.1, read on the forward strand.
TCAAAAGCCCTTCTGGGTGAACGCGGAGCTCCAAAATTACACCGATCATCGTCCGGAAAATGTTCGGGTTGAAAATGGCAATCTCGTGATCGAAGCGCGCAGAGACTTCTTCGGCGGTGAGTATTCCTCGGGCCGGATCAAAACACAGGGCAAGGCGAGCTGGACCTATGGCCGCATCGAGGCGCGGATGAAGCTACCCGGCGGCTACGGCACTTGGCCGGCGTTCTGGATGATGCCCGATAATGCGAGTCGCGGTTGGCCTGCCTGTGGTGAGATCGATATCTTGGAAGAAGTTGGTTACGATCCCAACCTAATTCATGCAACGACTCATACGCAGGCCTACAACTGGAGAAGCGGCAACCAAAGGACCGGTTCAACCTACGTGAGAGGTGCCGAAGACGGCTTTCATGTTTATGCGATCGAATGGTTTCCCGATCACATCGATGCCTTTGTGGATGGCAATAAGTACTTCACCTCGAGCAATGACAATAGCGGTGATAACGCTTGGCCTTTCAACAAAAACTTTCACATTATCCTCAACCTGGCTGTGGGAGGCGAATGGGGAGGTTTGAAGGGTGTCGATTCCAATATCTGGCCCAAGCAAATGCTAGTGGATTATGTTCGCGTCTATCAAAGATAAGAGACGAACTTCAGAAAAATCGTCTCGATTTGTGAGAGTCACGCTATCGACAAAGAGCAGATAAATTTTTAGCAAAAAAATTCTGGAATAAGCATCGCCGAGGGGCCGAAAGCGCGAGTTTTTGGCCCTTTTCGCTGGGTTTTATCGTCACGGGCTGTTGTCATATTTAAATCAAACGAACATCTTATCGATCAGACCCTTTTGATCGTCGGTATTGGCATTAAAATCTGCAGCATTGGTCGGGCCCGCAGCTTTGCCTATAGAGCTCAGGAACCTGTTCTTGGCTGGTGGGGTGCATCGATGTAAACGCCTTGAGCCAGGACACCATTGCAGCTTCCTGCGACGACGTGAGGGATGTTGCTGTGAGTATGGTAGGCGCCGTACTCGAGACTATTGAGGTAGGTGGCACATCCATAGTCGAGAATCGAGTCGAATGAAAAAGTCGAAGTGAACGTCGGCTGTCGCTATGAAAATACGGATAAGGTGCGTGTGCCTGCGAGTTCGATTGCGAAGAGCCAAAAATTCGCTTATGCGGGAACGGTTCCCTCGGGCATCCTCGTCACGCAAAAGGCCACATTTCCTCGGGTGCCGTGGAGGGAATGAACAACAAAGTGAAAGTCACTACGAGACAAACGTATGGATTTCGGACCTACAAAGCGATTCAAATAGCTCTGTATCAAAATCTTGGGGCGTTACCCGAACCGGAACACGCCCACAGATTCTGCTGAGGAGCCTAAGATTTATTTCGTAGGTTCTGCAGGAGGTACCGTTTGAACAGGAGCGGCTTCGTCCGGGCCGGTCTCTTCAGCGGGGGGCGCTTCGTCTATGCCAGGGCCAGGAGCCGCTTTGATCTCTTCATCGAGAAGAAAGTCGATCGAAGTCTTCTTGCCCAAGACATCGCGGATAAACCAGGCACCGTCTTCTTTCACAACGGAGAGAGTGTTCTCAGTTGTGGTTTTGGGAGCGGTGTCCGGATTTGCCTTCTTGTCCGCACCCAGGTTTCGGTAGGTGAGGAGGAACGTGATTTCTGTTTCGCGCGGAGTCCGATCGCGACGCTCGACGACAGAGTATCGCTCGAGTTTATAATTTTGCTTGATAAAAGCAGCAGTGATGACGTCGTCAGGCGCTTGAACGAGAGCATTCTTGAGATTGCCCGTCGTGAGCTTCATGAGGTCTTGCTTCTGCTGGACTTTCGTCATGTTGAGCGAGATATCCAAATAGGTTTGAACAACTTGCTCTGGGGTCATGTCGTTACGCCCAGATCCGCACATTTTGCTGCAACCGACCAAAATAAAAAAGCTAAGCAATGGAGCAAAGTACGCACGTCGCATTCTAGGCGATCCTCCGTCAGGGGCTGCTGGTTTTCTGACCTGCTTCGGGCTGAGGAGTTGGAGGTGCAGGGGCCGGCTCTACGTAGTCCCAAGGTCGAGCCGGATTCGCCGGATCTGGATTGGGAGGGGTAGCTGCAGGTGCTTTCACCGCCTCGTCTTCGGCATTGATTGCAGGCTTCTTCACTTCTTCAGTTCCCGGAGACTGAGGCGGCTGGATCGAAGGTTGCTCCGGAGAGATGATCCCTTTCTTCCGCATTTCCTCGGTCTGTTTCCATTTCGGTATCCGCGGGAGTTCCCTCGTTACACCGTCTGGAGCTTTCTGCCGATTTGATCTTCTATCGTAATTGTACGATCCTTCGGAATCACCTTGAAAGGGTTCCTTTGGAGTCCGCCCGCTCTTAAATGCTTTCGGGTAGGCGATCTCCGGATTTTCCATCACGTCTTTCAACCAACTGACGAACGCTTTCACATCAGCGGGCGATGCTTGAACAATCTCGGCCGTACCAAGTCTTTGCAGGGTATTCATATCCCTGGTGATCCCGTAGAGCCGCGAGTCGACAAACAATAAAGTAGGGGTAGTATACCCCGTTCTTGGTCTTAAGTACGTTGGAACACTCTGCCCCCTGAGGTAAGAGAGTCTCGAGCCCGACACATTGAGCTGATCCCGACCGAGATAGACCTTCACATCTAGATTTCGGTATTTTGCCAAAAAGAGAGTCGAAGCGATTTCGCCGTCGGACATATAATCCGTAAGCAGCCACACCCTTTTCCGGCCAGTGCCGATCAGTTCTAGTATATTATGACGTAAATCGTCAAAGTTTGCAGTACTCTTAAAATTAAATCCTGGAGTCCCTATGGGGAGCTGAGGAGCGGGGATCACGGCCGGGGCGGCAAAGCTCAAGGGAGCCATGCTGCAGAAGACCAGGGTCATCAAAAGGATTCTCTTCAGCATATCCTCACCCATCCTCTTAGATCGGCTGTTTCAAACGGACGATAAAGGCACCAAAGCCATCCATTTCATCTTGATTCCCAGCATAAACGGCGAAGAGCTGTTCATGCGTCACGTATTTCTTATAATAATCGGGTAAGCGGCTCACAGGCGAGATCACTTCGATCGTGTCGCCCATCGTTTCGCGCAAACGAGCCAGGTGACCCTCGGTCTCTTCCGTCTCGAAGGAGCAAACCGAATAGATCAGTTCCCCACCGACTTTGAGCTGCTTAAGCGCATGGAGAATCATAGACCACTGCTGCTCAGCCATGAAATTGACCAGCGATAGGTTCTTGCTCCATTTCCCTTCAGGGTGACGTCGTAAAACGCCAAGTCCGCTGCACGGGGCATCGAGGAGGATCTTGTCCATCTTCTCTTCAGCTGTCCAAGTCATGAAGTCTTCATGGACCCAGTTCAGCTTCGTGTGGCCCAAGCGATCCAGAGTCTCCTGAGCGCGCAAGTATTGATTGTGGTCCTTTTCAACCGCGAAGAGCGTGATTTTTTCCTGACCCAATTCATAGATATGGGAAAGTTTACCACCAGGACCGGCGCAGGCGTCAGCTATTTTCTGATCGGCCTGAGGACTCACCAGATAACCGATGAGCTGCGAGGCTTCGTCCTGAACAGTGAAATAGCCTTCCTGAAAGAGTTTCGAATCACCCAATTGAGGGGATTTTGAAAGGCGGAGAGCGGAGCGAAGGGGGCGGCGATCGCTTGGAATGCCTTCATCGCGAAGCAAAGCCTCCTGAATATTGGAAGCTTCGGTCAATGGTGTTTTAAGGCTGTTGATCCGAATGGAAAAGCTGGGCGGCTGATTGTTGGCGGCCAGCATCTGTTCCATACGTTCAAAGCGGAAGCGTTTTAGCCAGCGATCCACGAGCCAGAGTGGATGCGCGAATTGTAGAGCGAGATATTCTTTCGCCTTGGTCTTCTTGTCCGGTTTGGGGAAGTACTCGGCGCGACGCCCGATCTGTCTTAAGATGCCGTTGACGAAGGTGCAGGCCTTGGCCTGGCCTTTCTTACGAACGTACTCAACGCTTTCATTGACAGCCGCACGGTCCGGCACACGATCCATATAATAGATCTGATAGGTACCAATGATGAGAGCGGCACGGATCTCAGGCGTGGAATCATCGAGATTGCGCTTCGAAGTGTTTTGCAGGATCCAGTAGATCTTGGAATACCAACGAAAGCTACCGTACAAAATTTCTTTGATAAACGCTTTATCAAGGCGCGAAATCTTCGTTCCGTGAAGAGCGTACATCTCATTTAAGACTTGCTCTGGTTTTCGCTTGTTGTCCATGACAGCCACGAAGGTGTCAAACGCAACTTCGCGCGCTAGTGATAGAGTGGATTGGGTCAAAGGAATTCTCCTGGCAGGTCTAATAGCGAGCTTTGCTATGGAAGGGCTTCAAGTGGCTCGAAGCCCGGGTTTTGGTTAAAAAATCAAAAATCTTTGCTGTCGATCCCTTGAACGGAAGGCTCGGGTAGAGTGACCGGCTCTTCTTCTCTCAGGAAACGGCGGACCCGCTTGTGCGGTTGGCGTTTGGTGCCATTCACTTCTTTGCGAAGCTTTCTTAGCTGCATTGATTTGCGGATGTGTTCCACACTGCTATAGGCAAATGTAATCACAACCCCGACGAGAAATGCCCCTATGAAAGCTACGAAAGCTGGGGCCTGATATTCGCCTATGAGCGGTAGCTTGACCACTATCGTTTCGAGGTTATTCACCGAAAAGTAAATACCATAAAGCAATCCGACAAGGCCAAGTATGGCTGAAAGAATTCTACGGATTAGACTCATGTACGTTCCTCTTCTTAGATTGGCTAACCAGTTTAGCGGGCAAAATAAAAGGCCCGGTTGAATATTAACCGGGCCTTCGACATTCATTCTATATTTTTTTCGATTATTGAGCGCCGCATAACTAAAGATTCATCGTTAATCGCTCGGCTGCGCTCCTCATCTACCAGTGCGTAGACTCCGGTGCTCGCCTCCCTCGCGCCTTGACTCTTTAGCTATGCGGCGTTCAATAATGAGCGGCTTGTCATCTAAAGAAACTTCACCGCCCATCAATCTCAAAAATTAGATTTTTTGTTCTTCTTTTGCTTTGGCTTTCGCGAAAGCATCGGCCAAGCCAGTTTTTGGTTCAGCTACTTGGCTGATGTATTGGCTAAGCTCAGCGCCTTGAAGTTGTTTCAAGAGTGCTTTGCGGGAAAGAGAGAACTTACGTTCCTCATGATCACTTGCAAGGATCATGAACTCGATCTCGTCGCCTTCTTTAACAACATCTTCGACCTTAGCTACGTTTTCGTCAGCGAGTTCACTGATGTGAATCATGCCTTCGATACCGGGAGCTAGCTCAACAAATGCACCGAAATCAACGATCTTAGTGACTTTGCCTTTAGCCTTAGTGCCTGGGACGAGGTCGCGGGCAGCTTTGAGCCAAGGATCTTCACCGAGTTGTTTGATACCGAGTGAGAAGCGCTCATTCTCTGCATCGATCTGGAGGATCTTCGCTTCGAGTTCGTCGCCTTTTTTGAACAGGTCACCAGGGTGGTTGATGCGGTCTGTCCAAGAGATATCAGAGATGTGGATCAAGCCGTCGATGCCGTCTTCGATACCAACAAAGATACCAAAGTCAGTGATGTTACGGATTTTGCCCTGAATAACATCGCCCTCTTGGTATTTCTCGCGAACGATATCCCAAGGGTTAGGCTCAATTTGCTTCATGCCGAGGCTGATACGACGGTTTTCAGTGTCGATCGCGAGGATGACAACTTCAACTTCATCGCCAACTTGTACGACTTTAGAAGGGTGTTTGATGCGTTTCGACCAAGACATTTCGCTGATGTGGATCAAGCCTTCAACGCCTTGTTCCATTTCAACGAAAGCGCCGTAATCGGTAAGGCTAACAACAGTACCTTTGACGCGTGCGTTGACTTGGTAGCGTTCGCCAACAGTCAACCATGGGTCATTTTGAAGTTGTTTGTAGCCCAAAGATACGCGCTGACGGCTTTCGTCGTAGCTGAGTACCTTGACTTCGATTTCTTGACCAACTTCGAACATTTGCGAAGGATGGTTGATGCGGCCCCAAGACATATCGGTGATATGGAGGAGACCGTCGATGCCGCCAAGATCAATAAATGCACCGTAATCAGTGATATTTTTGACGATACCCTTGAGGACTGCGTTTTCTTTGAGGTGGGACAATGTTTCGCTACGAAGCTTCTCGCGGTCTTGCTCAAGCAATACGCGACGGCTAAGAACGATGTTTCCACGTTTCTTGTTGAACTTGATGATTTTGAAGCTGAGCTTGTTGCCGATAAGCTTGTCAAGGTTGCGTACTGGACGCAAATCAACCTGGCTACCTGGCAAGAATGCTTTAACGCCGATATCAACTGATAGTCCGCCTTTGACGCGTGCAATGACACGGCCTTCAACGATTTCAGACTTCTCGTATGCGTCAGAAATGCGGTCCCATGCGCGGAACATTTCTGCTCGCTCACGGCTAAGGACCATTTCGCCTTCATTGTCTTCGAACGAGTCGAGGTAAACTTCGACCATATCACCTTCGCTGACGCCGAAAGAGCCGTCTGCGAGATAGAATTCAGACTTTGGAATTTCGCCTTCAGACTTGTGACCGATGTCAACAATGACTGAGTCATCTGTGAAGCGAACAACGCGACCGCTAACGATCGAGCCTTCTTTCACGGAAGCAGAACCCGCCTCATCTAATAAGTCGGCAAATTCTTGGCTTTGGCTTTTTTGGTGATCGAAATCAGTGTCTTCGTCTTCCCAACTGATTTTGCCGATACCTGCAAGCTTGGAATCTTGTAATTGCATGATTATGGTTAACTCCTGATATTGTCCGCCCATCGGACATATTTTTCGCTTAGAGCTTGAATCGTTAACATGGAGGTCTACAAAAGTCAATGAAAGCGCGCTAAGATGTGGACTACTGTGGAGCCCGAGTTTTCTCACACGCCGAGACAGGAAAATAAGATGAATTTTACGCAGATTCGCCGCTCTTTTTATGGAGCAAGCTTGCTCTCACTTTTGACCTATCTTGCCCCTGTCGGCCATGCCGCGGAAACAGCAACCCCAGTGGCAGAAAATCCTCCATGCAAGCCTGTGCAAGGTGCGACGCCCGACCTGAGTCGTGCCGAAACCTACAAGGGCCTTCCCTATCAAGCCGGAGAGGAAGTCCGCTACATTCTTAAATACGGCGCACTTAAGGTCCACGTCGGTTATGGCTACCTTCGCGTTCAAGCCCCTGTGAAACAACAGATCAAAACTTTGATGGCTGACGGGAAAACCGTCGACGAAAACCGTTGGCACCGCGTTTATGCCGCCGAGGCCTATACCGGCGACTGGTACAAGTATATCTTCGCCGGACACGATAGCCTCCAGTCCTTTACGAGGCCCTGGGATGGCGTGGTGAGCAAATTCTACATCAACCAAAACGAAGAAAAGCCTTTCGTCAGACGATTTAACGCTGAGAAATGGCTCGATTTCGATCACTCAACCTGTACTGTCAAACAAAAATTCGTCGATCACAAAAAGAATCAGGAAAAGCTGACGGAAAGTTACATCGATCCGCTTTCGATCGATGCGATGGCCGCGGCCTACAAACTGCGGACCTTCGACTACAAATTAAACAAAACCGAACGTTTCCTCGTCTATACATCAGAGAAGAACTGGTGGCTTGAAGCGACCCCCACCGCAATCGAGGATATCTCTACGGCGATTGGAACGCACAAGGCTTTCAAACTGACAGTTAAGACATATCTTGGGAAAGAGCTTCAGCAGAAGGGCAATCTTTATGTATGGGTCGCCAGTGATCATCCGCAGCACCCTATCCTGAAGATCCAGGGTGAAGTGACCTTTGGTTCGATCTACACCGAAATCGATCGTTTTACTCCGGGTGTCCCCTTGGACGGTTCACCTGCGGCAGCACCGGTGCCGGTTGGAGCGCCCGAAACGCCACCGGCTCCTGCGGCAGTGGTACCTGCCGAGAAGCCGGCGGCTAAAGCCAAGCCTGAAAAGGCTCATAAAAAGTAATCATAGGCCTGCTTCCTGCATGGCCTCAATAGCGTTCTTCTGAGCGCTGTTGAGGTCTTTTATTACGTCCAGATCGACGACAGCATAGAGATCGCCGGCTCCACCGCCCGCAGTGGGGAAGCCCAGGCCTTTCAAACGGACCTTGGTTCCAGCCTTAACGCCGGCCGGAATCTTTATCTTCTTCTCGCCTTCAGGCGTATTCACGCCCTTGCTGGCGCCCAGAAACGCTTCGGAAACCTTCAGGCTCAAAGTCACTTCAATATTGTCGTCAATCCGCTTGAAATCAGGGTGATCGAGCACAGTCACAACGATAAAAAGATCGCCTGGCTGGCCGCCGCTGCGGGAAGGGGCGCCCCGGCCTGCGATACGAAGTTTAGCCCCAGCTTTAATGCCTTTGGGGATCTTGACCGTCATCTCACGCGTGGTGCCGTCGGTGAGTTTGAAGGAAATGGGTTTTTCCACGCCCCTGTAGGCATCGAGGAAGCCGATATTCACCGGAAACTCAACGTCCTGACCTTTCGCCGGACCCTGTTGAGCAAAGCCTGGTGCTCCGGGTCGGCGTCCACCACCCTGGCCACCGAAAAAGCTCGAGAAAAAGCTGTTCTGCCCGCCAAGGCCCATCTCGTCGAAGATCGATGAGAAGTCAGTGCCGCGGAAGATATCTTCCGAGCTATATTGCTGATGGAAACGCGAATCACCCACCGTATCGTATTGTCTTTTCTTATCGGCATCCGATAGCACGGCGTAGGCTTCATTGATCTTCTTGAATTTTTCTTCCGCCGATTTATCGTCAGGATTACGGTCGGGGTGGTACTGCATAGCCAATTTGCGATAGGCTTTTTTGATTTCAGCCTCGTTAGCCGTCTTGGCTACACCAAGTAAATCGTAATAGTTTTCCACGGTTAAACCCCTATGCTAACCTAAGTCCTTCAACTCCTTAGTCAATATGTGTTCGAAGCATACAAAGTCAAGCCTCGAACCACGAGAAGACATGATACAATCGAAGCATTTCCAAAACCCTTTGATTAAGCCGACACGGGCCTATCTCCTAACGATTTGCCGCTATTGAGGACCTATGGGGCACAAAGCTCGCATGTTATTTTTGATCTCGAGTGTGAGTCTCGTAGGGATAATGCTGATGTATGTGGCCTATCATCAGCTCTACCAAAGGGGTTTGCAGGCCGAAGCCAAACTCATGATCAGCTATGTGCATACTCTCGAGAGGGTCTATAAATTAGAAAACAAAACCTTTGTTTTCTGGGACGAGCCCTACGGGGCCTCCTTGCAAGGCCAAGATAATTGCGCGCAGCCCGATGCGGCCGCGGAAGTCGGATTCATCATTGCCGGATGCCATCGCGACAAAGCCCCTCTTCCCCGCTACGCCTATCGCATCGTCAAAGAACCTGTCGGCGACCATTACATGGTCGAGGCCAGTTCGGGAAGTGACAGCCATGGCCGAAGCTTCGTCTGCTTTCAACCTGACCAACAAGACGTTTGGCAAAGTTCTCAAAACCTGGAATTTAATCAAATTGAATCGTGCTGGTAGCATTCCTTACCATCTTGCTATGATTAAGCTTTTCTCAATAAATCAGCGCCTTAAGCCGAATCCTCTATCGACGGTTCCCTTTAAGCTTGGCGTGTATGACAGAGAAGTTCCAAACAGTCCGTTCACCATCCAGTCTCAAATTCCTCAGTGGAGTTTTGGGTGCGAACAGCGTGTTGGCGGCTTTCTGGATCTCCATATCAAACAGCTGGCTCATCCAAGGGCTTGGTCTGCTCATCAGCTTTGTCATGCTGGTCGTCGTTTCCAAAAACATCTGGGAATATAAGCTTTCCCTCTATCAGCCCAAGGTCGATCTCCCCGATGTTCCCAGCTTCTCCAATGAAGATCTCCAGAAGTTCGTCGTCGAGCAGTTGCAGTTTGCTGTGATCTCGGTCGGCCCCGAACTCGAATATCGCCTTGAAACCAAGACTGTTCCAGCGTCCATGGGAAGTTGGCGAATGTGGGAACGCAAGGAATTGGGCGAACTCTTCCGCTCTGTGACGAGTCTTTCCAGCAAAGATATCGATCTCCTGAAATTTCAACTTCGACTCGCCTTCGGCATGGATCATATCCAATGGCAGGTGACAGCACTGGGACTGCCGCGTGAGGCTCAACTCAAGGTTGCGCACGGACACTTCGTTCGTCTGTCCTATGTTCCTGAATTTGAAAATGGTCTTCTGCAGAACGTTCGCATGGTCATGCAGGATATTTCCGAGATCAAACAAAGGGAAGAGCAGGCCAACGCCCAGCGCAAAGAGATGGAGAAATTCTTTGCCCTTCTCCAGGTCTCCGATTCTCTCTTCGAACTCTTTATGGGGGAAACCCGCAGGTTGTTCGAAGACATTCGAAACGATCTCAAACTTCTTAAACACTCGACGGCCGAAGCGGCTCGCGAGCATGCTTCACGGCTCTTCCGGGCGGTCCATACTATCAAGGCCAATGCCCGCCTTTTCAAACTCGACAGTATTCAGGACGTGGCTCACCATGTTGAGACCTATCTCGATGAACTTCGCCAGGGCAAGATCAAGATCAATCCCAACACTCTCCAGGAATTGACGCTCCGCATGCAGTCGATCAGTGAAGAAGTGTATTCCTATGCAAGCTTGCGCAAGGAAATTCTCAACACCACCGACCGCAATTCAGGCATCAACCTCCGTTACCGTGTGCAGTGGGTTCGCTCACTCATGAGCCAGTTCGCAACTCTCATCAGCGATCCCGTGATTGAGAAAGAGCCATTGGCTCTGATTCAGAAAGAATTCAGCCGGGCCATGTCGAGCTTTGATCGCACTTCGCTCCGAGACTATATTCGTGGTTATGAAGCGATGCTGAAGGAAATAGGCTCGGAACTCGGCAAGGAAGTTGTTCTCCTCACCGAGATCGAATTCCATCACTTTGATTCTCTAATCCTCACCCGGGTTAACGACATTCTTCTCCATTGTATGCGCAACGCGATCGATCACGGAATTGAATCTCCGGACGAGCGGGAAGCTTTGGGCAAACCCCGCAAGGGCACGATCACCATTGCCACGCATGAACGCAACGGTATGGTCGAAGTCAGTCTCAAGGATGACGGGCGCGGTATCGATGTGGAGAAGGTCCGTAATCGTGCGGTGGAACTGGGTATTCTCAAAGCCGATCAAGCGCGCACGATGAGCGATGAAGATATCGTGCCTCTGCTCTTCAACGTCGGGATTTCGACAGCGACGACCGTTACGGAAATCTCGGGCCGCGGTCTGGGTATGGATGTGGTGCGGGACGCAATTTATAGTATGAACGGTCAATTGAAGCTGGCTTTTGAAAAGAACCAGTCGACGACTGTTTCCTTTCTGCTTCCGACTTCCAGCGAAGATTACATGGCGCCCCTTGCGATCCATGATATCCGTGATTTGATCGAAGAGGTTCTTCGTGAATACAAAAAAGAGTCGGGTCTCTCCGTCGTCTTCGAAGCTGGGCTTCTGGGACAGACGACAGTCTTCGCGGACAAAGCCGTTCTCTATGAAGTTATGCTTTTAAGCTTTAAAGAGATGGGTCCTCGTTTGAAGTCGGGACGTTCTGTTCAGGTTTCCCTGGAAGAGCATCTGGGCAAACGTAAAGTCGACAGCTTTGTGTTCTATCGGCTTAAAATCGGCGATCCAAGCGAAAGCCGCGGCGATGAAGAGCGTGAAAAACCCTTTGATCGTGCGACGGAACTCGTGCGCAAAAGCGGTGGATCTCTCTACATTCGAAATCGTTCGGCGATTGAAATCAACATTCCGTCGAATATCCCTGTGCCCTTTGCCGATTATACTTTCAAAGTTCTGATCTTCTCGTCCAAAGCCAATGGCTACGATCATCAGGTCGATCACTTCTTCAAGATGGTCATGGGCGGCTGGCATTATAAAGTCTATTCCATCACGGACCCGGTGAATCTCCCGCCGGAACTCCACTCGGCGGCCTGTCTTGTTCTTCTCGACAGTCAGTATATCCAGACCTATGTCCAGGCTCGTACCGACAAAGAGCGCTCGCGCGACGGCATCATCTTGTTCTCACAGGAAGAACTCGACATCGATACCCTCAACGAAACGGGAATCATGCCCGAGAACCTGCTTTTTGCACCTCCATCCTTCGATGAGAAACATCTGCATCGTTGCCTGGTTTCGATCATCTTCCGCCGCTTCCTTAAGGAGATGGTGAGAGAAAAGAACGAAGCCCAGGATATTCGCATCGCCTCCTAGTCATATCGGCGTAAAATTCTGCAAGTCCGTTTGACACCAAGACAGCTGAAGCGTAAGCAAGTAAGGCAAGCGCATAAGCTTCCTTCTATGTCATTTGGGGTTAACATGGCAGTTTACAACCGCAGTGTCCGCACCTGGCTTCTCCTCACGACTTTTACTATTCTTATTATGATCGGTGTCGGTGGTCTGACTCGCCTGACGCGATCTGGGCTTTCTATCGTGGAATGGAAACCAGTCGCTGGTGCATTGCCGCCCATGAATCACGAGCAGTGGGAAGCTGAGTTTGCGAAGTACAAACAGTTTCCCGAGTATCAAACGGTCAATCCGAATATGCAGCTCCATGAGTTCAAGTTTATCTACGTTTGGGAATATTCGCATCGTTTGCTCGGACGATTGATCGGTCTGATCTTTGCCATCCCGTTGATCTACTTCGCGGTCCGGAGGCGTATCAAAGGTACCCTGGCTCGTAAGTTGACCTTCGCACTCTGCCTCGGTGGTCTGCAGGGTTTTATCGGCTGGTATATGGTGAAGTCAGGTCTGGTCGATATGCCTCGCGTTTCGCACTATCGTCTGGCGACTCACCTTGGGCTCGCTATGTTCCTCATGGTCTTCCTCTACTGGATCGCGCAGGATGTGCGTTTTCCAGTCCGAAAATCCCGTTTGGAGGCGCGGCCTAAGCTTCTGCCCTACACGATCGCATTCCTGGCTCTCGTCACTTTGCAGATATTCTACGGCGCTCTTACCGCGGGACTTCATGCTGGACACATGTACAATACTTTTCCCCTGATGAATGGGCAGCTCATTCCAGCGGGTATGGGCCAACTCACAGAGGGGATCAATATCTTTGATAATCCTGTGACCGTTCAATTTATTCATCGCTGTCTGGGATGGACCGTGTTCTTCGCGGCTCTCGCTCTGGCCTATGCAGGCATCAGTTTTGCCATAACCAAACGTCAGAGAGTGGCGCTTCAGGTGATCGGTGGACTGGCCCTCGTTCAGTTCTGCCTTGGCGTTTTAGCGCTCCTGCATGCTGTCCCCGTGGCTTTGGGATCAGCGCATCAGATCGGAGCCAGCCTGCTCCTCCTCGCTACAGTGCATGCTGTGCATTTGTTCCGTGAAGCTCCGGTTCAGCTCTTCGCTGTGAGAAACTGATTTCCACTTGCCCGTTCGCTTCAACCTTTTCGATGAAACGAAAGCGGCGCCGATCTTGCTAGGATTGGCTCTTTTTTTGGTTTATTCTAGGAATTGCCCTAAAAAGTTGCTCAGTTCCTGTTTAATTTGAGGCGTGGCCCTTAGATTTCAACTTTCGATTTGCAGCTCAGGTTTACGGCTCAGGATGCGGAGCGTAGCCAGCAGTCCGGTCGCAAGACAAAGGGCGACGAGTCCTGCAGTCAATCCTAGGGGCAAAGCAAGTTGTGCATGCCAAACACCTTTAAACAGAACCTTCGCGATCACAAAGCTGGTGACGACGCCGATACCCGCCCCGAGTAACCCCGCCAGGCCGGAAACGGTTATGAACTCGATCGCAGTGGCCTTTAACAGCATTGGGAATTCTGCGCCTAAAATCTTCAGGAGATTGTGATCCCAGCGTCGTGCGAGGGCTTGATGCTGCGCAATCGAATAAATGACCAACATACCTGTCGCCGTGGTGAGATAGGCCATCACATTGAGGATGAGGGTCATCTGTTGAACGATGCCACTGATCTTGGCTATGAGCGCCGTTACGTCGATGATGGAAATGTTTGGGAAGGCTTTGACGATATCCTGTTGAACCTTGACCTTTTTCTCCAGGGGAAGTTCGGGGATATTTATCAAGAAAGTTTTGGGGGCATCATCGATGACTCCTGGTTGGAGAAGGATGAAGAAGTTCGGTTCGAAGGTATTCCACTTCACCTGCCTGAGACTCGTGATCACGGCTTCAATCTCGAGACCCTGCACATCAAATTTGATGCGGTCTCCGAGTTTGAGCTTGAGGCGGCTGGCATAGTTTGATTCGATAGACACTTCGCCAAGACCTTTACCCGAGAAGGGTTGGGTGAAGAAGGTGCCCGATTCGAGGGTCTCGCCACGAGCCAACTGGCTGCGGTAGGAGAGGTTTACGCCTCGGTTGCGGGAACCCTGTTCTCTTTCATTTTCCCTGGTCTCGACGCCTTCCTCTTCCCTTGCGAACTTCTCGCCATTGGTCTGCGTGAGGCGGGCTGTGATCATCGGCGAGGTGGTTTGAGCCTCAGCGTTAAGTGATTTCAGGAGAACCTGCAGATCGCTGAGTTGATCTTCCTGGATGTCAAAGAGAAAGAAACTAGGCAGCTTTTGGCCATCAGGATTTTGCAGCTCCCGGAGAAGGCTGCCCTGAAGCTGCGGGATAAGGTTGATCAAGCTACTGCCAAGGCCTATGGCAATAAACGCACTGATGGTCGAAGCCGGATGAGATCTCAGAAAGAGTGAGCCGATGCGCAGCGGTAAGAAACGGCTTCTTCGAAAACGTCGCGTGAGACCAAGAAAGGCCCAGCCGATAAGCGCAAAAATCAGCAGAATGAAAAAGGCCAGGAAGAAGAAGAGGCTACCGACGCGAAGGGAATGCGCCTGCCAGATGGAAAGCCCATAAAAACCGATCATGACGGGTAGGTAAGCGATCCAATCGCGAGCCTTGACGCTTTCGATATCGGTGTTCTGCTCATGAAAGAGAAGAGCGGGCTTGAGATGGCGTAATCGTTGAAGGATGGGGAGACAGATCAGAATGGATCCGAGGCCCCCGATCGCTATGGCAATGGTCACCGTTTGCCAGGGAAGATAGGCGCTAAGAGGGACCGGAGAGAATTCTTTGACCAATTCGAGAAGCAGAGGAATCATGCCCATCGCGAAAAGCGAGGATATTATCGCACTGATGATCCCAAGGAAGCAGACTTGCATAAGGTAGAGGAGCAGAGCACGATTGTGCGTCAAGCCAAGGCTTGTGAGCACCGCGAGTGAAGAACTGCGGCGATCAAAATAATCTCGATAGAGATAGGCCGAGCCGATGCCAGCCAGAGAGAGTGCGACGAGCGCGACCAGACCCAGATAATCGGAAAGGTAGGCGAGCATGCGACCATTATCCTGACCGGACTCCTCATAGCTTTTGACTCGAATGGAAGGGTCCGGCAGTCCTGCTTTAAGACGTTTGAGTTGATCCTGAGCGGATACTCCTTTAGGCAATTGATAGAGGATCGTGTGTGTCGCTGTGTTGCCTTTTGTCATGAGACCGGTGGCGTCGAGCCATTGGGAATTCATGTAAACGCGAGGGGCCA
>JACMPP010000016.1 GCA_014377445.1 Oligoflexus sp.
ATTATGGCGTTGCAAACGGAACACAGTTGAGATCAGTAAGAGCGGACTTCCATCGCATACTTTGCCTCGGCCATCCGTAAAAGCCCAAGTCTCTTGGCAAAAATAAGAGGGCTGCCGGATGTTTCAGGGAATCCGATAGCATCGCTCACGTAAAGGTCCGAAAGATCTAAAGAGTCGAAGTAATCGGCGTTATAAAGATCGTGAGTGAGAAGGTACAGAAAGCTGCTGAGGCTTCGGTGCAGAAGTCCGGGTCCGCTTTCGAGTTCCTCCAGGTTTCTCCTCGCGCCGAGTTTTTGGATCTCCGAATACTTCGTGACACGAAGGAGACGAAGATCAAAGCTGAACTGCCCGATTGGGCCCATCGCTTCGCCATCATCTCCTATCGATGCTCGAAATTCCAAAAAGCGTTGCCAGAATCGAGCGCTGCCTAGGAGGGACCACCCCATGCCGCTCAATTGCTCGAGCATTTCATTCCAACTTGTGCCGGAATCCTGGCAGTAGTAGACAAGCATTTGCAGCAACAGCGAGCGAACGCGGTAAAGGAGGGGCCTCGGTGAATTGCCCTGAGCCACCCGATAGACACCATCAAAAACATCGATCACCGCACGAAGAACGGTTTGCAAATCGGGAGTGTCGCCATAGATTTCGACAGTTTGCCTTGGCATTTTCTGGGAACCAAGGGCAAAGCCTTCGAGACTCGCGTCCCGATATCGACAAACGAATTCACGGAACGCACCAAACTTCATGGTGTAACATTCAGGCGATGAAATCATGGGTCCCACGAACCAAGCAATTCTTGTGTTAAATTGTTGAATTTCGTTTCGGGAGTATCTGGTATTGAGATCGTTGAAGATCGATTCAACACCGGCACGCACCACTTGGGCATCCGGAGCGAAGACCACAATGCGCACACCACGATCTAGCAGCCGACTCAGCGTCGCTATGGGTGGAACAGCTTCTGAAATATCAAAATAAATAAGCTTTGGAATCGATTGCCGACCCCAATTTTTCTGCCGCAGCACTTCCTGTTTGAGCCAGCGGGCGTAGGGCGCCTGCATCATAAAATGGGCAGCTGTATCGATGAGATCGCGATTGACCATTTTAAAGGGGATCGCCTGGGTCGGAAACTGCTGGTAGCTTTGGATATGATTTTTCGAAAGTTTGCTAAACTCGAGCGAAGGCCAAAGTCCGTCTTGCCAGCTAGGATGACCCGGAACCTCTTTCCGTACAAACCCTTCCGCTTCGATCGAGGCAATCTGCTGCTGCATCCAGGATATGAGATGCCTTCGCCAATCCTTCCAGGTTAAGGCCGCTGTAATCACTCCCGTCTGGACAGCCTCCTCCGCCGAGATCACACTTCGGTTCGTCCAGACTTTGGCGAGGCCTGGCTGTTTCTGTAACTGAGCCCCTAACCAGCCGAGCGACGAGACCTGGCCAATGGCAAACTCAGGAAAGCCGAACCATGTTTCACGATCGAAAACGAAGCGTTTATGACAAGCCTGCATCAGCTCAAACATCGTACCGCAGCAGTCTTTCTCGGTCGCGTAGATCCAAGGAATGGGCGAGGTGCGAATCATGCGCGCGAGTTTATGAAGGCGCAGCATCCGCGATCGCAGTTGATCGCGCAAAATATCGCCCGAAAGCTCTTCGAGCCAGGCTTCGCTCGCGTCGTAGCACGGTACCTTTTGCAACCACAGTACGGCCTGTACCCTGTCGTTGGCCGCTTCTTCGCAGGCAACGCGATAGAACGCCTCCAACTGCTCGATTTCCTTTTGTCCTTCATCACTCATTGGCGAATGGGGACAGGTCCAATCGGCGAGAAGAAAATTATCGTGCTGTTCAAAGTTCATCGATTCCATTCCGCGAAGTGACAGTTGCCATTGATGCCCACAAATATGAAGGCGCACGAGTCCACATCAGCAACTAGGAATTCCATATAACTGGCGATCGCATTGGAAAAAGCAATCCACTGCGGCAGGCGGATGACCTCGGCCGCAAGCCCTCGTTTTTGCAATTGCTCCCAGCAACCTGGAAGCAGGCCTTTTAAATGGCTATAGATATAAATTCTTTGATAATGACTTGCCGAGCGCGCGGTCGCATTCAGCCAGCTATCCCAGTGATTAAAGAGCTCGCCGACTCCTGTGAGCCCGAGGCGAAAATCCTGAACACGGATGTCACGCCCATGCAGGGTCTTGGTTTTGGTGCCACCCGCTCCAGCTTCGCGAATGACAGCATCAATAAACAGGCTGGGTCTCTGTTTGGATTCTTTCTTTTGAAAGTAATTTCTCTCATCACGAAAGGTCAGGCGTCCGTGGCGATCGAGCAATACCCCCGAAAAGATTTTCGTGTCGTAGACTTGCTCCTGAACTTCAAGGAGTTCCTCAAAACTATCGAGAGAGAAGGGGCTCACCCGGAGGAGTGATTTTTCGAGAGCCATACGAGCGGGATCGTTCAGGCCTGGGGATTGATCGACGATCTGTACAAAGCAGGTATGATCGATCGGCAGCTTGACAAGGGCATTCCAGAGATCGGAAAGACTGTTCAAAAGCGAACATTGTTGAAAGATCGCCGCGAGCGTGGGGCGTTCGTTGTCGGTCGACGCGAAAATCAGGTGACTTGGCATCACCCGATGTTTTTGAATCCTCTGAGCGACCAGGGAATCGAGGGCTTTCCAGCGCTGCCAGCCCTTATCTTCGACTTCGACAACTTGCCTTGAAACCGATCCTTCGACCTCAAGAGCGATGCGATAGTTAAGCATTCGAAATACCTTTTTGGGTATCGTCCATCGCGCCTTGCAGACGATTGATGCCTTCGCGCACTTTTTCTTTAAGGAAATGATCATCCAGGCACTCATCGAGTGTGTTGAGCGTTTCCAAGACCGCGGCCCAGTTCTGCTGGCGGATATAGATATCCACTAATTTTTCCAGAGGTTCCAGCATATTGGGTTCAAGATCAATAACTTTTTTATAGGTTTCAATCGCTTCATCAAATCGACGGGTTTTCTCTAGCATTTCGCCAATTCGCAGCGTGAGGATGGCCTTGTTGAGGTTGCCTTCTACACGTTTTACCTGAACGCCAAGAACTCTAAGGCAGCCATCCCAGTTCTGAAGACGGTAATAAGCTTCGTAATGGATCGCAAAGGTGCTGAGTGGACTATCGGCACAATACTTCTCGAGGACGTCCACGGAGTTTTGAGGGGCATCCAACTGATAGAGGTAGACCGCCGCCAGTTCCTGGGCACTGCGATATCGATCGTTCACGTGTTTGGCGGAAGAAAAGAGGTTCTGCAAAACCTGCGCGACCTTTTCCCACTGGTTGTTCTGGGTGTAAACGATCTTGAAATAGCGCAGACCCTTCTGATTGTAGGGATCGAGTTCAATCAGACCTTCGTAACTGCGGTTCAAATGATATTCATCGTATTTCTTTTTTTCATAGATGAGACAGAGGCGCTCCATACACGCGATGTTGTCTTCCTTGCTTTTGAGCTTCGGATAGATCGCCTGTAGAATAATCGCCTCGTTGCCGTAGTCCTGCTCGTCGACGATCGAGTAAAGGGCTTTTTCCCGAAACTCGAGGTAGCTGAGGCGTAGGTCCTTCATTAGCTTAAGACAGACCCGTGCGGCCTTGCTGATATCCTCGAGATAGACAGCGTAGGCGCGGGCCGTTCGCACGTAATGGTCGAGTTTACGCTTCTTGGGATTGTCGATTTGCTGCTCTAAGATATGGAAATAACTGGTCCAGCACTCGAAGTTTAGAAGACTGTCAAAGACCTGGTCTAGCTGAAGCTCGGGGTTGAGGGAACCCTTATGGATCGCGGTGACTAAGTCGGAGATCTCGAATGGCTTTTCCATCAACACAGCCCTCACGTCGGAAAATGGACTTTTTCCTATGTTATCAGAGGGAGTTGCTGTTGGACAGTCGGGAGCGCAGGAGGAGAGGAAAGAGAGGGCGTGATCCCATGGAGGGAGCCGCCCCGGCCAGACTTATTTTACGACGAGGTTGTTGAGAAGGCTCTCACTCGCGGTTTTAACGATCTCGGTGTAGTCATAGACCGCTTCATCGAAGAGCCACTGAAGACTCACGCCGTCAACGGTCGCAAGGATGAGAGAGGCTTGATGCTGGGGATTCACCTGACGGAAAACGCCTTGTTTCACACCCTCTTCGATAACCTTGGCGCAAGAATCACGGAATTTCGCGTAATGTCTTGATACAACTTGGCGAACTTCTTTCTTTTGGTTGATCTGAGTCCAGAAGTCCATGTTCACTTGGTAGTATTCTTTGGTGCTGCGCACGATATCGAAAGCCACCGCAATGAAGACCTTGATCTTCTCGATAGGACTGGAGATCGATTCCATATCGGCGGCAATAATATTTTCAATATCACCCGATACTTTATCGAGCACGGACATCATAAGATCGTCCTTGTTCAAAAAGTAATAATGGATGATGCCTTTGCTAACGCCAGCTGTACGCGCAACGTCTTGCATAGAAAAATTGTGATAGCCATGCTTGGTTATGCAATCCACAGTTGCTCTAACGATTTGATCTTTTCTTTCGGCTGCTACGTCGGGCTTGGACATCTTCTTCCCATTCCTGGAATCAACAAATTTTTACTGCCAATGGGCTTTTGGCATCGGCCGATTGGCCGTCATTTTAGTATATTTTTATGAGAGGCCGTTTCTTCGACGTCATCTCTGAATGCGTGGATATATAGCCTCGGTTTCCGCTTGGCAAAGCCTGAATGGTAGCACAGGCAAAATTTCTTAACAAGGCTGCACCGTGTCGAAAAAGATCATTTCTTATTCGGAAAAGCAAGCTTCGCGATCACCGCGCCATAAGTTTGTTTGTTGGACGCTCGCCATGCTAAAGTGTAACATTATCGCTACCCCAAACTACATGCCCCGGGATCCTCTAAAAACCCGTATGGAGTAAGTAATGCGTTGGCTAAAGCCTGCCATATGTGCAACCACATGTCTCGTTTCGTTCCCTGCCTTAATGCCGCTTGCACTCGCCCGTCAAATCGAACGATGGACACATTTCGGCTTAAGACCTCTCGGTATGGGAAATGCTTACGTGGCTGTTGCCGACGATTTTAACGCGCTCTTTTATAACCCGGCTGGACTTGCTCGGTTGAAATCGTGGGACGGTGAATTTCTGAACCCTGCGATCACTGCCTCTCAAAACGTCAATGGGCTCGTCAAAGATGCTCAGAGTGATTTGAAAAGCGGCAAAACAGAAGACACTTTAAACCTCGTGGAAAAAAACACCGGGGAAAATTATAACGTCGGACTCGCATTGACTCCGCATTTGATATTTCCTGGTTTCGGCGTCGGACTTGGACTTGATCTTTCGGCCACAGCTATCTTTCACCGCGACGTGACTGTCGATCTCGATACCGGGCTACGCGCCGTACTTCCCATTTCCTACGCGCGAAGCTTTATAAACGATCGCCTCTCACTCGGAGCAACCGTCAAATTGAGAGCGCGTGCCGGGATTGACAAGAATTTTAGCATGGACGATATCGCAGCTTTTCAATCGTCGAGTAAAACCGACTCGACCGGACGCGAGCTCGGAGACTACGTAAAAGCCGGCACGGGCTACGGTGTGGATTTGGGTCTTCTCTTCACGCCTCAAAAAGAGTTTGAGCCGACCTTTGGTCTCAGTGTTACCGACCTTGGCGGAACGCCTTACACCATCTACAAAGTAAAGGGCAGCACCCTCGGCGTCCCTCCGATTCAGCTCCCCAGTGTGAACGTCGGGATCAGCGCGAAACCTTTGCGCACCGAATGGACATACATTATGGTCGCGATGGATATGCATTCCATCAACCAGCCCTACTCCTTCTCGAAGAAATTCAACCTCGGTCTCGAGGGTGGACTCGGTAATATTCTCAAGATTCAAACTGGTCTTTATCAGGGTTATTTCACCGCAGGTTTGCAGTTCGACGTGGGCCTCTTGAGCCTTCGCTTCGTGACTTATGCGGAAGAGCTGGGAACCTCGGCTGGATACAAACCGGATCGTCGCATCGCGGCTCAGCTAAAATTCCTACTCTAAAAGACACCTACGAAAAATCATTTGAAAATGAGAAAGAGGATAGACGATATGAAATGGATTGCTAGAGCCTTGCTCACCGCCTTGATTCTGCCAAGCGCCCTTCATGCCAAGGGTCTCGATAAGCTTCAGCCGGAGACCGAAAAACCGGATGACGAAGGAGGAGGCAAGAACGGTGACGTCAAGTCCAAAAAACTGGATAAAAAATCCGGTGACGCGGCCGGCACCTCTGTCGACGGTGGAAAGAAAGAAGGCGATGAAAAAGCAGGCGGCGAGAAAAGCGAAGCCGAAAAGGTCGTACCAATAGAACCTGAAGTGCCTGTTGAACCCGGCTTTCTGCGTTGGTACATCGGCACCAGCCTGTCGCTGATGAGAACCACGGCTTCAACAGGCAACTGGCACAGTGGTTCCACGGGCGATCTCGAGCTCGGAAACAAAGTCCTCAAACAATATCTCGGTAAATTCGATATCTATGGAACCCTTCGCTATCGCCCGAGCGATGTGACCGTTGAATACGAACAACGTGCCTATCGCGGTATTGTGGAAACCTATTTGGTGGGAGGCAAAGGTCAGATGGAAATCAAGCCGAAGCTCTTCGCAGTTGCCAGCGCGGAATTGGGCCTGGCAAAAGTCTCTCTGAGACCGATCGACGGGATCCCTGGAGTCGATGGAGAGCTTGAAAAATCCGGAGTTGATCTCACGATTGGAGCTGGGGTATCTTACCTTGTCCTCGACAAAATAGCCGTTGGCACGCAGCTTCACTTGGGTTTAGGCACCTACAAATCTATACAATTTGGCGTGGATATTCGCTTCCTCCTCTAAAAGCCTGGAGATAGAAAATGGCAGAGTCTCCGTTCTTCCGATGTGTTCCGTCAGTTTGGATGGAACTTGGAAAAAGGGGACTTGCTACGTCTGCGCTCTGGATTTTGCCTTTTATAGCGGGGCTCTCTCTGAGTTCCTGCAAAATGAAAGAGCAAACGGGCGAACTCCTCGTCCGTGCCCCCAATCCCGGCAACTTTGAAATATATCGTATCGAGTCGGAAGAACCCCTGCAGTTTGTTTCGGAACAAGTGGGATCGTTCAACCAATCGCTCAAACTGCCAGCCGGACACTACTTGATCCTGGCCGATTGCAGTTACGAGAATGTGATCCTACGTCCGAATGAAAGCCGCAGTTTGATTGCGCACCAGGTGATCTTTAACCCTCCCGTGCCCCCTGACCCGGCCGATAGCTTTTCGATACAGTGCAATCGCTTTTCGAAAACCAAATCGCGCCAGCAGTTTTCCAACCGCTACACGCTTAATATTTTGCAGGGCACGCGCGATCTTTTGGTCGGTATGGTCCCCATGCAAATCAAGTTTGATGACGTGATGGATCACAACAGTCCGCAGGTCCTGAGTTATAACCTGTCGGGAATGAGAGTTGCGGCTTACGAAGGCATGAAGCCTAAAACAAGCTATTTCATCTCACCGGTCAACGGTCTCCTGTCGGTTACAGAAACCCAGGAATTCGGTCATTGGCAATTTCTTCTCGCGGGTCAATATCGACTCGAAGTTAACGGCACGAGCCTCGACATCGATTTAAAGGACGGTGAACAGCACGAAGTCAGACCGGCTTTTCTGAAAGTGGCTGTGTCGGATAGCGTGAACCTGAGCACCTCCTCCAATATTCTTGGAACACCTTCCTACGTCGAACTCAACTCGGGCCATTGGCTTGATTTAAATGAGACTTATCCGGTGCTACCCGGTACCGCAACCTTGAAAATGAACGGCAGCCTCAACGAACATACGATCGATCTTGTCGAAAACGAAATGGCCGAGAAAAAGGTTCGTTCCGTCCTTGTCGACCTCGACTGTTCGCCCTGGGATTGGTCCTGCCTCGGCAGCAAAGACGTCTACCTCTACGAATCCGACAAGCCCTATCCCTTCGCTCAGGGCATCACCGATGTTCCCCTGCTGTTCTTTGAAGACGATGCCTGGGTCAGCCTGCAGGGTTCGCGCGATATTCGCATGAAGATCACGCAAGCACAGGATTCAAGTTACAAGGTGGGCCGCGTGCGCCTGATTCCAAAGCAGTTCCATCGCCACGGACAGGTCACCGACCTCTCGCGCATTGAAGCCTCGGGGTTTCCTTCGGTGGGTCGTTCGCTCGATTTGTCAGTGGATGACGAAACGGAAATGCCGCTGATCGTGGGGCGCTACTATCTGACACAATACAACGCGGTCGCCACCAATGACTGGGAGCGCCGCGCCAACCGTACCCCTCTTCAGGTTTCGACCACAGAAACACTGGAAATACCCTTCACAGTCTTTGTTTCGGAGAAAAAGCTGAAGCAGATTCATGAGAAGCAGGAACTGACGAAAAAACGCCGTCTCGAAGAGAAGTATCGCCTCACACAGTGGCGATACCGTTCGATCGTTCCTTCAAAGGTCAACTGACTGTTCTTCCTTTCCACCCTTCTGAGCAGCGGAAATGAGCTGTCTGGCATTCTGAAGACTGCTGGGCGTCACCTTCATGCCCGAAAGCAATCGCGCGATCTCAGACTCGCTTTGCGGCGCATCCAGACGGAAGATGTTCGATTCGGTCGAACCCTTCTTCTGAACCTTTTCAACTTTAAAGTGCGCATCGCCATAAGCGGCTACCTGAGCCAGGTGTGAAATGCATATGACCTGGAAGCTGTCGGAAAGGCCTTTCAGCTTGCTGCCCACAATATCAGCCGTGTGCCCGGAAATCCCCGTATCGATCTCATCAAAGACCATGACGCAGGTATTGGCTCCCGCTGACAAAATCTTTTTAAAACCCAACATAATCCTGGAAATCTCGCCTCCCGAAGCGACTTTCGCCAGGGGTTTGAACCCTTCGCCCGGGTTGGCTGCCAACAGAAACTGACCTTTTTCGCGCCCGAGCCGCGAGTTTTCGCTGAGGATGTCGACGCACTTGGCCCAATTCTTTTTGGTTTCCTCACTGAAGTCGAGGAGATCGAGTTCAGGGATGGTTTGTCTGATCGGCTGAAATTCAAAATTGATCTTTGCACCGGCCATATTCAGATCGTGAAGCTCACTCTCGATCTTCTTACGGGCCTGATCAGCCGCTTTTTGCCGGGCGGCTGAGAGCTGACGACCGACTTTATCGACATCCACGAGCTGCTTCAAGAGGGTCTTGACCTTGTCTGCGAGCTCATCTGGCGCAACGCGCACATAGGACAGCTCCTGATCGAGACGTTCGTATTCTTCCATCATTTCTTCGATCGTCCGGACACCGAGTTTGCGGAATAAACGTTGATATTCAGCCAGTCGGCTCTCGTGAGTTTCGAGGGCTTCTTCGCTCAGATCCTGGTCCTCAACGATGCGGCCGACGTGATAACTCATCTCATCGAAAATACTGCCGACATCACGAAGTTGATCAATAACTCCAGACAATTCCGGGCTGGCTTTGATGAGTTTGGAGCTGTCACTGATGCGAAGAATGTCGCGAACCGCAGCACTGATGGACTTGCCGTTATAGGACTCATCCTGAATCATCTGCAGTTGCTGCAGAGCCTTTTGCTCCTGCATGTATTGCTTTGCTTCGGTGCAAATCCTCGTAATTTCCGCATGATCTTCGGCGCTCGGCTCGAACTCCTCCAATTCCTTGAAGCGGAACTGAAGGTAGTCCTGCTCCCGCCGACGCGTGAGAAATTGTTCCAGGCGTTTGCGAATGTCCTGATAGAGCGAAGAAACCTGGCTCATGGAATTGACAACCGAATGTTTGAGCGCCGGCTTATCCAGGAACTGATCGATGTAGTCGATGTGAGTCGCGGGATCCAGCATCCTGTGGTTTTCGTGCTGCCCGTAGATATCGATAAGATTCTGACCTAATTCGCGCAGCGTCGTCTGCGTGATCGATTGATCATTCATCCAGGCTTGCGAGCGATTCTTATTGGTAATCTCACGGCGCAAAATGATTTCGGTTAGATCGTGTTCGTCATGCCAGAGTCCATGCTCGTTGAGATATTCGACTGCCGGATGAGACCGCGGAAGCAAAAAACGTGCAGAAACAAAGGCTTTATCGAAGCCGTGACGAATCACTTCCGCATCGGCCTTGGCACCGAGCAGCAGGTGAAGAGCCTTGATCAATATCGATTTTCCGGCGCCGGTTTCTCCGGTAATAACATTGAGCCGAGGAGAAAAATCGATATGCAATTCTTCGATAATTGCGAGTCCACGAATCGTTAACTGGGTAATCATCGTTTGTTTATGCCTCTCAAGAGAAACATCCATTTTTAGATTGAGCCGGCGCAAATAAGCTTGGGGTCAGAAAGCGCCTATAAGAGACGTTAGCACGACCGCCACAACGCAATCCAGGTACATATTTATGGTGGTTTTTTATGGTGGCAATTAGACTTAGAAAAAGAGGGGTGATTGGAGCCGCCAACAGGAATTGAACCTGCGTTTGCGCATTACGAATGCGCCGTTAAACCACTTAACTATGGCGGCTTTTTTTTCATTCTACAAAAATCTAGCCGATACTGCGGTCAAGCCCGACCTAAGTATCTCATGGTTCCGAGGAAACCCTTCGAGAAAAACTCATTACGAATCAGTTGCCTACTACGGAGCTACGAAGGCATTGACCGATCCATGAAACGTAAAGGCTCGCTGTCATGAAATCAACTGTAATTTCGCGACGCAAAATACCCTGTCGAAAAAATGAATAAAAAAAAGCTCTACTTTGCAGTAGAGCTTTTTGAACGCTCACTAAAAAAGTGGCGTCCCCAGGGGGATTCGAACCCCCGTCGCCGCCGTGAAAGGGCGGTGTCCTGGGCCGACTAGACGATAGGGACGTAAGGATGTAGAAGTGAGCCCTGATGGACTCGAACCATCGACCCGTACATTAAAAGTGTACTGCTCTACCAACTGAGCTAAGAGCCCCTACATGTCCTCTGGCTTTCGCCGTTTGGAAGTAAAGATCTACAGTTGAGCGTATTTTGTGTCAACTTTTTTTTCGAAGAAAATACAGCTTCTGCTTGGATTGATTTTTCAGGGTGCATCTTCTAGTATGAACCGACCGTACCAGACCATACGGGCCTATATAGATCGAAAGGTGGTTTTTCTCCTATGACAGTCATTAAGCGTAGCCGTGCCAATACCAGCCAGGACCTGGCCGCCGCCATTGAGAAACTATGCCCAATGCTTGAGAGCCAAAAAGAATTCGATGCTGTGAAAGATCTACGCGCAGCCTCTGAAACGATAAAAAATGCTGCCGAAGGTTCGAAAGAACACAAGAGTGCAGTCGATACAGTGATCGATGCATTTGAAGGCGATCACGAACTAATGGCTTATACCCATCAGCGTGATACGGATCAATGGACAGAAGTCGAAGAGCTTTCTCATCAAAGTTCACGCGTTTTGAACCTCGCTCGACGTCTCCGCTGATCGGATCGTTTTTTTCTAATCTACCGTGCCACTTTGCTGGCTTCCTTCCTGGGAAATTCAAGCGCTTCCGGTGGCCTTTTCTATGTTCGAAGCGAAATTAACACCAAGGGTGACACCATTAACACACTACCTACGCAACCACAGACCTCGCTGAAGATCGATTATTTCCTGTATTCGTGCTTCGAGTTCGAGCAAACCTGTAAAGCATTCCCGGCACAAGCCCTGGGACCTCAGCGTTGGCCCGAAACCAAGAAATTCATCGAAGCCGAACGGACAGACTTTGAAGACCTCGGTAGCCTGCAGGATCAACTGACCGCCGCTCTCACGTGGTACGTGCAAGAATATCCGACGCTTGTCACCGATCATAAGATCGAAATGGAAAACATCGGCGCACTTGCTGCAGCCTGTGTTTATTTCGCAATCGATCTTAGAATTTTGGCGGGTAAAGATTCCAACGCACTCGAATCCCTCGCGACCGATGGCAATGGGCTCTGGGCTGAAATCGACAGAATTATTCAAGAAAATGCTCCAAACTTTGCCCACTTCATCAACGCCTATCTGCGTTGGGTCTATGTCAAAGTTGAAGAGAAATATTGGGAAGCCGGCAGCCGTCCGCCAGTAGGCCGCTACACACCGGGCGCCCGCAATCGCCGTCCATATGGATCAGGCCCATCAAGCTCAGGACCTCGCCGAAGCGGTCCTGGTGGCAAACCAAGCGGCGATCGTGATCGCGGCCCTAGACGCGACAGCAATGACCGTGGAGCGCCCCGTAGCGGCGGACGTGATCGTGACGACAGACCTCGTCGTCCTCAATCTCCGGCTCGTGATGCTGATGCCGGTGCATCGGGCGCAGCCCGCAACTCCCATGCCGATCAAGAGCAGGCCGCACTTGAGTCTGTAAAATCAGCCCTAGATAAACTCCGTCGCGATGCGTCGGTTACAGAAATCAGACTCGATCCATCCAACTCGTTTTTCCGTCGGCTCCAGCATAAAAAGGCTGTATCGGAAGGCTTTTATTCTTTCTCCACCGGAGAAGGAAATGGTCGTTCGGTAGTCGTGACGCGTGAAAAACAAGAGAATGAGGAAAGCTAAATGAGTTCGATTGCGATCACCGGAGCCTCGTCAGGTATTGGCAAGGCCATCGCAGAAGTCTACGCTCAGAAGGGCTATGACATTTTCCTAGGCGCACGCCGCGAGGAAAAACTCCAAGAACTCTCTGGCAAACTCAGAAGCATGGGCGCGAAATCAGTTCACGCCCACAGACTTGATGTCATGTCGGACGAATCAGTTGAATCCTGGGCCACAGCGGCATTTAAGATTTTTCCCAAGCTCGACATCCTTGTCAATAATGCCGGCCTTGTCCTTGGCACCGATACGATCGAAACGGGGAAAATTGACGAGTGGTCGACGATCTTTGATACGAATGTCATGGGCGTCCTCAGGCTTTGTCGCAAATTTGTCCCAAAGTTTCGCGAGCAATCGCATGGTCATGTCGTGATGATCGGGTCGATTTCAGGCCATCATGTCTATGAAGGCGGTGGCCCTTACTGCGCGACAAAACATAGTGTGAAGGTGCTTGCCCAAACTCTTAGGCTTGAGCTAAACGGCACGAGCGTTCGTGTCAGCTCAGTCGATCCTGGAATGGTGGAAACGGAATTTTCCGAAGTTCGTTTTCACGGCGACCGCGATCGGGCCAAGCAAGTCTACAAAGGCTTTACACCTTTAAGCCCACTGGATGTGGCGGAAGCCGTGGCGTTTGCCACATCGCGGCCCGCCCATGTCAACGTCGATGAAATCATCATCATGCCGACCGATCAGGCGAGCGTTTCTAAAGTGCATCGTAAAAACTAATTCTTTGAATTGAATAAAATAGATGAGGCGAGAAGACGGAATATCTTCTCGCCCCTTATAATTTTGACTCAATTCAGTGCTTAGAGTATGCCAGCCGGTTCGACGACTTTCACTTCTTTGTCTTTGTAGCCCAAAGTCTTCAAAATAGGCAGCAGCTTGGTTTTGTCGCCCATGACGTAAACATAAGCATCTTTCAAATTGAAATACTCTTTTTCCTTGGCTGTGATGGCCGACTCTGGAGTCTTAGCTATCCACTGATCCAAGGTTTCCTGAAATTGCGGATCACGATCAAAAATCTTGGCCGTCACATCCGACGACAAACGATCGGAAGGAAGCTCACGCGACTCGCGCCACTCCGTAAGGAGATCGCCTTTGACCAGGTCGGCTTCAGCCTTGTCGACAACGACTTTCGATTGATTGGTCACAACTTCGTTGATTCCTGACATGAGTTTGCCAATCTTATCGGTGGAAGCAAAAGAAGCTACCGTCCAGAAGCCGAGATTTTCGCCCGTTCCTGCGCCGGCGCTGTAGGTCAGACCTCTTTCGGCGCGCAAGACTTTGAACAAGGAGCTTTGCATACCGCCGCCCAAAAGTTTGGTCGCGAGGTTCAAGGCAACAAGATCGCTGTTATCAAGGGGGATATCGCGACGAACGACGTAACGCACCTGATTATCAGGTGCGCCCGCGCGGTTGAGTATCACAACCTTCACAGGGCCTTTTGGTTTTTGATTCTTGCGCGCGGATTGGAACTTACGTTTTCCCACCGGCTTATCGAGCATCCCAGCGCCGGCGAGCTTCGTGTCGATCAACTTTTGAAGGGCTAGAGGCTCGCTCGGTCCAACGGCAGCCGTCATGAGGTAATGAGCATCAAAGAGCAGGGGCAGAGCTTTTTCGACAGTCTTAAGATTGACGTTTTTCATCGATACGCGAGAGGGCGAACCATCCAAGACATCAGGATGATAATTGAAGGCGTCACGCATAGCGAAATAACGAATGGTTGAACCCATATCGTCTTCACGCTGAGCCAGCGCCGCTTCAACTTTGCTTCGAGCTAGCTGATACGTTGCTTCGTCAAATTTAGGCTTTTTCAAGGTGTCGAGCGCGAGCGCCATCACCAGTCCCAACTTGTCTGATGGCGCGACGAGAGTCACCGATGCCGAACGTGTGCTGGTGGAAAATTGAATTTCTCCGCCAAGGAGAAAAAGCTGCTTGCGATATTCCGCGCTCGAAAGCCCCGCCGGTCCTTCGTTGAGGATCGAAGCGAGAATACGGCCCACGCCCTGTTCCTCAGGCTTGATCAGGCCATTGCCACCGAGGAAGCTCAGCATCACGAGATCACGGGGCGAACGGGCATCCTGTTCGACGATAAAGCTCGTGCCATTCTTAAGCTTAAGTTCTACCGCTTGAGCACTGCTCACAACCAAGCAACTGGACAGTAGAAATTTCCAAAATTTTAGTGTGCGCATGGATCTCAATCCTTTTTCAGTTTGTTGGTGACGGCGATCAGATTGTTCTTATCAAGCAGTTTCCCAACGTAAGCGGTCAACTCAGCTTTGCTGACAGTTGGAGCTGTTTTAAGATTATGGGCAAGAGCATCAATGCTGCCGTATTTTCCCCAGTAAAGGGCGAGCGAAGAATTGAGACTGCCGTTGCGCAAAACGCTTTCGGCAAGGTTGATTTGGTATTCCTGTAGGTAAGCCGCATATTCCGCATCGCTCAACTTCGCCACGTCTTCCGACAGCTTTGAAAACTGATCGATGACGGCATCATAGCTTTGACCGGGCTTGAGGGTGACAATGAACTCAGAGAGACCAAAATCATACTCAGTGTTGAAAGAACCGACGCTCGAAGCAAGCTTTTGCTCGTAGACGAGACGGTTCTTGGCGAGGCTATTGCTCGAATCGGCAAGGACGTGATCAGCAAGC
This sequence comes from Oligoflexus sp., assembly GCA_014377445.1. Lineage (GTDB taxonomy): Bacteria > Bdellovibrionota_B > Oligoflexia > Oligoflexales > Oligoflexaceae > Oligoflexus. The sequence continues at coordinate 15,239 of JACMPP010000016.1, forward strand.
GTGAAAAGCGTGAAGTTTTTCTCTGTCAAAGGCTCCAGGCGATAGCCCAGGAGGATGTTCTGCGACTGGGCAGCGAGTTTGCCTTCGGCGCGAATCATACCTTTGTTGACGAAAGGAGGGGGAGCAACCGGTGTCTCACCTTTTTTCCAATCGCCGTAGTTCGCAAGAATCCAGGTCTTCGCCTGTTCGACATCGAAGTCGCCCGCAATGAAGAGGCCGATGTTGTTTGGCTTATAATACTTTTGAAAGAATTCGTTGCAGTTTTTCGCAGAGATCTGGTCGAGGTCGGGTCTATTCCCCACGATTGTCCAACCATAGGGATGATTCGGAAAACCTGCAGAATAAAGGGTCGACCATAGATCCATCTGAGGCTTCGAATCGATGCCCATCGAGTATTCGGAACGCACAGCTTCGCGTTCAACTTTTAAAAGATCGTCGGTGACAACGAGTTTTTTGAAGCGATCGCTTTCGATCTTCAGCGCTTCGGAAAGCTTGCCGTTTGACACCGTCGTCGTATAGACAGTCGCGCCATAGCGTGTATTGGCATTGATATCACCGCCAAGAGGACGAATCAAATTGTCAAAAGATGGGGCATCTTTATTGAGGGGGCGAAACATCATGTGTTCAAAAAGATGCGCGATCCCAGTGATGCCAGGCGTTTCCTGAAGACTTCCCACCTTGACCCAATGATAGATCGAAGTTGTGGGCGCCCTGTGGTTCGGAGTGAGAACGACTGTCAGACCATTGGGAAGCGTGTACTGGTAGCTCTTAAGATCACCTTGAATGGCAACCGTCTTGTCCGAATGATCGGACTTACCGTTACTGCTTCCGCCTCCACCAGATGTGGAGCAGGATACAAGCCCTAATGCGAGGACTGAGGGAAGGAGAAATCTCATGTTTAAATCCGCTCAAAAGGAATGGAATTGAAAATCAACCGAGTTTATCCAAGTGGCTATAAATAAGCAAGAAACAGAAAATGTGGATCAAATGAATACAAAAAAAGCTGGAGGATATCCCCCAGCTGTCCTGTCATTAAATCTTAAAAAACCGCACAATCATGAAAATCTGCTAAGAGAACTATTAAATTTTTGGAGGAACAATGTTCTGCTCTATAACTCCGAAAATGCTCTTTCCTGCTGCATCTTTCATTTCGATTCGAATCGAATCTCCATGCTTCAAAAACTCGGTTGATGCTTTGCCCGTATCGATTATCTCGATCATGCGCCGTTCGGCAAGACATGAGGAGCCTCGGTTACGGTCTTCGTTGGAAACCGTTCCACTGCCAAGAATGGTGCCGGCTGTGTAGCTGCGCGTCTTGGCGATATGGGCGATGAGTTCGAAAAAGGAAAAGTGCATCTCGGGACCCGCGTTGGGATCACCAAAGAGATTGCCGTTGAGATGAGTCGTAAGAGGCAGATGAATGCGACCATCATGCCAGGCTTCACCCAATTCATCCGGGGTCACGGCAAATGGCGAAAAGCCTGAAGCGGGTTTGGATTGGAAAAAACCAAAGCCTTTTTCAAGCTCCGCCGGGATAAGATTGCGGAGGGAGACATCATTCACGAGGCAAAGAAGTCGAACGTGCCTGCCTGCATCACTCGCTTTCACGCCTTGAGGTGTGTCACCAAGGATGACGGCAACTTCTGATTCAAAGTCACAGCCCCAGCTAGGATCAGCCAAGGTAATATCGTCACGCGCGCCAAGCAAGATGCCCGAACCGCCCTGGTAGATCAGGGGGTCAGTGCGCAAAGTCTTGGGTGGCTCTGCGTTACGGGCCTTACGGACGAGAAGAATATGATGGATGTAGGATGAAGCGTCGATCCACTCGTACGCTCTGGGCAGAGGCGCTTTCCATTCGATCGTTTTCGTTTCGACGCCAAAGCTTGTGTCGCTGTTGAGTCGTTTCGAGATCTCCGATAGATCGGCGGAAAGTTCTTCCCAACGATCGAGAGCCGATTGAAGTGTGGGAATGCTATGGCCCGCTTCGATGCAGCGGTTGAGGTCGCGACTTACGACCATTAGCTGTCCATCACGCATCCCGTTGTTCTTCGTACCTAGCTTCATGAGGATGACTCCTTACTTTTCGAGACCGACCGCTTGCTTCAAATTCAGGATTTCTGCTGAATTGAGTTGGCGATAATCACCCGGAGCCAAGTTATCTGGCAAGGCCAAATCTCCGAAAGCCATTCGAATCAAGCGTACAACGCGACCATCGAAATGTTCGAAAGTCCTTCGTACGATGCGGTTTCGGCCTTCACGGACCTTGATGAGGTAGTAAGCGCCGCGCGTATTGCCCAAATCGACGCTTTGCAGAAACTGCAGATCTGCGCCTTGAGTCGGACCGTCATCAAGGGTTATACCATTGCGAATAGCCTTTTCTTCTTCTGGCTTCAAACGCTTGGTAAATAGCACCTGATAGGTACGGGTAATCTTGTAGCTAGGGTGTGTGAGCCGGTGCACGAGCTCGCCGTCGTTCGAGAGGAGCAGAAGCCCTTCCGTACGATAGTCGAGGCGGCCGACTGGATTGAGGAGGAATTTTACGTGGCGAAGAGCCGGAAGATCGAAAATGGTGATCTTGCCTTCTTCGCGCTGACGGCTGGTCAGAGTGAGGTCCGGCTTATGCAGCATCCAGTAAACGCGGGGCGGTTGACGGTCTTGGACCAACTTGCCTTTGACCGTAATCTGGTCCGAGTCAGGTTGGATCTTAGTCCCGGGTTCGCGTACCACTTTGCCGTTGATGCTGATCTGTCCCTCGAGAAGCATCTTCTCCGCTTCTCTCCGGGATGCTATCCCGAGTTGGGAGAGCCACTTCTGTATTCTCATATCCGTCACTGAGGAATCCTTCGTTGTCAAATATGCCGCCAGACCTACGTACTTTGGCATCGGTCGGTGCAGATGATTCAGAACCGTCCTCTCTTACCTCAAAAACGCCGTCAGATTTAGCGAAATCGCTCGAGAGACCAGCCGAAATTTCAGGCTGCTCCTGGCTATCATCCCCGATAAAATCCTCGACATCGATGTCATGGTCCGGTCGTTCGATCTTATTGAAGGCATCGATCATGGCTTCCGATGCAGGCTGGAACGCCGATAATGGCGGCAAATCATTCAGACTTGTCACGCGGAACACGCGCAGAAATTCGGCGGTCGTTCCAAAGAGCATGGGGCGCCCTGAATCTTCCTTGCGACCAACGCAGGCGACAAGATCCCGTTCGAGAAGGTTTCTGATGATGCTGCCGGCGTCGACACCCCGAATAAATTCGATATCGGCGCGGGTACAGGGCTGACGATACGCAATAATAGCCAAGGTTTCATGAGCGGCACGGGATAGAGGTCGCTGCCGGGACGAAAACATCCGCTCCATGATAGGCGCGGCCGCGGGCACGGTTCGGAATTGATAACCGGTACCCTTGTCATACTCCAAACGGAAGCCGCCGCTTCGCTCTTTATAGAGCCGCAGAAGCTGCTGAACAATCTGGTCGATCACCGAGTGATCGGGCTCCATACCATCGTCGTCTGCCAGTGTTTCAGCGATTTCAGAAATTGAAATGGGTTTCGGGGCCGCAAAGAGGACTGCTTCAACCTGCGCTTCGAGATTGATCGCTTCGTCCCAGCGCATGAGACCCTGCTTATCGTCGGTAACGATTTCAGGTTCGATCGATTCAGTGGCCGCTGACACTTTCGCTGTCGCTTGGCTTTGATCTTCGAAATCATCTCCATTGCCGAGAGAAGCGGAGGCTCCGCTTCGCTGAATCTCCTTCTCGTCTTTTTTGCCCCGTTTGCCTTTTTTCTTAGGCTTCAGGTCCTCTGCAAAGGCTTCTGCGGTGGCGCTCAATTCTGGGACGGCCTCGTTTTCGCCGGCAGTTATATCGCTCTCGTCTGATTCGGCTAGTATTTCTGAATCTGGAATCACGCGGTCGGCAAGGCTATCGCCATACGCAAGGAGTTCGTGCTCAACATCTTCCTTGATGGCGTGTACTTCGTCATCTACGCCTAGCAATTCAACGGCATCAACCGGCTCAGCCTCGAAAGCCTCGCCCCCGATCTTATTTTCGGCCTCATTAAACTCGATGACCTGAGTCTTTACTTTGTCTTTGGCCGATTTTTTGGATTTGCCTTTGCCTTTCGGCTTCGCATCATCAGCGCTGCCGAGCACAAGATCTTCGTGGTCTTCACCCGTTCCAAGGGCCGGATTAAATTCCTCAGCCCATCGCTGGGCCGCTTCAATAAGCGAGGCATCAAGATCTAATTCTGACTCTGTAGGTAAATCATTCGCAATGCCAGTTTCCTCCAGGGCCTTGTCGCCCTGAGCGGAAAGCTCTGCATTCGCCTCATCCACGGCCTTTGGAACTGCCGCTTTTTGATCTGCCGTTTCATCGTCGAATTTATCATTTGAATCAGCCAAGACTGATACCTCTTTCTGGGAATTTTTAGTTTGCCATCTCAGTCTCTGTCTCTATTTCGGGCACGTTTTCACTGGTTTTTTCGGAAATTTGCAACGGCAATTGAGCTTTATCCAGATCAGCGCGATAGAGCCACATCGGGCCATTTGCGACTTCCTGATAGACCTTAAGCTGACCCGCTTTACAAAGTTCGAGTGCCGCGAGTATGTAAATCACGAGTTCGTAGCGTGATTGAAAATTCTTATAAAAGCCTTGAAACAACGCGAAATTCACGTTCTCAATAACTTTTGCCAGCTCTTTAATCTTATCTTCGAGGGTCACGTTGTGAGTCGTCGCTTCGACTCGAACAGGTGGTTTCCTCTCCGCAAGAGTCGCCAGCATTTGTTCGTAGAGAATGATGAGCGAAGTTGGATCACCTATTAATGGCGCTTCGATGTCCTCATAGAGCGGCATCAAACGCTGCCATTCCATAGAGGAGCGGATCTGCACGCCAAACTGCGGTTTGATCGCCAGATGTTCGCCGACCCGCTTGAATATTTCGTACTGCAGCAATTGCTCCTGCAGAGAATAACGCGGATCGTCTTCTTTTAGAGTGCCATCCTCAGTTTTGCTTTCCTGTCCCGGGAGCAGCATCTTCGATTTAATTTCAATCAAAGTCGCGGCCATCTCAATAAATTCACCGGCATCGGCAAGGTCGTCATATTTCAAGATCCGCAAATACGCGAGGTACTGTTGCGTAAGCTTGAAGATGTCGATATTAAAGATATCGATTTCATTCACCCGAATCAAATGCAACAGAAGGTCCAGAGGACCCTCAAATTGATCGAGCTTCAGATAATATTGATTTGTCATTAGAGGCTGTTCCCTTGCCGCTTACGAGCAAATTTGTGATGGTCTCGGATTTTAACTGAAAGTTCGCTTTTGCTCCAGCTCTAAGGAAGTCTGCCAATCTTTCTTGAAATTCCAATGTTATCATCTGCTTGCGCTGCCAAAGCCGACAGGGGCCTCGAGACATAGGCTTTATTCAAGACTTGCAGGAACTTAGACCATCTGGCATACAACAGGTTTTAGAAAAAGGAGACGCTGGATGAACCTGCAAAAATTCCTGACGATATGGCGTCAAATCCCCTTCTCGAAACTGTTTGAGAAGCAGGAAGACTTTCCGATTGGCGCGGTTTCTCAGGTTCATGCCGATATTCTGAAGTCGTTTTATCCAGACTATCCTCTGCTTCCTATCGAATTCCTGAAACATTGTCCTGATCAAATCGAAGCGGCCTTTCAAAAGCCGGTGGCTCACTTTTTTCTTTCCAGCGGCACGTCTCAGCGCGATCGCTCTCGCTCCTCCTTTTCCAAAGACGGGATGGATCTTTATCACGAATTTTCGTTACTGAGTTTTCGAGCGATGCTGGCTTGTTTCTTTCCGGCAGAGTCCAAACCTGCCGGTTATAGCTTCATTCCCAGTCCCGAAGAATGGCCGACTTCAAGCCTCGCCCAAATGGTGAGCTGGATCGGCGAAGAATTTCCACTGACTTACTGGACGCCCGGCAGCCCACTGCCGCAGCAACCTGTTTGGCTTTTTGCCACGGGGTTTCACCTTGTGTCCTTTGCCGATGAGGGCGGACGTTGCCCATTGCCCGCTGGTAGCATTGTTATTGAAACCGGCGGCACCAAGGGTCAAACCCGTTCCGTGACGCGAGAGGAACTCTATAGTCTCATCAGCGATTGTTTCGCGGTCGATCACAATCACATTGTGAGCGAATATGGAATGTGCGAACTTGCGAGCCAAGCTTATGATTTTGTTGATCAACCCATGGGTCCTATCGTACCCCTGGAGCGACGTTGGTTCCGCTTTCCAGCCTGGGTTCAAACCAAGGTTCTTGCACCTGATCAAAGTATCGGCAACGTCGGCGACGGCAGCCTGATCATCGACGATCGTATTCGCAACGATCTCGGCACTCCCTTTCGCAGTGAAGATCGCGCTTTAGTGAGAGAGGATGGAGCTTTTCAACTCAAGGGTCGCGTGGCTTTTAGTCCTTTGAAAGGTTGTTCTCTCCTTGCAGAAGACCTGTTGAAGTCGTCGAACAAAATCGCAGGACCCACAAACATGGGCGCAGCGAACACCCCCCATCGAACGACCGTATCCCCCGATCGCGCCGAAACCCTTCATCGGCTGACGCAACAGATGATTTGCGATCCTGAATTTCATGCCCTGGTGCTTGGAAGTCTTGGACAAAATCGAGTGGCTGAATGGTTTCTCGATGATCTTCGAAATTCTATTCCCCGTTCGACGGAAGCATGGGTCGAGGCGGCAAAGGCCTCGCAAAATCAACTCGAATCGTGGCTTTTTATTCCTCCAAGGACACATAATTTTGCTGTCGTACATCCTTTGTTTCTGGCCGCGCTGCTCGATCTCCGCATCCTGGTTCGTCCCAGTGCCGATCTCGCCCTTTTGCAGTACTGGCAAAAGCTGTTCAAGGGTTTCTGGCAGTTTGAAATTATCGATTCTGCCTGGCGGCTCGAAACGGGAGAAGCCGTTCCGGCGGCGGGCCTTCTCGTTTTTGGCAGCGATGAAACCATAGCCGAACTCCGGGCAGCCAGTCTGGTTCCCGTTCAAGGTTTTGGAACCTGGTTAACGGTCTCGATAATCCATCGGGACAGTTGGCTCAAAGATGACTGGGTTAAAGATGCGTTCAGCCTAAAACAACAGGGCTGCATGAGTTCGCGCCTTCTCTTTGTTTGGGACGACGAAACTCCGCCATCTGTCCTTGATAGAACGGCCAACATCGGGCCGTTAACTCACGGGGATCATTTGCATCTTGCGCACAGTGAACTCGACATGGCCCTCGACGGATATACGATTTTAGCTCGCCCTTCGCTCGATGATCTTCTGCTTGGGCACAAGGCTTGGTGTGATCGTGAAGGCATACAAAATCTTTTGAGCTCCCGTCCTTTAACAGTTCCTCTCATACGAATTTCACGGACAGATCTTGACGTTGTCATCCGATCGATCGAGGCGAATGACTCCTTTAAACTGGTGAGTTGTGATGCAGCGTCTAAAGCTTTGTTAAGCGGGCATCCCAAGATCCTAACCCGTACCATCGGTCAGGCAAATACGGCTCCTTGGAATGGGGTCCATGGCAGGCAAGCTCTCTTTTTTCCTGAAGGATAACTAAAATTACTCCGCTCGACCTGAAGCAGGGTTATAATAGTGAGAAGAGATTAGTCAGCCCCATCTATCAAGCATCTCTCCGCGTAAACGGGGAAAGGAATGCCAAGTGCTTTTGAAAAGCTTGACGACGATTATAGGCCTTGCTGCCGTGGCGTTACCAGCAGGTGCCGCCGAGGATCACTACGCCGACATATTGAAACGAGCCTTCATCAGCAGTTCGAGCGTCAGCCAAGAGACCCTCGACAGCTTTCGTATTTCCGAGACCGCAGAACCAGCGGCCGTTAAAGAACTTTGCGCAAAGCTTGGTGTAAAATTCAAAAAATTTGGTTGGGAAGCGGATCCATGCGGCAAGCTGCCTTGGCGCGCGACACTCCGGACGGTGAAGAACAATCCCCTTTTGTTTATCACCTTCGGCAATGGCGGCGATAACACTCTTATTCTCAGCGCCGTCCATCCTGACGAGCTAACACCCGTGCCTATGGGCTTTCGTCTCGCCCGGCATCTGAGTGAGCATCCTGAACTGATCTCAAGTGATCAACAGGTTATCATCGCCCCTCTGGTCAATCCGGACGGCTTTTTTGTCGAAAATCCTACCCGAACCAATGCACGCGGCGTGGACACCAATCGGAATTTTTTCACGCTCGACTGGTATGAAAAATCTCTGACTTGGTGGAAGACTCTAAAACTCAAAAAACTCTCGCACTTTCCGGGACACTTCCCCAATTCGGAAGTGGAAACCGTCTTTCAGGTGCGAATGATCGACGAGTTTCAACCCGACAAGATTCTTTCGGTCCATGCGCCCCTTGGCTTCATCGACTACGACGGCCCGGGTGATCAAAAACCGACGACCCTGAGTCAGGCAGAACGTCAGGCAAAGGCCCTGGCTGGAGCTATTTCGCAGAAATCAAAGAATTATCGCGTTGTGGATTACTCCTTCTATCCCGGATCGCTTGGCAATTTTGCCGGCAATGAGCGGCATATCCCCACGATCACCCTCGAACTCGCGACGACGGACGCTAAAAAGGTCGATAGCTATTGGGATCAATTCCTCCCGGGCCTTCTTCAGGCCATCAGCTACCCCTTCAAAAAGACCATCGAAAAGACCAACAATACTCAGAAGTTCTACAGTGATTTCACCGACAAACCACGTCCAAAAACCGATAAGTCCTAATCCTGTCGAAATAAAATTGCCCTCAGAATTCAATCATGCGATATTCCGCCATTCCAGATGAGGACATGTAGTATGCCGTTGAATTCGGAGCGCGAGCTCACACTCAAAGACTTTTCCTACGAAATTCCCGATTCTCTAGTCGCTCAAGAGCCCCTGAGCGATCGCGCAGCCTCGCGGCTCCTCGTCCATCATTCTTCTGGTAAAATCGAACACAGCCTTACCAAGGCGCTTCCAGACCTGCTGCTCGCAGGCACTCATCTTGTCGTCAATGATACTCGTGTCGTTCCAGGTCGACTCTTGGGCCATAACGTTCACGGGGGCAAAATTGAATTGATGCTGCTGCGTCCGCTCGATTCGGAGCTGAACATCTGGAGTGCCTTAGGCAAACCCTTTAAAAAATTAGCTGTTGGTCAGAAGATATTTTTCCCCGGCGAATGCGTGGCCGAGATTGTCGCACGTGAAGAACAGGGCGTGCAGCCTTCCCTACATGTGAAGTTCTCCCTGGATTTCGAAGCATTCTGGCTTTGGATGGAGCGCGAGGGCTATATTCCTTTGCCGCCTTATATCAATCGGAAGGACGCGCCCAACGCGCAATCTTCGAGCGATCGCGAACGGTATCAGACGATCTATGCGAGAGAAAAAGGATCGGTGGCGGCGCCGACGGCAGGTCTGCACTTCTCGGAAAATCTTTGGCAGGCTTTGATTGCCAAAGGTATCACGCCTGTGCCGGTGACATTGCATGTGGGGGGCGGCACGTTTCTTCCCGTGAAGAGCGATGTGATTGCTCAGCACAACATGCACAAAGAACGTTATATGGTGACGAGCGATTCCCACGCCAAGCTTCAACACGCTCTCGCTGAAAATCTACCCATCGTCGCCGTTGGTACGACTTCGCTGCGTTGCATCGAGTCTTTTGCCCGCCTGGCCAATCAGGAAGCGCCTGAATCGCTGCTCAACCGCTGGCATGAAACCGAGCTCTTTCTCTACCCCAAAACAAAAGAAAGCCGCATCTCGCCATGGGCGATCAGCGGCCTTATTACCAACTTCCATCAATCGGAAAGTTCTCTTCTCATGCTAGTTTCGGCATTGATAGGGTATCAAGCCGTTCGTGATCTCTACGCCGAGGCCATTCAAGAACAATATCGGTTCTACAGTTATGGTGATGCCAGTCTTCTGTGGTTGCCGAAATAATTCTCTGCCATATATCAGCATCGCTCCATGAGCTTGATCAAGATTTGAAGGTCTTCAGCCTGCTGCTTAAGTTGCGCGATAGTCCCGTCCTTGAGCTTGAGCTGAACTTCCAAACTCTGTATGCGCGATTGAAAAGAATCTTGAAGGTGCTTTTCGATCGAGTTGATACGGGTCACTGTCTTGTCACAGAACTGCAGCAGGGAATTGGTATCGACCAAGCTGTGCTCGGCGCGAAGCAAATTCTGGCTGATCGAATGCGGCAATGTTTTAAAGCTGGCTCCCGGTCTGAGACCAGAGTCGCTTTCATAGACCGCTACCGGTTCGGGATCTGGAACAGGCATGCGTACTGGGGCCTTGGGCATAGCGACGGCCGCGGCTTTCACCGGAGCAGATTCCACAACTTCTTCCAGTATTTCCCCATTGGGGCCCACTGGAATATAGTACTTTCCTTCTTTTAGCACCGCTTTGATGCGACCCGTTTTAATGCGGCGTCTGATAGTCATATCAGACAATGCAAAAGTACGAGCGTATTCAACTATGGAAAGCCATTGGTCAGCCATAGTACCCTCATGAAGTCTTAGAGATCTTTCTAGCTTTTCTTAAGTCTAGCGGGACCCGAGCCCCAGGAAAAGCCAGCCAAATCCTTGACAGGGCTTAAGTCAATGACACTTGAATTTCCTGACCATTAGCCTTCACATGGGCAACTTTTTCCCCTTCGCCCTGATTCTGTATCAGGAGCGAGGAAATAGGATTTTCCACAAGTTCCTCAATTTTGCGTTTCAGGGGGCGGGCACCGAAATGAGCCGTGTCGATCGTATCGACCAGGATCTGGCGCGCGTCGGCGGGGAAATCAAGAGTGACCTTGAGCTTTTTGAGCCTTGAACCGAGGTCCTTGATCATAATGTCCGCAATTTTTACGAACTGCGTTTTATCCAGTTTATTGAAGATGATGATCTCATCGAGGCGGTTGATAAATTCCGGCCTGAGGTAAGATTTCACGATCTTTAGAATTTCCTTGGCAGAATCATCGTTTGACCAGTCGTTGACTTCGACGCCAATGCCAATCGGAGCACGACGTTCCGCGAGGACTTCGGAACCAAGATTGGAAGTTCCGATAATAATGCAGTTGGCAAAGCTCACGCGTTGACCCTCTGCATCGGTTACCCAACCCTCGTCAAGAATCTGCAAAAGAATATTAAAGACATCGGAGTGCGCTTTTTCAAATTCATCAAAGAGCACGACGGAATAAGGCTGTCGCTTCACCTTTTCGGTGAGCTGACCACCTTCGCCATAACCCACATAACCGGGAGGGGAACCGATGAGCTTACTGACCTCATGCTTTTGCATGTATTCGGACATATCGATACGAATGATGCGATTGGAATCGTCGAGAACTTCTGCAGCAATCGCCTTCGCAAGCTCCGTTTTCCCAACACCGGTAGGCCCGAGAAAGAGAAAGGATGCGATGGGAACATTGGGTCGTCTCAAGCCAGCTCGATTGCGGCGAATGGAATTGGCTATGGATTTAATCGCATGATCCTGGCCAATCACGCGTTTAGCCAAATGATTTTCCAGATCCAAAAGTTTTTCGGATTCGGTCGCGATCATCTTGCGTAGTGGAATACCCGTTTTCTGGGCCACGACCGAAGCAATCGCTTCACGATCGACACTATGATCAACGGATCCCTGGCTTTCCTGGTAAGCCTGGCGGGCAGCTTTGATTTCATCTTCAAGCTGGGCCAATTCCATCTGATGCCGGGCCATGAGCTCAAAGTCCTGTTCATTGAAGGACTTCGATTTCTTCTCAATGAGGTCCTGCCTCCGCTTTTCGTCCCGTCTCAATTCCGGGGGTGTGTATATAGCCTTTAAGTGGGCGATGGCCCCCGCCTCATCTATCAGATCGATGGCTTTGTCGGGCAGACTGCGATCGGGAATGTAGCGGGCGGACATCTCCGCGGCGGCGACGAGCGAATCGGGCGTGTATTGAATTTTATGGTGAATTTCATACTTTTCCTTAATGCCCTCGAGGATACGAATGGTGTCTTCCACACTCGGCTCTTCAATCCGCACGGCTTCAAAGCGACGAGCCAGGGCCTTATCGGATTCGATATATTGCTTGTATTCACGGTTGGTCGTGGCTCCGATACACTGGAGCTGGCCACGGGCCAAAGCGGGCTTGAGCATGTTGGAGGCATCGAGGGCGCCGGAGGCCCGACCGGCACCTACCACTGTGTGGATCTCGTCGATGAAAAGTATGATTGTTCCATTGGAGGCGATGACTTCATCTCGGATATTCTTCAGGCGCTCCTCAAACTCGCCCTGCATCTTAGCGCCGGCTAGCAGAGTTGCAATCTCCAAGGAAATGATCCGCTTATTGAGAAGGTATTCCGGAGCATCCGCGGCCGCTATGCGATTGGCCAAACCTTCGGCGATCACAGTTTTACCCACCCCCGGTTCACCGACCAAGAGGGGATTGTTCTTTTTACGGCGTGACAGGATCTGAATCACCCGTTCGATCTCACTGTCGCGCCCAATCACGGGATCGAGTTCACCCTTTCGGGCAAGGGCCGTGAGATCGACCGTATATTCCTGCAGGGCATTTTGCCGAGACTCTTCTTCCCTATCGGTAATCTTATGATTACCACGGAGTTGATCGAGAGCCTTGGCACATTCTTCGTAGCTGAGCTGAACGTCCTCGAGAATTTTGTGATTGCCAGGGACCGCACGGTCAAAGCAGGCAAGGAAAATTGCGCCCGTGGAAATAAAGGAATCACCCAGACGTCGCCGTTCGCGGTCGGCAGCCTCGAAAAGGTTTTCCACATCCTTGGTCATTCGGATCTGACTGACCTGACCTTGGGTAAATTGAGGCATTTCGCTGATGTAAACCAAGGCTCGATCGACGATACTGCTTCTGATTTCACTCACGTCCTTATCGAGTTCTTTAAGGATTCGAGTCACAATCGAGTCCTTCTGATCGATAAGCGCAATCAGAATACCCTCGGCACCGACCACGGATTTCTTTTGATTCGCATATTCCATTAAAGCCGCTTGGAGCGCTTCTGTAACTTTCACTGTCGAAATCTTTAAAAGTCTTTGAACCATAGAGTCCTCCCGATTGGCGATGCCGGGCCTTATTGTGGCAAGATTCAAGGCTAGACTATATCAAATCATCAGTGATTTTGCCGGAAGTTAAGAAAATAGAAGAAGAATTTCTTTAAAGCTCTCATGAAGGATGCACCATGACTCGATTTAAGGCTGTGCTCTTTGATTTTGATGGAGTCGTGGTCCATAGCACACCCATTCACCTTGACGGCTGGGCGTCGGCTTATCATGCGATGTTTCAAAAATCTGTGGATGAGGCGCTGCTGCAAACTTTGGTGGGACAATCAACCGCTGCCATTGGAACTTTGCTGGCTGAAAAGTGCGGGGTTTCAAATGCAAAAAGCGAACTTATCCAAAGAAAGGCGCGTTACGTGCTCGGGCATCTCGAGGATATACCGCTCATTCCAGGGATCATGCAGTTTTTGGAGCGACTGACAGCCGCGAAGATTCCCTACGGAATTGCCAGCAACGCGCCGCGGAACTTTATCGATGCCGCATTGCGTCGTCACGCAGTCCCTTACTCTTTTTTTCTGGGTCTCGAAGATTATGTGCGCCCCAAGCCTGATCCAGAGCCCTATCTGAAGGGGGCACTGAACCTGGCCTGGGACCCGGGGAAGCACAGTGAAATAGCCGTTTTTGAAGGTAGCGCCCATGGCATCGAAGCCGCGACCCTAGCGGGCATGACCGCGATTGGCGTCACGTCCCAGCGCAACGATCAACTTCTGCTGGAGGCCGGCGCTCGCTACTGCATCAAAGATTTCAGGGATCTAAAATTCCTGGACCGACATTTATTTTCTTAAGAGGCGGTGTCGATGGACTGCTTCTTTTGAAAATCAGCGGAGACAAGTTTTAGGTGGTTTCTCTGCGCAGGCTTCGCAGTCGCGCTGGTCTCTTCGACCCGATCGGAGATCTCATTCCAAAGCTCAATACGAAGATTCATAATGAGTTCGGCGGCTTTTTCCGCTTCGTCATTCAACTGAGCATCATCGCCACAGAAGAGCTCAACGAGGCGACCTGATGCGGAGAATCCAGGTTTTTTCAAACCTTCGATATGCCGCTCAAAATATTCAACCAGACCTTCCGTAGAAGCCCCAAAACTCGAGAGATGTACCAGGAAGTTGTCGGGAATAAAGGGCTCGCCTTCGTAGAAGAGCAGGGCGGCACGCTCATGGAGAGGTCGTTCCGCAAAGGACAGGATGCAGCGCGCGTAACGGGCGGCAAGGCTTGGGAAGTTGGATTGTTGCAGGCCAATCTTCCAAGTCTGACCGCTTTCGTACATATCAAAGAGGCTCATGGTGGGGGCCATGTCCGCGCCTAGGATCTGCATGGCTTCCAGATAGAGTTCGAGGTGGCTGGATAGAGTGCCATCCGCCTGCTCTTCAAACTCTTCTTCGATCATAATTTCAGCGATGAGCTTTTGCGCTTCCTTCTGCGCCTGTGAGGCCAGGGGTTCAACGCGAGCAACCAAATCCTGATACAGGTTGCGTAAGAGAAAGCCGTAGCCCCAAACGCAGAGGATGTGGTGCTCTACGAAAATTCGCAGAGCGCTTTCATCATTCAGGTTTTTGTAGAGCTTGTGGGTTTCTAAAATCTGGAAATAGCGCTCAGTCATGAAAGACATCGGCGTGCTCCTCCGTGGGCGCGAAACTTTTGCTTACTGGGTATAGTTTGATTATACGGTAAGCAAGCTTGGCCGACTAGAGAGGCGAAAGAAAGCCAATTACTGACCTAAGTTATGTGTCTTGATCAGCTCAGCGGTCGCCGCCATCACCCGCTTGGGGCTAACCTGATCGTAGCATTTGACGACCATGTCACAGGTCTTCTTCCAACAGGGCGAGCAGCTAACCTCGGCCTGCAGCTTGACGCCGCGGTCATAGACATCGATCTCCTGGATACAGCTCACACCGAACCAGCAAATCACCGCCTTTTTCAAACCCAGAGCGATGTGCAAACCCAGGGAACAGCCTGACAGGACGATTTCGGTCGTATCCATCCATAGGACGCCCGATCGCAAACCATCAGTCGTTGGGGTATTCACAACAAAAGGATCATCTTTGAAGTATTCCTTCATCTGAAGCTGACGCTCAGTGTCCTCAGGACCACCGAGGAGCGCTACGCCCCATTCTGGAAAATTTCGCCGCCACTCGCTGATCGTTTCGATCGCGCGCTGCACCGTAAACTTCTTATAGGGAAAGAGAAGAGAGCAACCGGTGTTGTAGCCGATGAGGCCCTTCGCACCAGTCGGCATGATAGCCGTGCGGCGACGCTGAACCTCAGCTTTTTCTGCTGCCGTCAGCTCAAGGATGTAAGGTGCGCGTTCCCAAGGGAGAGCCATCGATTCGGTGATCTGCTGGGTCTCAGCTTTTTGATTGATGAAGAATTTGAGTTCGTCGTTCAAACCCACATCGTATTGATAGGCCGCTTCTTTGTTGAAGGGCACGATCACACCGTGGGGATCGAGACCGAAACCCCGTTTATCCTTGGCCTGAATAAGTTCAGCCAGGGCACCTGCTTCGATCGATTTATCGACAGCGAAGAGAATATCAAACTGGAGATGCCGGACCGTGTTGATTTGAGTGGAGTCGGCGAGCAAAATGCGATCGATATAAGGATTGTTATCGAGCAGAGCCTTGGTGTTTTTGAGAGTGATCCAGGTGATGTGACTGTTCGGGTAAGCTTTTTTGATGGCCGGTAGCAAACAGGTTGAACGGAGAACCGCACCCATGGCTTCCAAACTCAGTAAAACTATACGTTCGCCGACGGGATCGTAGTGCGGACAAGCATCGCAGCTTCGCTTGTACTGGCAAGGCTTGTAACCGTTGAAAAGGCGACAGTCGAATTTGTATCCCATAATCCCTACCCGGCTGCTATAGTTGAAAAAATACACCCACATGAACTCGACGCTCGTGGACGGCTATGCTTGAAAAATATAAGTCTCATATTCGAATTGTGAGCCCATCGGGCCGCTTCGATGCCAATCTTTTATTGACCCGCCTTGCAGAGCTCGAAAAAGAGTTCCACGTGAGCTATCACAAACTGGAAGTAGATCCAAGCTGGCCTTTCACTGCAGGTAATCTCAAGGCGCGCCTCGAACAGCTAACCGACGCTCTCCTCGCACCTGAAGTTGATATTATACTCTCAGCACGTGGCGGATACGGAGCTTCTGATCTTCTCCCGCATTTGCCCTGGGCTCAACTTAAAAACGTGAAACCCAAGCTCCTCGTGGGATTCTCGGATATCTCAGCACTCCATTCCGCACTCTACACGCTCCTCGGTTGGCCCTCGATTCATGGGCCCATGCCAGGCACCGAACTTTGGGAGAAGAATGACCCGAGAGACGTCGCCTGTTTGCTCGGCCTTTTGAAAGGCTCGCAAAGCCAGGTGGAATGGGGCATGGATTGTCTCAACCGCAATCTTCCCCCAAACCTCTCAGGGTGGTCATTTGGCGGGTGTCTCGCGGTTTTAACCAATCTTATCGGTACGCCCTACTTCCCTAAAACGCTGCATGGCTCCATTCTCTTCTGGGAAGACATAGGCGAACACCCCAATCGCATCCTACGATTCGTCAATCAATGGTCGCAGAGCCGAGCCCTTGAGGGGGTAAAAGGCATCGTCCTGGGTCGCTTCGCAGGCTGCGAAGTCCCCGATATGTGCGACGAAGCCAAGTTAAAGAACGAAATCGCGGCCCGGCTCGACCTTCCAGTTTGGTCGACGAGCCTCTTTGGACATTGCGCCCCGAACTGGCCTTTGCCGGTCGGGCTCAATCTGGCAATCAACAACGGGAATCTACACTGGAACCTCCCTGTCCCTTCACAGACGTTATAGGAGAGTCGACTATGGAATTAAAAAAAGGTGATCGCATTTACTTCATGGGCATCGGCGGCACAGGCATGGCATCGGTTGCAGGCCTCGCCCAGGAGGCGGGTTATGACGTTTCGGGCAGTGACGCCAATCTCTATCCCCCCATGTCGACGATGCTCGAGACACTCGGCATTCCGGTGCATACGCCTTACGATGCGAAGAACCTCGAAATAGCCAAACCAAAACTGGTCGTCGTCGCCAATGCACTTTCGAAGAATCACGTCGAGATCGAGGCCCTCCTGAAGTCAGGGATTCCCTACACCAGTTTTCCGGCCTTTCTCGGCGACTATTTCCTCGGCAAAAGAAAATCAATCGTGGTCGCCGGAACCCATGGCAAAACCACGACGACCTCGATCCTCACCTTTGTCCTGCTGCAGATCGGCTGGGATCCGGGTTATCTCATCGGTGGCATCCCGCGCGACCTCCCTCAAAGCTTTGCGCTTGGCAAAGGCTCTCTCTTTGCGATTGAAGGCGATGAATACGATACGGCCTTCTTCGATAAGAACTCAAAGTTCCTGCATTATCGCCCCAAATATTTGATCTTTAATAATATCGAATTCGATCATGCTGATATCTTTAAGGACCTGGCCGCAATCGAAAAACAATTCACAGATCTCCTCAACCTCATGCCCGATAAAAAAGCTGTGATCGCCAATGTCGATGATCCCGGTGTTGAAAAACTTTTGAACCAACTCAATATGCGGGACAAAGTCACTGCCGTGGCGACCAAGGGCACAAGTCCGGATGCTTCGGTGCGTCTCCTCCAGCTCAGCGCTCCCAAGACCGGGGAAGCTCTTTGGACCTTGAAAGTTCAACTTGACGATGGTCAAACAGCTCAACTTAAAACCAGCCTGGCTGGTCCTCATAATGCGGCCAATATTTGCCAGGTCCTGGCCTGCCTATGGCAGATCTACAAGGCCGGCGATGCCCCCGACTTTCCTTTGGCGAAGATCAGCCAGGCGATTGAGGAGTTCCAAGGTGTCCAGCGTCGCCTCGACAAACTCTCCAGCGTGGGCGACATCGAGGTCTTCGAAGACTTCGCTCACCATCCTACCGCCGTGAAGACTGTCATTGAGGCGATGCGGGCTCAGTACCCGGACCGCCGTCTCCTGGTGGCCTTCGATCCAAAAAATGCTACAAGTCGCCGCAGTGTTTTTATGAAGGAGTTCGCCAAGTCTCTCGGACTGGCTGACTGCGTCTTCATTGGCGCATGCACGGTCGATCAAAGAATTCCCGAGGCAGAGCGCATGAATACTGTGGAGATGGCACGTATGATTGGCGGTAGTGCGACGGCCTTTGACGATAACGAGGAGTTGCTTAACTCGATTCTCAAAACAGCCAAGACGCATGACACAATTCTTTTCATGTCGAGCGGCAGCTTTTCTGGCATCCAGTATCGAATCGGGGACCGGCTTTCCGCCCAAATTAACGGCGTTTAAGGTCTGAAGTCACTGTCGCAAGCAGCGCACAGCGGGTGAGATGGGTACAAAACTAAGTTGCTTTTTGTACCTATTCATGATTACGATTGCGCTTCGTTGTATCGGCTCTAAGTTCGATAATACTCTCAGGAGAAGACAGGATGATCTTTCAATCGCGCAAAACTTTGGCTGCAGTTGCTGTAGCTCTGAGCATGGGCCTAGTGGCTTGCTCTAATGATGAGAAAAAAGCAGAAGAAGCAGTAACTCCAGCTCCTGCTGAGACACCAGCTACACCCCCAGAACCAGTAGCTGCACCTTCAACTGCTGAAGTAACTGCTCCAGTCTACTTTGCATTTGATGACTACTCGCTCGACAGCGCTTCCCAAGGTCAGCTCAACAAGCTGAACGAATACCTCAAAGCAAACGGCAAAGCCGTTGTGCAAGTTGAAGGTCACACTGACGAACGCGGTTCAGTCGAGTACAACTTGGCTCTAGGCCAACGTCGCGCTCAATCTTCTAAGAACTACCTCGTTCAATTGGGCACAGACGCTAGCCGTCTCCCAACAATCAGCTACGGCGAAGAGCGCCCAGCGGTTGAAGGTGCTGACGAAGCGGCATGGTCTAAAAACCGTCGCGACGAATTCGTTCTTTCGAACCCATAAGTTCATACGAGCCCTCAGACTTTCGAGTCTGAGGGCTTTTATTTTTGCAAAAAAAGCCCCAAATCTCCTTCCAGATCAGCCCCTCATTGCAATCTTCCCATTCCCGAGCTAACATTCCGAGTTCATTGCGTCAGCTCTTTCTGACTCTGTTTGAGTCGCGACTTTCATTTTTTCTGTGGAGGCATCCATTTTGGAATATTTAGTTAATGGCATAGTGTTTTTACTCACTGCTATCGTCGTTTTCCTTGTTGTTTCAGCCATTAATAAAAAGAATCTGAGTAAGACCTTTGAAGCCGCTCAGTCCGACTCAGAGCGAATACTTGCCGAGGCTCAAAGCGAAAAAGAGCGAGTCCTTCAGGAAGCTCACAATGAAGCGAAGAACGAAGCGAAAAACCGTCGCCTGCAGTTTGAAACAGAAGCCAAGAAGCGCCGTACAGAGATCCAGAAGCTCGAAGACAAGGTGAAGGCCCGCGAGCAAACCATCGAAAAGAAAATCAGCCAGCTTGAGAAGAAAGAGGGCGATCTTGAAAAGATGACCCTTCATCTCAACACGGAAGAAGAACGTCTGAAGGGCCTGATCAAAGCCTCCGAGCAGGCTGTCGAAGAAAATCGCAAAACACTTGAAACTATTGCCAATTTATCTCAGGAAGAGGCGAAGCGCGAATTGATCCGCTCCCTTGAAGTCGAAGCGAAGAACGCGGCGCGCGAGACCTTGAAAAAAATCGAGGAAGACACCAAAACGGAAGGCGAGCGCATCGCACGTTCCATGGTTAGTCTCTCCGTTCAACGGGTATCGTCTGAGTATGTGAACGATTCGACTGTCACCGTCGTGAGTCTCCCTTCGGACGAAATGAAGGGCCGTATCATCGGTCGTGAAGGCCGTAACATTCGCGCCATTGAACAAGCGACTGGCGTCGATCTCATTATCGACGACACGCCCGAGGCGATCATCATCTCCTGCTTCAATCCAGTTCGCCGCGAAATCGCGAATATCTCTCTCCAACGTCTCATCGCCGATGGCCGTATTCACCCGGCTCGCATCGAAGAGACGGTGAAGAAGGTCGGCGAGGAATTTGACCAAATCATTCAAGAGAACGGCGAGCAGGCTGCTTTCGATACGGGTATCACCGATCTTCACCCTGAACTCCTCCGCTGCCTCGGCAAGCTCAAGTATCGCACTGCGGGTGCCCAGACTGTCTTGCAACATGCGGTCGAAGTCGCACATATTTGCGGCATCATGGCTGGTGAAATGGGCTTGAACGTTAAGAAAGCCAAGCGCGTGGGACTTCTCCACGACATTGGTAAGGCTGTCGACCAGGAGACAGAAGGCCACCACTCGAAAATCGGTGCTGACCTCTGTGCCAAATACAACGAATCGCAGGAAGTGATTGATGCCGTTATGAACCATCATAACGAAGATCTCAATCGTGCCTACCCGCTGACCGTTATTGTTCATGCCGCGAACATTCTCTCCGGGCGTCGCCCGGGTGCGCGCCGTGAAGTTCTCGAGACTTACGTGAAGCGCCTCCAGGACATGGAAGCGATTGTGAATTCGACTCGCGGGATCCAGGGATCTTATGTAATCCAGGCTGGACGCGAGATCCGGGCCCTGGTAACACCAGAGGGCATCAGCGACAGCGAAGTTGTCGACGTTGCGAATGAAATCGCTCATCGCCTTCGTAAAGAACTCACCTTCCCTGGGCAGGTCAAAGTTACTGTACTCCGCGAGAGCAAACATGCGGAATTTGCTAAATGATTCGTATTCTCGCTGCTGGTGACGTTATTGGAAAGCCAGGGCGAAAAGCCTTGGCTAAACTTCTGCCTCTCGCTCGCGAGACCTTTAAGCCTGACATCGTCATTGTAAATGGCGAAAATGCCGCAGGCGGCTTCGGTCTCACCAAAAAAATCTACGATCAATTCATTAATAATTTCGGCATCGACTGCGTGACAATGGGTAACCATTGGCACGACAAGCCGGAAATACACAACTTTGCGCCGACCGCAGAGCGCCTTGTGCTGCCGGCGAACATGATGAACGTGGGCGACAACGCCCTCGCCTTTCGGGTTCTGCAAACGGCTGATGGCACCCCTTTCGCTGTGATCAACCTGATCGGCAAGGCCTTCATGCATGCCGATAACCGTGACTTCTTCAAGCCGGTTGACGATATTCTGGCGAATCTGCCGTCTCAGTGCCGTATTCGCATCGTCGATTTTCACGGTGAAGCCACCAGTGAAAAACAGGCTTTGGGTCACTATTTAAAGGGCCGAGCCTCGCTGGTCTATGGTACTCATAGTCACGTACCGACAGCCGATGAACGCATCTTTGAAGGTGGTACCGGTTATACGACCGATCTCGGCATGACAGGCCCCTATGACTCTGTCATTGGCATTCGGACAGAAGCCGCTCTTTTGCGCATGCAAACGGGCGACAGAAAACGCTTCGAGCCAGCGACAAACGATTTGTGGTTTTGCTTTGTGCTTGCTGACATCGACCCGACTAACGGAAAGTGCATCAAGATTGAACGGTTTCGTTGGGAATGGGACGTTATCAAAAAGCGACTTGAACTCGATGATAGTGAAGAGGGAATCTAAGTCTCTCTCTCATTTTAAGCCGTTTGACTTAATAGTTTTGAGCGAATACCATGCCAAGGTTTAAGGGGAATCCTCCAGAACCTCGGATTTCTAAGAGTTTTCATCTCAGATTAGAAAGGACGCGCATGAGCCGTCGTTCCCTTGCAATTGCTTGCTTTGCAGCCGCTATGATTAGCACCCAGGCCTCGGCTATTTTTGTTGATGGTCATGGCTACTACGGCGTTCGGGGCGAAGCCCGCACCAAACCCGACAACGTCCCGGCATCAAGCGCCAGCCAATCGATCGATCAGTTTTTCCGCCTCGATACCGAGCTGCGCGTAAACGATAAATCGAGCGCCTTCATCGAATTCAAAATCTTCGATGATGAACGCGAAAGCTACATGGGCGACAAAGCCGCCGCTCAACCTTGCCCATCAGGCGCAGCCAACAATCCCAACGCTGAATGCCCGATCACGCAGCAAAACAGCATTGAGCCTCATTACTCACCGTTGCAGCCTAAAATCACCAAGGCCTTCGTCAAATACTCGATGGACTACTGTCTTCTGACAATCGGTCGTCGTCCCCGCAACTGGGGTATGGGCCTTTTCCTCGATGATGGCACCAAGCCCTTCGCAACCGATGCTTCGGTTTTTGATGGCGTGACCTGTGACATCAATATTCAAAAATCTCAGACCCTTGGCTTCTCCGTGGGTTACGACAAGATCTCGGAAACCGGCGCGCGCATCCTCAACAGCACGCCTGAAGTCACCGAAAAAGGTCAGACTTACGGCCCGAACAATAACGGCGATGACCTGGATCAGCTCTTTTTAACGATCGAGTACAACGATCACCGCGCAAATGCCGGCAAAGGCTTCTCGAAGCAAATCGGTATTTACTTTGCGAATATCATCGGCGGCGATAACACCAAAACCGATATCAAACTCGCTGACCTTTACCTGAACTTCTTCATGAACAACCTCGTTTGGCAGAACGAACTTTACTTCCGCCTCGGTAAATCTGCGGATCCAAGCTTTGCCCTCCTCGGCGGCGTGCGCACACGAAGTCTCGATGAAGGCCGCGTGGAGAACGACGTTCAGTCTATCGCTCTGGCCGGCTCTCTGGATTACTATCTCGCCCGTTCGGGGGCCTACACCGGGCCTAAAGAATACAACCAGGGCAACGCCACCAGCCAGTCGCTCTTCTTTAACTACGCCTACGCTCCAGGTGACAAAGACGGTTACCGCGATGAATACCCGACCGATACAGGCCTCCCTTCGCTTCGCGATAAAAAGGCCAGCGCGGTTGCCTTCCACAGAAACTTTAAGCCCGCTCTCCTTCTCTTTAACGGCCGCAAAAGAAACGACGATCGCCGCATCGATGGCGTTTACGATCCTTATCGCGTAATGAACGCCACGGTTTATAGCCTTGGATATCGTTACAACAGCCTTGAGACCGGTGATTTCGAAGTAAAGGCTGTCACAGCTTCACTGAACGAAGCGATGCCGAAAGACCTGACCGTTCTCGATCAAAAACGCGTGGGTTCCTACGGAACCAGTCTTGGCGTGGAAGTCGACTTCTCCTACAGCAAAAAGCTCAGCAAAGAATTTGAGTTTGGTGCCGCCGCAGCAATTGGCATACCAGGTGATGCCCAAAGAACCCGTGCGGACGAAGATGCCGTGAACAACTATATGATTCAATCCTACGCGGCGTTTCACTTCTAAGATTTGATTCAGACCCACGGACGCGCAGCCCTCATCCATGGGCTTCGTGTCCTTTTTTCTTTTCCTTTCCGCTCCGCAGCGGATTTTCGTATAATCGAGCACGACTAGCCTTAAGGAGTGCCGATATGCGACTCAGCGATATGCCCGCTTTGAAGAAAATTGACCACGCCTATCACGCTCCTTTTTTAACAGCATGTACGGCTGCTCTTACAGCCCATGGATATTTGACGGATAGCGAAAGCGAGCAGCTCCGGATTCAACTTAAAGACCGGCATCGCTTTCAAGACGGTGAGCCCCTGTTCCAACAATTGACGTCAGAGAAAAATGCTGCCTTCGCCATCCTGCAAGCTCGTCTTGGACCCTATAATTTCAGTAGTTTGCTCTTTCGCTGGACTACGGCGAAAGCACTTGAAAACTTCAATTACGCGATCTGGAGTTCGGCTCAGGAGCTTTTAAACAAAGCCGAACTCATGTTCAACCAGCCCTTCTATCTCTATTCAGGCAAAACCTGCGTGCAACGCGGGCCTTTCTCCTATTTTCTGGTTGAAACCGCCGGTGAGCTGCACAAGAACGCCGATGACCTACACCAACTGGTTCGTGATCTCAAGCGCTGGTCGATTCGTCGTAAAACCGACGATTCCTTTGAAGTAACGTTGGCTACGCATCTCGGCTTTGAAACCGATGAGGACGTCGGTCTCGCCGAATGGAAATTGCACGAACTCCTGCGCAAAACCTGGCTGCAGCTCGAGCTTCTGGTTGAGTTCAATTACCATGTTTTAAAGCAGTTAAGTGCCAACGTTAAAATGGAGCACGAGGAACCAAGGCTGCGCTTTCTGCTGGAGGATTTTCAAAGCATCCTGATGAGTTCAAAAGGAACGGCTCCTATCGATTTTAGCACAGCGGATGTGATGGAAAGCAAACGTCTGCGCATGCTTGCGGCGATGGGCGAGTGTAAGGATATCGCCACAGAGTTTTACCAAGGCCTCCTCGATACATTGAAAACCAGCCGCATACCCAGTCAAGTCCCTAATATTTGGCCTGAAAACGAGAGTCGATCGATCATCAACCATCTTTTAGATCGCGGCATTGGCATCACTGATGCTAGACAAGCTCTGGCAGCCCTTGTTTCCTACTGCCAGGATCACGCTGTAAGTCCTGAGCAATTGCTCGAAGCCGAGCTGCAAAAAATACATCCGTTTTTTGATAACAATTCGTCGCTTTTCCTTCGGAAAGCTTCGACCACAGACCGTTTGAGTGAGTCTTTTAACGAAGAAAAGCACCAAATTGTCCATAAGAAAGATCACCTTTTGCAGAGCATCAACCAGCGCCTCCTCGGCATTACAGTTGTAGTCTTTTTACTCGTGAATCTCTGTGGGGCCTGTGGGGTGAAAACCGCAGCACGCGCAAGTGTTCTTGACGTTAAACCTACCGTCCCCTACCATGCAGAGCAACGCAATTACCCGAAGAAAAGCAGCGAAGTGCCAGCCGCTCCGCCGACTAAATAATGGAGAAAACCATGACGATCAAAGGTGTCTATACAGCTCTTGTTACCCCATTTACGCAGGATGGTCAGGTCGATTGGAAAGCCTTTGATCGCCTTCTCGATATGCAAGTCAAAGCAGGCATCGACGGGATCGTCATCAGCGGCACGACCGGGGAATCTCCAACCCTCACCGTCGACGAAAAAGTTTCACTCTTTCGCCGCGCACGCGCCTACCTTCCCGCCTCCGTTCAGGTGATGGCCGGCACAGGTGGCAACTGCACGAAGCAATCGATCGAACTTTCGAAGCTCGCTCAGGATGCTGGGGCCAACTCCCTCCTGATCGTGACGCCGCCCTACAACAAGCCGACCCTCGCCGGTCTCAAGGCCCACTACGAAGCAATCGGTCAGTCGGTAAAGATTCCTTTGTGCCTTTACCACGTCCCCGGTCGCACGGCGCAGAAGCTCAGCCCTGAAGATCTCGCAACTCTTTGCGACATCCCCCAGGTCACTGCAGTGAAAGAAGCGAGCGCGGACCTCTTCCTCTTTTCGAAGGCACTCATTCATTCGAAGGCGAACTACCTTTCGGGCGATGACTTCACCTATCTCCCTTCACTCGCTCTCGGGGGTCAGGGGGTTATCAGTGTCGTCACCAACGTTTTCCCGAAAGCCTTTGTCGAATTGACAAAAAGCTTCTGGTCTGGTGACACGAAACGTGCCCTGGCTCTACACAACACGCTTCTTCCTCTGATCGAAGGACTCTTCCTTGAGGCGAATCCAAGTCCGGCGAAGGATCTGCTGGCTCACATGGGCATCATACAAAATACGCTTCGTTTGCCTTTGGTATCCGTACTTCCCTCAACTCACGAAAAATTTTTGAAAACCTTTGGCGAAACCCGCAATCAACTGGTTGAACTGGGAGCGTTCGAATGAAGGCGTGGATTCACGGCTACAGCGGACGCATGGGTCAGGAAATTGCGAAGCAGATTCATTCTCATCCCACGGACTGGACCTTGACCGGTGGCAGTTCTGCGAAAGGACTTTACTACCATGAGCAGGAAGGCATCAGTTGGGATCGATTTGAAAATCTGCTGGGTGAAGCGGATGTTCTCATCGACTTCTCGTCTGTGGCGGGCAATAAAGAGCTCTTAAACGCACTTCTTACGCAGGGTAATATTCCAACTGCTCTGCTCATTGGATCCACTGGCCTCAGTCCGGAAGTGATCACTCAATGGCAGGTGATCGCCACCGCGAAAAAGTTCGCAGTGCTCCTCGCTCCAAACACGAGTTTGGGAATTTTGCTTTTGCACCAAGTCTCCAAACTTTTGGGCGAAGTCCTGAGTCCGCTGAATTTTGATATCGAAATTCTGGAATCGCATCATCGCGCGAAGATCGATGCTCCGAGCGGGACTGCAAAATTTCTGGCCAATGGTCTGGCCGAGACACTCGGTAAAAAAGTAAAAACAAATCGCGAAGGCAAACGAGAACACGATGAAATCGGTGTAACCGCACTTCGGGGCGGAAGCGTCTTTGGTGAACATGAGATTCACTATCTTGGGGATGAAGAAGAGATACGTGTTACGCATCGCGCTCTTTCAAGAAGTCTTTTCGCCAAAGGTGCGCTTTTGCTAGCACAATGGGTCCGCGAACAAAAACCCGGATTCTACCGACTCGAAGATATTCGCATCGAAGAGATGATCTCTTTGATTCGGCAGAAATAAAATTCATAAGAAACAGAAAGCGCGGCAGTCGATGATGACTGTCGCGCTTTTTTATAATTCTAAAATATTAGGGAATGGTACGGCCGATGAACTCAGGAATTAATTCTGATCAGCAACTTCAGGAGTACTGAGATCGTACTGAAGATTGCCACCGGTCTGAAGAACGGCTGTCGTCCAGAAGTCGACTGCCACTGTATCAACCGCAGACAGGGAACCATCTTGAGCTTGAACTTTGACTGAGTAGATACCGGGCTGCATGTTGAAGAACACCGCTTTCACGAGTCCTTGCGACGAAGAGCCAAAGTACCAGCCCTGATCGATCGTTTTTCCGTAAGCATCGAGAACTGTGATCGTGAGTTTCGAAGCATCTTCTTTCGCGAGGAGCTTATGCATAACAACGAGCTGGCCCATCGCAGGATCGAACGCTATCGAAGCATGATCTGATTCCTGGTTCAGTTCATTAAACACATCTTCAACAAAACCTCGTGGCAAGAGCGGAAGGACCGGCATCTGCTTGGGTTCCAGTGAATCGCGATCGAAAGATTGGAGCGTGTTCTCAAATTCGGCTGTTTGCACCAGAGTGTAAGTCCGGCCTTTAAATTCAGAGCGTTGCGAAAGATTGCTCAATACGTTTTCTGAAGTCCCAGGCAGGACCAGGTTCTCACCAACAGAAATCACATTCGCAGTCACAACACTTTCGAGATTGTTAGCAACCTTGTCTTCGCCGGTGAGCTGATCCATCGCGCTACCGAAGGCAGCTAAATAAAGATTGCTCGAACGTCCGGTACTCAAAGGCAAATCTTCTTCGCTGTGAGCGCCTGGGAAGATTGGAAGGGTCAGCGCAGTTTCAAAGTTTCCACCTTGGAAGAAGCTGATTTCCGCAAGACCTGGTTTCACGTTGAAGAAACAGAAGCGGCCGTTAGCACCGGTTTGTTTTTGTCCCGGTTGTGGACCGTGATCACTAAAGTAGTAGGGACCGTCAGCGTTCTCGTCATTGATTTGAACGTTTAGGCCGTCAAGTGTCTGAGCGCCCTTGCTATCCATAACGCGTGCACAAAGAGATCCGTTGCTCCAATTTTGGTTGGCGCCAAGGATATTGAGGTAACTCACGTAAGTTTGATAAGCCATGGTGCGAACACGTTGAACTTGTGCTTTGCCCTTAGCTGAGACGACGATCTCATTGGCAGTTGGAACGATGCGACCTTCTTCATCCGCGACCACAGCCCAAAGGCGCGAGCCAGCAGGAAGATCAGCGAAGCGGGCGATACCGGTCGCATCTGTTTTAGCTGCGATACCCAGACCCATGAGCTGAACCGTTACACCAGCCAAAGGAAAGATTTTGCCTTCTCTCGGCTCGGAGCGCACGTCCATAACCTGGACAGCCGTGTCTTTGTAAGTAGGAGCTTCGGAAGAATACACAAAGTGTTTCTGTGCGGCTTCTTCGTTATCTTTAGTCCTATGAACCTGTAGGCTCGCCTCGGCGATACTCAGGTCAGCACTATTATGAAGAGCACTGATGTCGCCAGGCATTTGGGCAAAGCTATCCGGGAGCTTCAGGCTACTCAGATGTTGACTGCTCAAATCTGCGACGAGATCTTTAGCGGGAGCCTCGCCCACACGCACGGGGAGGATATACATTTCATTCGCGTAAACGAAGAAAATTTCTGTTTTACCTTGAGACAAACCGCGGAAGCGTTTGCCGTCCCACTGAAGCTTGGAAGCATCACGAAGGAAGACTTGAGGTACCGCTGTGAGACCCTGGATCGTGACACTCGCCTCGTTGCTCAACGATAGGTTGAGAACCGAAGGTTGCATCTGCAAACGGCCACCAACAATACTCAGATGAATCACAGAATCGCCATTTATCGCTTGCGAGCCGGAGCTGGCAATGGACGCTGGGACTATGAGTTTGCTCGCAAGGGATGTGGACGGGCGATCGAGAAGTTCGTTGTGAAGGAGGCGTTCCGCTTCGGCCAAAATTGCGTCTTCTTCCGAATGATCGGCAAGAGAGGACGCCGCCTTGTCACGCTTGGCGTTCATACCATACCGATCATTGATGGCCACTTTGGCCTCACGCGACAGGGTAGGGTCGCTTTCGGGAAGGTTGCCTGCCGACTTGGGGATGGCCCGCAAGAGATCGCTACTGTTCTTGAAGTCACCAGACTGTGCATTAACCGCAGACGCCCATACGATGCCAAGCAGAGCTTGGATGTAGAAGCTTCGATTAATCTTGCTGATGGCCATATAGCGGTACACCTTGTTTCGTTCAACCTCATGAGTGATCGGCATATATTGGGAAAGCCTTGATTGAAATCTAACGTAATGCGCGCACGCTATGCTCCACTCGAACATAGCCTGTCATTAATAAGAAAAGGATAGGAATAAGAAAAGTCTAATTTTTGCTAATCGACCAAGAACGAGAAATGATTTTTGCAAGGAATGACTTTTTACATGCAGGCTAGCTTTTCTTTCAACTTAGTTGGCAGGGTCTCGAGGATAAGAAGGTGAAGAAGGCTTAGGTGAGAACGCTCAGACGGAATAAGACCCAGGCGCAACTCCCAGTTTTCGAGGGTTTTTTTCGCTGAATTTATCGACTCGGGTTTGCGGGCTTCAAGTTCGATGCAAGTTACCAAGCTTTCGAGATATTTGGCTTGGTAATAAACGATTTCTATTTCATCAAAATAGAAGACCTGGACCTTTTTGGTCAAAGTTCCAGACCATTCAATTCCGAAGGGGTCTAAAAAAGCAGCAACTGTGTCGCCAAGGTCTTGCTCAACCTTCAGATCGAGATTTATTTCCGTTCTTGCCTCGGAATCGCGACTGGCAACACTTTTGGTGGTGAGCTGCTGAATCAAACCATCGTAGCGATGTCGGTACACTAGGTTTGGCACGGCTTTCAAAAGAAAGTAGGTGTCGGAGACCTCTGTCACGTACTCGCTGGATGGAGAAAGCGCGCGCAGTTTGGCAAAAAAGCCACTGGGATCAAAATCCTCAGCAACTACAAACTTGTGTTCAATCTCCAGGAAACGAGTCGCTTCATTATCAGTCATTTCACTATCCGGCTTTCTATTGGAGGGTCTGCACGGTAAAGAGGTTGGACGCCTCACGACCCAGCGAAGAAAGAGTTACGGATACGAATACATAACGATCGTTGGCTTTGATCCAGCTCTTATGCAGGAGCAAGCTGTTGATAATCGAAGTTACATGTTCGATATCTGGCGATTCATCCAAAAGAATGCCAACGACGCCCCTCACAAGTCTCAGGCGGCGAATAACATCCGCAGACATAGTTACCGCGATGATCGGTGTTCGGCTGCCGTAAGACGCCAAGTGGAGAGCTGTGTTGCCGTTTTTGGTCAAACACACAATCGCCTTGGCCTGATTTCGATAAGCCGCACGGTAGGCGGACGAAGTCACCGCCTCGATCTCATTGGTGATGTCGGGATGTTTTTTCACCCAGTTCATCGAGGGACCACCGGCCGTAAACTCCGCTTCCTCGATCGTTTTGATTGCGAGCATCAAACCACGCTGGGCGTACTTTCCGTAAGCCAGAGCTTCTGAAAGAACGACGGCATCCGCACCATCAAAAACCGCATTGGCGATGTCGGAAACTTCCGCGCGCGTTGGCGTTACGTTATGTCTCATCGATCCAAGCATCTCGCTGGCGACAACAGATATCTTCGCGTAATCATTGCATTTTTGAATAATTTCTTTAGTGACCATCGGCACTTGGGCTGGATCCATTTGCATCGCGAGAGACACGCGTGAAATCAGAACCCCTCGAACGAATGGAAGCAGATCATCCAGTTTTTCGAGCGTCGCAACGGTCGAAACTTTCATCATGATCCAAGGGCTGTAGGGCAGCGCATTGATCTTCTGCGTGATTTTTTCGAGTTCATTTGCATCTTCAAAAGAAGGCAAAATCAGATAATCAATGCAAGGCTCTGAGACGGCGCGAAACACATCCGGAATTTGGTCGTGTGTGAGCGGCCGCAAAGTAGCAGGCACCTGAACGTCAGCCTCGGGGTAAAGAGTGCCGCCCTGGACGATCTCAAGAACCGCGTGATCGCCGTTCAGAGACTTGACCTTCGCTACGACCATCCCGTTACCGAGATAAACAGAGTGATTCTTCGCGAGAAGATCAGGCCATTCCTCAGTACGAATGATCAGATCCCCTTTGCCGCCAACGGGCGCTATTTTGATTTCGTCACCGAAAACGAGTTCTTTGGGACCATCGAGTTCAACGACGGAACCACGCACGTGATCGTAGAGATCGACGAGTACCGGCAAGCGCTCGCGGGCGCCGGCAACTTCAGCTTTAATGCGACGACAGAATTGCATGACTTTGTCGATCTGGCCCTTCTCCGAAACGATTCGAAGGGCGTCGACCTTATTTACATCGAGGCTGCTCAGCAGTTCATCGGTGAGGCAAGAGCTATCAAAAGACCAAATGACATGGGTTCTACGCTGCTTTTCGATATCCATAGATCTCTATCACTCCCTCGAAGTCAAATCAGCGAACGCTTATAAGCGAGACTAGGACTGTTGTCCAAGAGCCTCACCCATACGAATGGATCTGCTCGGCCACGCTTTTAAAATACGATACCCCTTCGCCAGAGCCTCGTCAAAAGCAATGATCACAGTGGATCCTAGCAGAAAAGTTCCAAGCTCTTGGCCAGCCTTTATGGATACCGGCTTATCGAGGCAAAAGATCTGTGGACTCTCTTTTTTCAGAAAACCGTTGTTCGTCGCAAAGTCCCGAAGAAAGGGGGTCGTAATTTTGCCGACGTTCAAGGCTCCGACCATAGCCAGGTGGAGCGTACCCTCGGGCGTTTCGAGTTCGAAAACCAGGCGTTCGTTTCGGGTGAATAGGTGCGGGGTAAAACCAACGGAGGGTTTATTTACCGGCCAAAGTTCGCCCGGAAAGTAGCGAATCATTTTGAGGGTCGCTGTTATGGGACTGTGAACCCGATGGTAGTTGTGAGGGGCAAGGTAGATCGTCGCCCATGCCTTGAGGCTCACCGTCTCGATGCTGTTCATGCCGAACATAAGTTCTTTGAGGGAATAGGTGAGGCCTTTGGCCTGCACACCCGTTGCATTTTCCGCCAGGCCGGAAACGCTCAGGATCCCATCCGCCGGGCTGCAAAGCTCACCTGCGATTGGGCGGGCACCGGGCTTGAGCTTACGAGTGAAAAAGTCCTCGATCGAACGATATTCGCTGATCGGCTTTTCCGCCTCGGCCACGTCGATGCCAAAGAGTTTGGCAAATCCCGTGTTCAGTGATGTTTGCAAAGATTTCGGAAGGGTTATTTCCGCAATTTTCCCGGTCAACCAGCTAATGGCGTTGAGGGGCAGGATTCGACCAAGCCCGTTCACCATGGTAATTCGCACGCTCTTATCTCCTTCAGCCACGGGCCGTTAGATCGGCCTGGGTCTCGTAGGTACTCATATTCTTAAGGTTTATATCCTGATATTGCGCAAAAGTCTCGCGTGCTAACCCAGCCTGCTCTGCCTTTCTTTCGATTTTGCTCTGCCCCCTCTTTTTGGGGACAGTCGGGAGAAGGCCAAGGTTGGTATTCATGGGCTGAAAATCACCAAGTCCGCCCTCGGTCACATAATGTTTCAAAGCCCCGATCATGCACTCCGGCGGTGGCATGACAAAGCTTTGGCCCAGGGCTTTGGCGGCGGCGGCTCGTCCTGCCAAGAGTCCGAGAGCTGCTGATTCGGTATACCCTTCGACGCCGGCAATCTGTCCCGCGAGAAAAATCCGCGGCGAAACTTTAAAGGAAAGATCGCCCTGAAGGACGTCCGGGCTCTTGAGATAAGTGTTGCGATGGACGGACCCAAAGCGGAAAAACTCGACGTCTTTAAGACCAGGGATCATTTGGAGGACGCGCTTTTGCTCAGGCCACTTCATTTTGGTCTGAAAACCGACCATCGACACCATCGACTCTTGTTTGTTTTCAAGGCGAAGTTGAACAGCCGCATAAGGCCAACGACCTGTTCGCGGATCCGTAAGACCAACCGGCTTCATCGGTCCAAAACGAAGAGTCTCGCGACCGCGCTCGATCATAACTTCGATGGGCAGACAGGCTTCAAAATATTTTACCTCTTCAAATTCATGCAATGGCATCTTCTCAGCCGCGATCACGGCGTCGACGAATGCGTAATACTCATCCTTATTCAGGGGAAGGTTCCAATAATCACCCTCTTGGCCTTCGTCGTAGCGACTTTGCTTGAAAGCAATGTTGGTATCGATCGAATCCATCTCAAGCACCGGAGCGATCGCATCGTAGAAATGGAGGCGACGTCCTTCGGGAGCCATGGCCTGAAGAGCTTCGGCCAGACCATCGGAGGTCAGGGGGCCACTCGCCACAATCCAGACATCGCCCGATTTCTCGAGCTCCTCTGCACTTGGCAACGAAGTGATTTCTGCATTGATTCTTTCGAAATTTAAGAAACTTTCAAGGGCTGTGAGCACGCCCTTAGAGAACAAGGTACGTTCGACCGCGAGGGCCATTCCCGCAGGAACGGACGCGATTTTTGCTTCGCGAATTATCAAGGAATCGAGTCGCTCCATCTCCGCCTTGAGAAGGCCGGGAGCGGAATCGGGAAGAGTTGATTTAAGGGAATTCGAGCAGACCAGTTCAGCCAGATCACCGGATTGGTGGGCGGCCGTCATCTTAAAGGGGCGCATTTCGTAGAGTCGAACTTTAAGACCAGCTCTGAGGCACTGCCAAGCGGCTTCGCTACCCGCTAATCCACCGCCGATAATATGAATCGTTCCCATGTCATGCTCCTTTGTGGCCCTGCCCCAAGCTGCTGACGATAAGAATGCGAAAGCGCCTGGGTCACGGATCGCCTTTATAGCAAAGCTTTCTCGACAAACCCAGACTCATCATAGGCTAAATGGAAGATGCCAGACTTACGGTTTTACCAAATTCTGCGGGGTCGAGGGACGCACCGCCGATCAAGGCTCCGTCGACATCGGCCTGAGCTAAAAGGCCCTGAATATTTGAGGATTTAACACTACCGCCATAGAGGATTCTCAAACGATCGGCCAGAGAGCCGAACTTCTGACGAACCACGCCACGAATGAAGGCATGGGCTTCCTGCGCCTGAGCATCACTTGCCACCAAGCCTGTGCCAATAGCCCAGACCGGTTCATAGGCGATGGTAAATTCCGAATTTCCTTCGACAACATCAAGAATCGCATCCATTTGACGACGGAGCACTTCTTCCATTTTCCCCGCTTCACGCTCTCCGCGCGTCTCACCGACGCAAACGATCGGGTGGATGTCGAAGGCTAACGAAGACTTGGTTTTGGCTGCAACTGAGCTGTCGCTTTCGTTGTAAAACTGGCGACGTTCGCTGTGCCCGATCAAGGTCCAGCGAATACCAATGTCCTGCAACATGGGAATCGAGATTTCGCCGGTAAAGGCGCCGTCGGCTTTGTCATGGATCGTCTGTGTGGCAATAATTGCCTGGACGCGTTGCGCATGTTCACGAGCCGTTGTTAAGAACGGCGCGGGAACGGCGAGAAGAACATCAACCTTCTGACGATCGATACCGCGCGTCGCTTCTTCGAGAGCTGTAAAATAGGCTGGCACTTTGGAGTTGAGTAGATTCATCTTCCAGTTGCCGGCGATCAAGGGCTTACGTTTCATCAAGGCAACTCCCATTTATTTCAATAGAACTTTTACACCCGGAAGCATCGTGCCTTCGAGAAACTCTAAAGATGCCCCACCACCGGTCGAAATATGATCGATGTGGTCGGCAACTCCTGCCTTGTTTGCAGCACTTACGCTATCGCCACCGCCGATGACGGTGAAGCCTTTGCAGTCAGCCATCGCCTCAGCGACACGCAAACTTCCGCGCGCAAACTGATCGAATTCAAATACACCCATCGGTCCATTCCAAAGTACGGTCTTCGAGAGGGCGATGATATCTGCGTAATGCTTGGCGGTTTTACGGCCAATATCAAGGCCCATGAGGCCTTTGGGAATGCTCTTGGTATTGAGTTCAACGGGCACTGCATCTTTGCCAAACTTCTCAGCCGCGATATGATCTTCCGGCAGAATGATCTGAACTTTACGTGCTTCCGCATTTTTATAGATCGCAGCGACGAGATCCAGTTTGTCGTGCTCGACGCGCGAATCACCGACTTCCACACCTTGATATTTGAGGAAGGTGTAAGCCATCGCTCCACCAACAAGGAGGTAGTTGGCTGATTGCATAAGATTGAGAACAACGCTGATCTTATCCGACACTTTCGATCCACCCATGATCACAGTGAAAGGAGCGGTCGGTTTCTTTTGAAGACCGGAAAGGACTTCGATTTCGCGTTCCACGAGGAGACCAGCCGCGCGTTTGTTCGCAGGAAAAAATTCGGCTGCGGCAACAACTGAGGCATGCGCGCGATGCAAAGTCCCGAAGGCATCGTTTACATAGCAGTCAAAACCTTGTGCCAGTTGACGCGCAAAGGTCGGATCGTTCTTGGTTTCACCGGCATGGAAGCGCAGGTTTTCATAAAGGATAATTTGGTTTTTGCTCAATTGGTTGAGCACATGTTCCGCGGGCTCGGACGTATAGTCTTTGACGAAAACAACTTCGAGATTGAGAAGTTCGGCCAGGCGCTCACCGATCGGTTCGAGGCTGAATTCAGGCATAACCTCACCATCGGGACGACCGAGGTGAGACATCAGCGCGATTTTTTTGGTGTGCTCGAGCAAGTAACGAATCGTGGGCAGTGCAGCTTGGATACGGGTATCATCCGTGATCTTACCATTGTCGAGTGGTACGTTCAGATCGAGACGGACGAGGACTTTTTTGTCCTTGAGTTCGAGTTCACTAAGCTTGCGAAATTCCATGGTTGCTCCTCATCGAGACCGGCAAGCCGGTTGCATAAACTGCGGCGTTGCGATTAGACTCAGGCAACATACAGTGCTGGCAAACTCTTGCAAGTGAAAGAGACAACATAATGGCCAAGATTCCCCACCTTTTTGTTATAGACCCGATCGAATCGCTCAACTTTGCGCTCGATTCGAGTCTTCGTATCGCTCGCGCACTGCGCAGCCTTGGCCACGAAACATTTATCTGCACTCCGGGTCAAATTGAATGGGCGAGCCGTGATGGCTGCGCCGTCGCCTATGCGCAAGAACTTCGTTCTACAGAAGCCGATGTCAGCCAGTACCAGCTGCAGCCTGAAAGGCGCCTTCGCCTCGATCATTTCCGCGCGATTCACATGCGCAAGGATCCGCCTTACGATCTCGCTTATATTGCCTGCACCTGGCTGCTCGACAGCGCGGCGAAGGCCGGCGTGAAGGTACTCAACAATCCACGCGCGCTTCGTGACTACAACGAAAAGCTGAGTATTTTTCAATTTCCCGAAACGATTCAAGATGGCCTTTTGTCAGCGGATGCACGCCATCTCCTGGATTTTCTAGTCGAGGAAGCGCATGGCGACGCTGTTCTGAAACCTCTTACTCTCTTCGGAGGAAGAGGCGTTTTAAGATTAAATCTGGTCACGCAATCGAAGGCGGAAATTCTTGCCCTGCTCGAAACCGAGACGAGCAAAGGACTCGAGTATCGATTGATGCAGCCTTTTGATAGGCGCATTTTCGATGGCGAAGTGCGTGTCTTCACCGCACGTGGTCATGCCGTATCCTGGTGTTTGAAAAAACCGCACGGCGATAATTTCCTGGCGAACACGCGCTCGGGGGCGACTCTAGAACCTTATAATCCATCGCCACGCGAAGTTCTTCTCGTCGAAGGCATAGCGGCGAAGCTGATGATCGACGGGATTTACTTCCTGGGATTTGATTTGATCGGGGGCAATGTCTCAGAAATCAATCTCACGAGCCCTCGCCTTCTGCAGGCTAGCGACGAGAACAGTGAACCCTATAATCGCATCGCGACCCTGCTCGACCAAGACTTACGCTAAACATTATCAAGATAATTACCCTTGAGTATCAGGAACTTGGCCCCCTCACTATAAAGTAAGGGGCGGATCGGCCGACAGATATCCCAAGTTTTCTTGATTCAGGGGGTTATTCCGTGAAATTAGTCAAAGGCATCCGTACACTCGCACTTTCCGCTCTATTGTTCACCGGCAGCAGTTGCACCAGTGACGGGACAGAAGAACCAGTCGATTCTGTCGAAGAAGAAAATCGCGTACCAGATCAAGGCGAAGAAGTTGTCGATAGCGAATTGCCATCACCCGAAGCTGCATCAGTAGAGGCTCAACAAGGTGTAGAATCGATCGACTCGAATAGTTCAGCCGAAGTTCAAGGACTTTCCTCTGAGCAACAACTCGCAGTCGACGAAAGCGCTAACGCCGTTCAAAACGGTGCAGGCCAAGAAGTTGCCGCTACTCCAGTGCCCGGTGCTGAAAACGCTTCAGCATCACCTGCACTTCCAGAAGCTCCCGTGGCACCAATCGCACAAGCTGAAGCGCCAATCGCTTCTCCAGCTCTTCCGCCAGAGGAAGTCGCTCCTGCCGATTCAATCCCTACAATCGCTGACGTTGTTGCTGATTCCGAAGCCACACACGCCGACGCGGTTCCAACAAAAACTAAAAAAGCCAAGAAAAGCAATGGCGGTAAACATAGAGCAGCCAAGGCCCCGGTCCTCAGCGGCAATGAGAAGGTCTACATTGTTCAACCTGGCGATACACTGGGCAGTATCTCGACAACTCTCTACGGTTCTTCAGGCCAGTGGAAAAACTTGGCTGATTTGAACGGCCTCGGCTCCGAAGGCCGCATCTTTCCTGGCGACGCGATCAAGTACGCAGCGAGCGAAGCCACAGCTGCTTTCGAAGCTCGTTATGACGGTCTCGCAAAAGCCAGCGTAACTGTCGAAAAAGGCGACACCTTGTCGAAGATCGCAACCCGCGTCATGGGCCAGGCTTCCTTTTGGAAACTGCTCTGGCGCTGGAACGAAACAGCTTTGCAAGATCCTAATAAAATCGCTGTTGGCATGACCCTTCAGTACGTCGCTGCCAAAGACCTCGAGACAGCAAGTTCGGCTGCTCCGGAAGCAGCTGCTGCTCACTAAGAATTTACATCTCTCTGAGATTATTGGTTTATTGAAGACAACTCAAGATCGTCCACTTTAGTCACGATAAGGGCTTTGTCCAAGTGATCAGGTATTCAGGAGACCTTCCATGACGGCTTTAGTCGGTAAGTATCTTGGTGGTGTATTAGGAATCGGATTTATCTTTTCAAGCTTTGTGGCTTGCGGGACCGGTCTCTATAA
The DNA here is from genome assembly GCA_014377445.1 of Oligoflexus sp. Classification (GTDB taxonomy): domain Bacteria; phylum Bdellovibrionota_B; class Oligoflexia; order Oligoflexales; family Oligoflexaceae; genus Oligoflexus. Next base: position 52,962 of record JACMPP010000016.1, read on the forward strand.
AGTCTCCGTGAAGGAAGACTACGATACCAGCAAGATGGCAGCAGCGAATCCTTCGTCGGTGGATAAAGCCTCGACACAGTACGGGATCCACGCTCCTCATGGCTGGCAGAAGTTACCAATTCCTTTCCGTTTCGACCCGGCCCTCGGTGAGAATCAAAAGATTCAGCTGATGGCGGCGATGAAAAGATGGGAATGGGCTACGGGTAAACAACTCTGGTCCTACGATGGTATCCATACCGGAGTCAGCGGAGATAGCTTTAAGGATCTCTATAGCTCGCTTGGCGATAACGTGAATGGCAACTACCTCGACACCAATTGGGAAAAGACCAAAAAACCCGATTATGTCCTTGCCACAACGATATGGAGCAACGGGGCTGATTATTCGACCGTAACCAAAGCGGACCTTCGTTTCAATAACGAGTATTATGTGATTGGTGACAGTTTCGAAGTCAAAGCCGACGGCAAGAAAGAAGTCGTTGATATGCAGTCCCTGGCTCTTCATGAGCTCGGTCACCTGCTCGGACTCGGCCATGTCGATGAAGACGTAGACTCCTTGTCCATTATGAATCCCACGCTCTTTATCGGCGAGGGTCTTTCGACCCGCAAACTGGCAAAGAGTGATATTGAACGCATCCAACAGATCTACGGATGCAACGGCGATGCCTGCAACGTCGGTGGCCTGATGAAGGCCCAAGACGAGAAGAACTGGGATAGCCTGGCATTAATCGCCAAACAATGGGTCGAAGGAGCCGCAAAAGTGTCTCCACCCCTTCAACTTCATTGATTTAATCCTTCTGAATTACCTTAGGCGGCGGCTCATTAGAGTCGCCGTTTTTTCTTTTGCGTATGGCAAAAGCCGCAGCCTTCTTAAAAAACGCCCCAAGGCGCGTGCTTTTGGCTTGCCAATCGATTCCCGGTCCCCACCCTGCCCCCGCCCTTTCTCAACCAAAATTTCGTCGACCTAGGCCCCTTCAGGACCTATAGTGTTTCGGAACTTGGTGCCAAAAGGAGTCTGCTCCCGATGATTGAATTAGATTCAACCTACGAACACAAAAGCTATGAAAAGAAGTGGTACGACTACTGCGTTGATCACAAATTATTTCATGCACCGGTCGATAACACACGTAAGCCCTTTACGATCCTCATGCCGCCGCCTAACGTGACGTCTCAGCTTCACATGGGCCACGGCCTTGGTTATTCCATTCAAGACCTTTTCAGCCGCTGGCAGCGCATGAAAGGCCTTAATGTCTGCTGGTTGCCAGGGACCGATCACGCGGGTATCGCCACCCAGATGATGGTTGAGAAAGATCTTGAGAAGGAAGGCACGCACCGCCGCGCGATGGGTCGTGAAAAATTCTTCGAACGCCTGACTTCCTGGAAAGAGAAGTACGGCGGCATGATTCTCGATCAGTTTAAAACCCTTGGTTTTAGCTGCGATTGGGAACGCCTTGCCTATACGATGGATCCGAAACTTTCGGAGGCGGTTCGTCACGTTTTTGTCGAACTCTACAACGAGGGTTTGATTTATCGCGGCGAACGTCTGGTGAACTGGGACACCGTTCTCCAAACCGCCATCTCCGACGATGAAGTCGAAAGCAAGGAAATCCAGGGCATTCTCTACTTCTATCGCTATCCGATCGACGGCAGCGATGAGCAGATTCCGATCGCGACAACGCGTCCCGAAACGATGCTGGGTGACACTGCAGTTGCCGTGAATGCGGAAGACGAGCGTTTCAAACACCTGCTTGGTAAAATGGTGCGCCTGCCCTTTACCAATCGTCTGATCCCTATTATTGCCGACGATTATGTTAAGAGTGAATTCGGTACCGGCGCGGTAAAAATCACCCCCGCGCACGATCCAAACGACTTTGAAATTGGCAAACGACACAACCTTCCTTTTATCAACATCATGACCGTGACTGGTACGATGGCCGACAACACGCCTGCACCCTTCAAGGGCCAGGATCGTTTTGTTGCCCGTAAGGAAGTGATCAAGCAGATGAAAGCATTGGGACTTTTCGACGAAGAAAAGTCTTACAAGACCACCGTACCTCACTCGGAACGCAGCAAGACTGTGATCGAGCCGCGCCTGAGTCTTCAGTGGTATGTGAAGATGCAGGAGCTCGCCAAGCCTGCGGCTGACGCCGCACGAAGCGATGAACTGCAATTCCATCCGGATCTCTGGAAGAAGACGTATCTTTACTGGCTCGACAACATTCAAGACTGGTGTATTTCGCGCCAACTCTGGTGGGGCCATCGCATTCCAATCTGGTATTGCAATGCTTGTCCGGGCGTGACCACCGGCATGACGGATCCCACCGCCTGCCAAGAATGTGGGTCGAAGGATATTCGTCAGGACGAAGATGTTCTAGACACCTGGTTCTCAAGCTGGCTCTGGCCTTTGAGCCCCTTCAACTGGCCGGCTGACGATAAGAAGGATGAGGAAACCCTCGAATACTTCAACCCCACCGATGTTCTCGTGACAGCCCCGGAAATTATTTTCCTTTGGGTTGCGCGTATGGTGATGGCGAATTTGAAGTTCAAAAATCGTTTGCCCTTCAAACACGTTTACTTCAACGCCACGGTTTGTGACAAACAGGGCCGGAAGTTTTCGAAGACTTTGGGTAACGGTATCGATCCTCTCGACGTCATCGCGAAGCACGGGGCCGATGCGGTTCGTTTCACAGCCATCAGTCTCGCGCCCCTTGGCGGGCGAGTGAAAATGGACGTTGACGATTTTGATAATGGCGCTCGTTTCGTCAATAAAATCTGGAACGCCGCGCGCATGGTCTTCCAACATCTTGAGCCGAATCAGCAGCTGCCGAGGATCCAGGATCTGACGCTGACGCTCTCTGAAAAGTGGCTTATTCAACGTCTGCGTGAGACCTCAGTCAAGGTCGATACTCACCTCGTTGACTATCGTGTGAATGATGCTGTTGAAGAAGTCTATCACTTCATCTGGGGTGCGTTCTGCGACTGGGGACTTGAATGCGCAAAAATCGATTTGGCAGCGGGCGCAAAACCGGCCGACAAACTCCGCGCGCTTTCTGTTCTCGTCTATGTCTTTGATGGAGCCCTGCGCCTCGCCCATCCGATAATGCCTTTTGTAACGGAAGAACTCTGGCAGAAAATGCCCGCTCATCCAAGCTGGGGCCCGCGTCCAGTCAGCATTTGCGTAGCAGCCTTCCCGACTGCCGAAATGATTCCGGACTTCGCGACAGATGCGGCCCAATGGAAAACGATCCAGGATATCATCAGTGGTATTCGTTCGGTTCGTTCGCAGATGGGACTTTCTCCGAAGCAAGAACTCCCCGCGCATATTCGTGTCGATGCCTCTCTCGCTGCTGTCGTGGCTTCCGCGAGTGATTGGATTCAGCGTCTCGCTAAAGCTGATAAGGTGATTTCCGGAGTGGATGTCAAACGTCCTGGCCAGTCCCTAACCGCTGTTGGCCAAGGCTTTGAAGTCTACCTCCCGGTTGAGGGGCTTATCGATGTCGAGAAGGAAAGGATTCGCCTGAGCACCGAGGAGCAACGCATCAAAAAGATTCTGGTCGGCATCGCCTCCAAACTCGACAATCAGAGTTTTGTGGATCGTGCTCCGGAAGATGTGCTGGAACAAACTCGTGCCCAACGCGCGAACATGGAAGAGCAAGTCAGTGCGATCATCCGCAATTTAAAGGCTTTGGAAGCTTAAATATTTTCGTAAAAAAACGGCCAGGATGGTGAATCATCCTGGCCGTTTTTATCTGTTGGGGAGTCAAGCGAGAGAAATGACGGCTTGTTTGATAAGCGGTAAGGCTTCCTGCCAATCCTTTTCAGGAAAGTTGAGGGCAGGTGTAAGCGAGATGCCCTCACCGAAGGAGCCACTTGCCAATGCTATGACACCCAAGGGCCGCAGCCGATCCATAAGCACCGCACCCAGACCTTTTTCATCGAGCTCAAGACCGATCATAAGTCCTTGACCCCTTACATCCTTCACGTGAGGAAGACCGATCAACTCACGCTTGAGATCGGCTTGCATCACTTCACCAAAATTCATCGAGCGTTCAACCAAGCCCTCTGTGACGATGGCCTGAAGGGTTGCGAGCCCGAGCCGGCAGCTCAGCGGGTGACCGAAGAAAGTTCCTGTGTGCAGCGCCTCACCTTGGTTTTGAGGCCAGGCGTCCATTACGTCCCCACGACCGAAACAAGCCGAGAGGGGCAGACCGCCCCCCAAAGCTTTGCCAAGGCAGATAAGATCCGCTTCGACAGCAAAGGCAGAACTTAGAGTTCCGATACGACCGAGGCCTGTGAAGACTTCGTCAAAAATGAGAAGCACAGATTTCGCACGACAGAGTTCGGCCAGGGAGGAAAGCCAGGCGAGCGGCGGAACACGAATGCCCGCGCGCCCTTGAATGGCTTCAACAATGATAGCTGCGGTGCCGAAGCCCGCTTTCTTTTGTTGATCAATCGCTTCTTCCACCTGGGCCATCGGACAAGCATATTCGACTTCCGTGACCAGATGCGAAGGCATCCATTCGACGAAAGGCGCCTTGAAATCGGCGCGTGAGGTGAGAGGAAGGATGCCTAAGTCGAGGCCGTGATAGCCGTCTTTAAAACAAATGAAACCTGAGCGTTTTGTGGCGATTTGAGCCGTTTTTACCGCGATCTCAACTGCCTGGCCCCCACTCAAGGCGAGAGCGCCCCGATTGAGGCGTTGCGGCAGTTGCTGCCCCAGATATTCAAGCAGAAGAATTTTGTCGATGGATGGATAAACATCACCCATGCCGTGGATGATCGCCGACTCATCGCTGAAACTGCGTTCGAATACAGCCCGCTGCGTGGGATTGTTGTGACCGAGGGCCGTGACGCCGAAACCTGCGCAAAGATCAATATATTCGCGGCCCTCAGCATCCCAAATACGCGAGCCTTTGGCTCGCGCAAAAACCAGGGCTGGCTCAGCTGCCTGGTAAGTTGAGTCGCGACACTCCCACTTCTGCAGCTTCTGCATCCACTCGTGATTCAAGTCACACCCCTTTAGCTGTGGGTTTCCATATGTATTTATGCTGTTGAAGATTGAGACGAACGCGGCTCAGCTTGTCTTCGAGTATCCACTCGACCAGGAGCTGAGGCTGAAGGAGGCCGAAAGCCGTGGAGAACAAGACATTGAAGCGGGTATCCAGGTGTTCCATACGAACCAGATTTCGGGCCCATTCGTAGTCATTGCGATCAGCTATGACAAATTTGATTTCGTCCGTCGGCTTAAGAAACTGAAGATTGGCGTAGTGATTCCGGCTTTCCATATTGGAGCCAGGACATTTCAAATCCATAATGATGTGGATTTGGGGAGCCAGATGCTCGACCGATTCGGATCCGCTGGTTTCGATCATGACCTTGAAACCTTCGTCTACCAGCTCTTTCATGAGCTCTATGCAACCCTCTTGAGCCAGAGGTTCGCCACCCGTGAGTTCGACGAGGGGAATCGCATAGGCCCGGATTTGGGCCTTAATCTCATCGTGGGTCATCGATTGTCCGCCCTTGAAGCCGTAGACGGTATCGCACCAGCGGCAACGAAGAGGACAGCCCGTGAGGCGCACAAAGGTACAGGGCCAGCCGGCATAGGCCGCTTCTCCTTGCACACTCTGATATATCTCAGATATCACTAGAGAGCTTCGCGTAGACATATCTTCTGCTCATATTGGGACAGTCAATGGAGAACTCAGGGCCATCCAGCTCAAATAAGAAAATCGAAATGAATCCTATTCATCCATGGAAGAGAGCTTGGCAAACCCTGAAGGCCATTTGGCCACAGTTGGTTTATATCAGCCTCGTATGCATGTCCATACCCCAGTATCTTCTCTTTTATTTTTCGAGCCGCAGGGCCTTTGACCTGGGTCAAGCCTTTGAAATCAAACAGGCGATTTCATTTGAGAATGCGCTGGGTGTCCTACAGGACTTCGCATTTCACTACATCAGTGTCGGGTGGTTGGTGTGCGTCCTGTTTCTGCTCGGGTGTTTTACCGCCGTTGCGCTTTGCCTGCAGGTTGCGCGCTCTGAACCGCGTTCGCTGAATGCGGCCCTCAAATCAGGGGCCCAGGGGCTCTTCCCCAAAGGCCTGGCCTTTCTCTTCGGTGGCTTGCTCCTGAGCCTTTTGCTTCTGAATATATCGATTCAGATCTTCCCGGGATCCATCGTTCGCTTCCTCGCCATGGTCTCGGGCGTATTGCTTTCCGCTCTACCCACCTTGATGGTCCTGGATCGTCAGAAGCCCATGAATGCCTTCAAAAACGCTTTGTTTTTGGACTACGTAAGCTTTACGGGAATGTCGAAGTGGTCGGTGTTTTTTCTCCTGCTCACGTTTCAGCTCCTGGCCTTTAACGCTGTCGCTCTTTTGGAATGGCTCAACTCCTACATTCTTGAGATCGATGTCCACCTGCATATAAGTCGCGAGCTCTTGTTTCAACCCTCCGCCGCATTTCCTTTCGGCAAATGGGTGTGGTTGACCGAAGGTATATTTTCGCTGGGCTTGGCTTTTATTACGATGGCATTTGTGGTTTTAAACACCAGCTTCGTCTATGAGCTCTATCGCAGGAACAGCTTGGGGCGAACGATTTCCGTCGCCGCGTGAAACGCTAGTCGAGATCGCGGACTTCCGCGATTCGACTCTTCACATGCGTGACTTGAGCCTCTTGGGAAGCGATCAATTCCTCGGCCATCCTCGATTCAATTTTCCCTAACAATTTCTGCTCAAAGACCAAGAGCCAGTCGAGTGTCGAAAGCTTGCTGAGCTCGGCCAGTCCCATCACAAAGTCTCGGTGACTACGGCCCTGGCGGTAATCAGGCTCGAGACTGGGGTGCTGGAGATAGGTATCCATCAGATCAACCCTTGGGTCGACAAGGATTGACGCTTGAAAGAGAAGAAAGTTGCGGCTGCGAAAGAGTGATGTGCCGACCAGCTTCTTGTCGCCAAGCACAATATCGGAATAGCCGCGTTGCTTGAAGTCCGTGTTAGGAATTTGGGTTTGAAAAACGTCGATGATGGACTGGTTCATTTGACGAAAATAGAGGTCGTTTTTGTAGTAATCCCTCACCCATAGACCGCAGCTTACGACCAGACATTGATCGTGGAGAATCACTGTCCCACCACCACCCAAACGTTTTAGAATCGCTACAGCATCCGCATCGCAGAGAACGCGATCGGCCTCCGTGCCGCGCTTATTGCTGCGACCCAGGACAACGACGGCCTCACCTGGCACCCAAGTTTTGAGACAGATATCCTGATGACTTTCCATCAGCACCTGATCATCGATCCACATAAGCCAATCCCTTCATATTCTGGAATCAACTGCCGCACGGGACTTTCCCTTAGCACGCCAGGCCCAAAGCTTCATTCAGAAAGGCGCTTGGGTTTGAGTTCGCAGATGCGTGTGAGGGCTTCATCTGCGTCCTTTGAGCGCTGCTCCGATTCGCGCAAGGCCGCAAGAAAAGCGCCCGCTGTGGGGGGGCGGAGGCAATCATAGGCCTTTTGAAAGCGCTCCATATCCGGAAGATAGAGAGTTGAACCCAGGATGCTGGCGTTGTTCCAGGGCTTTTTGCGAGCTCCGTCATACTCTTTGCTTGTACTTAACGGGAATTTTTGCTCCTGATAGGTCTTTATAATTTCTGTCTTCTTTTTAATTTTCTGTTCTTTTGTCAAATCCGTTCTGTCGTAGAGAGTGACAAGCTCGCCCTTCATCGCAATGAGCCAGTTCCTGAAGATGTCCTGCCTGGCAAGACTCTCCTTGAGAGCGACCCATTCCTTCTCCTGTCCCCGTTCTTTGAGATAGACCTCTGTCATGCGCAAGCTCACAAACTCAGCGAGGTTCTCATTGAAAGTCACCGAACCTTTCGACCAAAAACTTCGGTGCACCAGTTCGTGCAAGAGCAGCTGTGTGGTATCGGAGTTCGAACGCTGGAGCATGCTGAAATAGAGAGGGTCGGAAAACCAGCCCAGGCTTGAGAATGCGCCGACAGTCCCTTCGCTGACATCATAGCCCTGCTCACGCAGGGCTTTGGCCTTGGCATCCCTTTTTTCGATCTGAAAGTACCCTAGGTAAGGCACCGAGCCCACAAAAGGAAACCACCATGTGAGAAGCTCGAGCTTGTCAGGCTTGGCCGCCTGAACCGAATAACTAACAGCCTTCTGGGTCTCGGGAATAACGAACTGATAGGCGTCCCCGACGTTCAATCCCTGGTAGGACGCGAAGTTCATGGTTTGTACGGCGACTTCAAGCTTGGCTTTTTTATCAGCGGGTAGCTCGGGATCGTTCAGCATCTCGCGAAGAGAAACGCGGCTATTGAAGGAATTGTTGAAACGAAACGCCTGCTCGAGCGTGTAACAAGAGCTTGTCGTCAGAAGAATCGATAGAAAAGTAAAAAGCTGAAGACGCATTGAGGGCTTCCTCCCGAGGCCTCATTGTGAACGAGTCGCCTTGGAAAAGGAAGCCCTCTAATCGACTTAAAGCTTGGATATTCCAATTGTAAGCTTCTCTTCACCGACTTCAAATTCGCTCTGAAAAGTCGATGTCAAAGATTTCACAACCTTCAGCGACTGCCCGAGAGTTTCGCCTGCGATGTAATCCTTGAAGGTCTCGACAACCTTTTGCAGATCACCACTCGCCTGGACTTCAATCGTGATCTTGTCGCTGACCATGAGCCCGCTATCTTTTCTGAAGTTTTGAATGCGGTTCACAAATTCACGGGCCAAACCCTCCATAATCAAGGCTTCCGTGAGGTGAGTGTCCAGGAGCACGGTGGCGCCTTGAGCAGTCGCAATCAGGCGATCGTCCTTTGGACCACGATCCACGAGGAAATCTTCCAGATCAAAACTGTGGCCCATAATCTCAACTTTGGTCCCTGACTCAAGCTGATTGATGAGTTGAGCCACTTTCTGTGGCGCTTGATTTAAAGCCTCAAGTTCGGTCTTGAAGCCGTTCAAGTCTTTGCCCAATCGTTTGCCGAGAAGTTTGAGGTTGGGTTTCACCGAAAGATTCACGTGGCTTGCTTCGTCGGTCGAGAAGCTCACTTCCTTCAGGTTCAGTTCGCTCTTCAAAAGATCCTGCGAAAGATTGAGGTGCTGAAGATCAGCTTCACTCCGCACGATAACCTGCATGCCCGCGAGTACCTGACGGGTTTTGATCTGATGTTTCGCACGCAGCGAGCGACCGAGTTCGGTCACGTTGCGGACGAGATCCATGCGGCGCTCAAGACCGGCGTCGATGAGTTTTTCAACTGGCATCGGCATGTCGCTCAAATGCACAGACTCGGGAACCTTGTTGGTCGCTGTCGACATGCCTTCGGTCAAACCCTGGTAGATTCGCTCGGCTGTAAACGGAGCCAAGGGTGCGAAGAGCTTAGAGAATTCAACCAAAACGTAATAGAGAGTCTGATAGGCATCGGCGGTATCCGGACTCATCGTTTTCTCGCCAGCCCAAAAGCGGCGGCGGCTGAGGCGGATATACCAGTTCGTAAGATCTTCAATGAAACCGATCACGCGTGGGACGACGTTATAGAGATGATAACCTTCCATCTCCACATGCACATCTTTCATGAGGGTGTGAAGACGCGAGATGATCCAGCAATCCAGCTCGCCCTTGACTGTTGGCGCCTGGCCAAGCGTCAGGCTCTCAGCGGGTTTCCAGCCATCGGCTTCCGCGTAAGTTGAAAGAAAGCTGTAGGCATTCCAAAGAGGAAGAATAACCGCACGGGTCGTGTCTTTCACACCGTCGTTGCTAAAGCGCAAGTCTTCGCCACGAAGAACGGCTGAGTTCAACATGTAGAGTCGAACCGAATCAGCACCGTACTCCGAGATGAGCTCGATAGGCGGTGTGTAGTTTTTCCAGCGTTTGGACATCTTTTTGCCATCGGATGCCAGGATCATGCCGTTGACGACGACATTTTTGAATGCTGGTTTTTTGAAGAGAGCCGAGCTCAGAACGGCAAGGGTATAAAACCAGCCGCGCGTCTGATCCTGTCCTTCGGCGATGAAGTCAGCCGGGAAGCTTTCTTCAAAACGTTCTTTGTTTTCAAAAGGATAATGAAGCTGCGCGTAAGGCATCGAGCCCGATTCAAACCAGCAGTCAAAGACTTCCGAGACACGTTTCATCGTGCCCTTACAATCGGGACAATCGAAGCTTAAGTGATCGATTTTGTGAATATGCAAATCGGTGATGGTCGCACCCGTCTTATCTTCGAGCTCTTTGACTGAGCCGATGCAAAGACGGTGGGTCTCATCATTGTTGCAGATATAGATCGGAAGAGGTGTTCCCCAAAAACGGTTGCGGCTGATCGCCCAGTCTCGCGCATTACGGAGCCAGTTGCCCATGCGGCCCTGCTTGAGGTGGCCAGGAACCCAGTTGATCGTCTCGTTATTTTCAACAAGATTGTCTTTGAGTTTTTCGACCGCGACGAACCAAGAGGGGATCGTACGGTAAATCAAGGGCCCGTTGGTACGGTCGCACATCGGATAACTGTGGACGATCGTCTCGTGGCGCAGGAGATGATGACTGTCTTTGAGGGCTTTGATGATGTCTTTGTCAGCGTCTTTGACAAACACACCGGCATACTCAGGGATGATCGCTTTGTAGCGGGCTTCTTCGTCCAAAGGATCGACAAAATCGATGCCATTGGCGTTACAAACGCGGAAATCGTCTTCGCCATAAGCCGGCGCCATGTGCACGATACCCGTACCATCAGTCGTCGTGACAAAATCATCAACGAGGACTTTGAACGCATTTACGTGATGTTGGAAATAGCGGAAGGGGGGTGCATAGTGCTTGCCGGCCAGTTCTTTGGAACTGACTTCAGCGAGAATCTGATAGGGCTCAGGCTCGCTCTTTTTGCGCTTGAAAACCGCTTCCAAACGGGCTTTGGCGAGATAATAGACTTCGCCATTTTCAACCGCACGAACCTTTACATATTCAATCTCGGGTCCGATAGCGAGTGCAAGGTTTGAAATCAAAGTCCAGGGCGTGGTCGTCCAGGCGAGGAAATAAGCGTCCTCATCGACAAGCTTAAACTTGACGGTGATCGCTGGATCTTGAACGTCCTGATAATTCTGATTAGCTTCGAAGTTCGAGAGAATCGCAGTAATACGGGGCGAATAAGGCACAACCTTGTGACTCTGGTAGACGAGGCCTCTATCGTAGAGCGTCTTGAACACATTCCAGACCGACTCCATGAAGCTCACGTCCATGGTGCGATATTGATTGTCCCAATCGACCCAGCGGCCGAGACGGGAAATGGTTTTTTGCCATTCTTCTGCATAGTGAAGAACCGATTCCCGGCAAAGTTCGTTAAATTTGCCGACACCCAGATCGAGGATGTCCTGACGACCCTTGAGGTTCAGAGTCTTCTCCACTTCGAATTCAACGGGCACACCATGCGTGTCCCAACCGAAGCGACGCTCGACATAGAAGCCGCGCATGTTCCAGTAGCGCGGAACCGTATCTTTAATCGTGTTGGCGAGGAGGTGACCATAATGAGGCAAGCCGTTGGCGAAGGGGGGGCCATCGTAGAAGGTAAACTCCTTTTTGCCCTTTCGCAGCTCGTTCGACTTGTAGAACGTCTTTTGTTTCGTCCAGTAGTCCAGGACTTCCTCTTCCATTTTGGGGAGGTTAACGTTTGAACCTGTAGCCTTCATTATATCCTCGTGCTGTTCGACCCCTGGGCACCCGAAGGTTGAGAGAGGCCAGCTGTTTTCAACTCGTGTTTTTACTAAAATTGCGGTGTTGCGAGCAGGAATGTCGACCGATTTCTTAGCCCCTATCTTTTACACCCGAAATCTAATGGGGGCAACCGGAACAAGTCTATGAAACGCTTCAGAAACTTTGTGATTGTCGTGATATTTGACAGTCCACCTCAGGCTAGACAGCTATCAAATCAGGGGGAAAAAGTGTTTTTCCCCGTTCTTTTCAAGCCTTGCGCATCTAACACATAAAATAACACTTGGCATATGTATTGCAGACACACTGCTTACTTGACCTTTAAGGTCGGATGTTTCATACACCCGGTGCTGTTGATAAACGTTGATCGGAGCTGAAGGAATATGCGGTCTATCTCCGCTTTTAAAATCCTCGCAAAAGCTTACTGCGTATGGGCTATATGCTCTTCGTCGGGACTTGCTCAGGATTTTTCTTCGACCCTCGAACAAGGTCCTTGGATCAACAGCAAACCCTATCTTACCGACGTCAAACCCGTAGCTGCGGAAAACAAGATTCCTTTCGTCGAAATGATGAAGGAAGCTTTGGTAAAAGGCCTGGCCAACCCCGAACATCAACGATCAGTTCTTAAAATCCAGCAGGAGCAGGGCACCAAAGCCCAATCCTTTGGCCTCGGTTATCTAGGGAAACAGAAGGCTTTTGGCGGAGCCGATGCCAACACCACTCACGGCACACGCTGGACTCTCTTTCGCAATGCCAAGACCTATGCCGGCAAAGAAATCCACGTGGATATCGTTCCGGAATCGATTAAAAAAGGCTTTCGCTTCGATCAGACCCAATCGTCCGATGCCCCCCAAGCAGTGGTTTTCAATAATGGTGTCCCCGTCAGCTACGGCCTTATCCTGAAAGATATCGAACCAAGCAAAGAGGAACTTCGCGTCGCCTCGATTGGCAATGAAGAAGATTACCTCTACTTCCAGAACGCACCCAAGGCTCAGCTCGAATACGAAATCGGTCCCGTTGCCATTACCCCGGTGCCTGCGAGCCCATACGGCGTCAACCTCGCTCCAGATGCGCCCCCTGCGCCATTTGACTGGAAAACTCTGGTCCCCGATCATCGCTTCCGCGGTAAGTTTTCCCCGCGTGGACTGCCCTCAGCGGCCAAACCACTGCCTGACCAAATGCTTTCTCTCGAACAGGCTCAGGGCTACTACAGCAGTGATATCCTCTTCGTGAACGGCCTTCACAAGGAAAGCGTCATTCATCGTCTGCGCCTGCCGATCTACGATAGATTCAACATCTACGAAGAATTTAACGGCAAGCTCAAACCGACCAAAATCGTGTTTACTGATTATTTCTACAAAGGCGCTTTCAGCACCAACCTCGAGCACTACATACTTGAAAAGCGTTACCGCGCTGGATTCTTGTTCCGAAGGGGCCTGACGAACCTCGAAATCTACGCAAACCTACCCGATACGGCTCTGAACTCAAGTTTTAAACGTCAGCAGCGCTGGGAGCTTAGCTTTCAGAGCGCGATCTAAGTCCAGGGCGACTCGCTCGCTTTTTCCAATTGGACGGTTTCCATTCTCTTGCCTATAATGAAGGTGACTTAGAGAAGAGGACCGGTCCAATGGCATTACCAGAAGAATCTTCGGATGATCCAATTCTACAAAATCGCGCCAAGCGCTTTCTGTCGCACACCCTTGTGGAGCTTCGCCGATTCAAGCGATTGCCCTTCCTGTGCTACAGCGCAGTCGTGCTTGATATAAGCTCAGGTGGCTTCAAGCTTGAGTTCACCGGTGAAACCATGTCCACCCCGGGACGCCGCTACTGGCTTCACATCCCGCTGATCCCCCTGGGTATCCAAACGCCTTCGACATTCTCCTGCCTTTGCGAGTGCCGCTGGTTCGATAGCAAGCGTTTCCGCATGGGTGGAAGCTTTATCAATCTGAGCGCCCAGGACGAAAAGCTCATCGAACAGATCATGGCGAGCATCAAAACCCGCGGCCAGCTCTGACCCTTCGGTTCACATCTGCATACTTTGTTTAGAGAGCAAAGGTTTCATACCCAAGCTGGTATGAATGCCTTTGCCGCCTTGCATTCCGTTCACGCTCTCATCTGGGCGCCCCAGAGCCTTCTCAAGGCCGCAAGCCTGGGAAAATAGACCTTGTGTAAAACGCAAAAAATCACCAAATTGAGAGTCTTATAGGACCCAAGGACTATCGGGAGATATGTATGTTGAACGTGTCCAAGTATCGAGCTCTCCTTCCCGAAGGCAACAGTAAGCCTGTCTTCATCGATGGTGTACGATCACCATTCGTAAAATCATTCGGCGCTTTGGAAAAAGCGGACTGTCTGGAACTCTACAGCCGGGTCGTCGATGGACTCCTGCGCAAGCTCGAGATCGATCCCATGGAGATAGATGAAATCAGCGCCGGTGTCGTCGTCCCTCAGCCGAAAAACGGCAACGTTGCGCGGGACTCGGTTATCAACCTCGGTTTGCCGGCCCATATCCACGGATACACCGTGAATCGTCAGTGCACGAGCAGCCTGCATACAATCGCGGACGTTGCCAAAGAAGTGAAATCTGGCCATCCTTTGATGGGACTCGCGGGTGGCGTTGAAGTCTTGAGTGATGTTCCCATCACTTACTCGAAAGAAGCGAGACAGTTCCTCCTCGCTTTGAATAAAGCCAAATCCCCAGCCGACAAGCTGGCGATCGTTGCCCATTTCGATGCGAAGGCATGGCTACCGCAGGCACCCGCCATTGCTGAACCTTTGACCGGTTTGAGCATGGGTGACAGTGCTGAGATCATGGCCAAACTCAATGGCATCACGCGCGAGGCTCAAGATAAATTTGCACTCGCATCCCATCAAAAGGCTGCCGCAGCTCAAAAGGCCGGCAAGTTCGACGAAGAGATCGTGAGCATCTGGGCGCCAGAGCGTTACGAAGCGATCGAAAAAGACAACCTCATCCGAGGCGATACCACACTCGAGAAACTCCTGAGCATCCGCCCAGCCTTTGATAAAGCCTACGGTACCATTACAGCCGGGAATGCCTCGGCTCTTACAGATGGTGCCGCTGTCGCTCTGATCACGGATGAAAAAAGAGCGCGCTCTCTGGGCCTCAAGCCAAAAAGCCGTATCGTGGACAGCTTCTTCGTTGGAGTCGATCCGATGGAGCAGCTTCTGATCGGACCTGCTGTCGTGATTCCATACCTGCTCAAACGCAATGGTCTGACGCTTGAGAACATTGACCTCTTTGAAATTCACGAAGCTTTTGCAGCACAGGTTTTGAGCTGTGTGAAGTCGATGGAATCCAAAGATTTCTGCCAACGTTACTTTGGTGATGCCAAAGCATTCGGCACAATTCCCGAAGAAAAGCTCAATGTTAACGGCGGAGCACTGGCGATCGGTCACCCCTTCGGTGCGACCGGAGCACGCCTCGTGACGACGCTTTCGAACGAGCTGATTCGCAGTAATAAGAATCTGGGGCTTATCGCTATATGTGCGGCTGGTGGAATGGCAGGCGCTATGCTTATCGAACGCATAGCCTAAAAGGAGACAGATCGTGACTCAATATTTTAAAGTCGAACGAACGAGCGATAATAT
This sequence comes from Oligoflexus sp., assembly GCA_014377445.1. Taxonomy (GTDB): domain Bacteria; phylum Bdellovibrionota_B; class Oligoflexia; order Oligoflexales; family Oligoflexaceae; genus Oligoflexus. The sequence goes on from JACMPP010000016.1 coordinate 68,252, forward strand.
TCAGATTCTCCGTATGGGAGCGCCCGACAAGCCGGTTACGGTTCTTGGCGAACCTCTGCTACGCGAACTCAACGATATTCTCGATGATCTTAAAGACAGCAAAGACGTCAAAGGCCTCGTGATTATCAGCGCGAAAAAGGACTTTGCTCTGGGCGCGGACATCAACGAATTTGCCCATTTCAAATCTCTCGAAGAAGCTCGTGCCGGCTCGCAGCAGATGCAAGGCATCTTCGGCAAACTCGATGCCCTGCCTTTCACCACAGTCGCAGCCATCGATGGCCAGGCACTGGGCGGTGGACTTGAGCTGGCTCTGGCCTGTGATATTCGTGTGATCTCTGAAAATGCAACACTCGCTCTTCCGGAAATTCAATTGGGATTGCTCCCTGGAGCCGGGGGAACGCAGCGTCTCCCAAGACTTATCGGTTTGGCTAGTGGATTGGATATGATCCTAACCGGCAAGCGCATCACTGGCAAACGCGCCGTGAAAATGGGCCTCGCTGATGCGGCCGTGCATCCCAAAATCCTTGAAGACGTCGCTTTGGATTTCGTTCGCAAAGGCAAAAAACCGGCGAAGAAAGCTGCTTTCAGCACTAAGACGATCGGCAAGAATCTCATGCATTTTGCTACCGAAGCCAACCCTTTCGGTCGCGCCATTGTTGAGAAAAAAGCCCGCGAAGAAATCGACAAAAACACCAAAGGCTTCTACCCCGCGGCCTACAAGGCTCTGGAAGCGGTCTTTGCGGCCTTCGATCGCAAGATGGAAAAAGGCCTCGAGCTCGAATCCAAACTCTTTGCCGAACTCGCTTTCACACGCGAGAGCAAAAGCTTGATTCACCTTTTCCACGCAACCACGGCTGCGAAACGCAATCCCTATGCCGAAGCCGGCAAAAAGAAGTTTGCGGACGCAACACCCGACACAGTCGGCGTCATCGGTTCAGGCTTCATGGGGGCTGGTATCGCCACCGTCCTTGCCGACAAAAATGTTCGCGTAATGCTCTCGGATCCCAACAAGGACTCGACCAAACGCGCGATGGCCGGAGCCTACAAATACTTCATGAAAAAAGTTAAAAAAGGCCGTCTGAAGCCTTTCGAACTGTCCGTGAAGATGGCGCATATGTCCCCAGGCCAAAACCTTCAGGGCTTCAAAGTCGCTGATATTGTGATCGAAGCTGTATTTGAAGATCTCGGTCTCAAGCAGGAGATTCTCGCTCAGGCAGAATCCAAAGCTCACGAAAATCAGGTTTTTGCCTCCAATACCTCCGCTCTTCCCATCGGCCGCATCGCTGCGAAAGCGAAGCATCCGGAGCGAGTCCTGGGTATGCACTTTTTCTCTCCAGTCGAAAAGATGCCTTTGCTAGAAATCGTTGTAACCGACAAAACCGCTGACTGGGCTGCCGATCGAGCCTTCCGAGTCGGACTCAAGATGGGCAAGCAAATCATCGTTGTCAAAGACAGCCCGGGCTTTTATACGACGCGCGCCCTTGCTTTCTTCCTCGCTGAAGCCTCACTTCTCCTTGAAGAAGGCTCCAACATCGAAGAGATCGATACTGCTTTGACCGATTTTGGTTTCCCTGTCGGCCCTATCACCTTGATGGATGAAGTCGGTATCGACGTTGGTATTCACGTTCTTGATGAGATGAATACATCTTTTCCTGAGCGCGTGAAACTCCCGAACGGCCTTGGCGTCATTCAGCAGTCGGGACGCCTTGGCCGTAAAAACGGCAAGGGCTTCTTTACGTATGAACAAGGCAAAAAAGTTGGTCCGGATGAATCAATTTATGAACTTATGGGCGATGATAAGCGAACCTACAAATTCGTTCCGGCTGAAGACATTCAGGATCGCTGTGTCTTCATCTTCATCAACGAAACCATTCGCTGTTTGGAAGAAGGCGTCCTGAACCATGCCTACGATGGTGACATCGGAGCGGTCTTTGGCCTTGGATTTCCGCCTTTCCTCGGCGGTCCATTGAAATATGTGGATCATTTGGGATCAAAGAATGTCTTGAACAAGATGAAAAGCTTGGAAGAGAAATTCGGCCCGCGCTTTACGCCAGCCAAGACGCTGCGTGATCTCGCGGAAAAAGACGGCAAGTTCTTCCCTGAAGAACCCTAATCGTCTGTCACAGACTCTAATAAAGGGGCTCCAATGCCCCTTTTTTTACGCCTATTCCGAGCTTGGAATAGAGAGCGTAGGACAAAGCTCCGATCGCCCCACCGATCAAAAACGCCCCTAGCACATCGCTCGGGTAATGCATTCCCAGATAGACCCGCGATAGACCAACCATGAACATGCAGCTCATGGCCATAAAACCAGCGCGAGGCCCCTTCCAGAGAAGCCAAAAGATAGCAAAAGCCGCTCCGTTTGCCGCATGATTGGAAGGAAAGCTCAGGCTTCCAGCACAACCATCGACTATCCGCACGAGCCCCTCGACCTTGCACGGCCTGATCCGGCCAATCCATGGCTTGATAATCTGAGCCGCAAAAGCATCACTGACGCCAACTGTTGCACCCAGCCAAAGTAAGGTCCGGAAATTTAGCCACTGCCTACTGTAGGCAGTTCGGGCTAGAAAAAAACCAGTCAAAGCGAACCAGAGAGCCTCGGAAGACCATATTTTGAAGAGGACATCGTTCAATGGGCGCGCCAGCGTACTGTTCACAATATGAAGAATGTTCATATCAAAGGCATGTAATAAATCGATTAAGTTCATTTTATTCCTGAATATTCGAACACTTAACTGGTAGTTAAGAAATTGATCGGTAAAGCGAAAATAAATTGACCAGCCAGCCAGGCAGGTGATACAACCGCTTCATAATTAAAGAACATATCACTGAATGTGCCTGGCGGAAAAACGGGAAAGAACCTCGGGGGGGGGGATGGCTGCGGGCAGGTTACCAGTTCAGGTCCTTAAGGATCTGCTCGGATTCCTGCAGCTTTTTCTTATAATCCTGCTTAACCGGCTCGTCGGCATGCCTGATATCTTTGCGCTCTTTCTCAAAAGTGACGCGAGGCACCGCGTAGCGTCCGCCTACTGCAACCTTTTCAAACTTAATTTTAGAAGTCTTCGAGACCACACGGGCTGGCTCCTGCCAGGCTTTTGCATGCGTATCGACCCTAGCTCCCAAAGGAATGGGGTCCTTCATCACTCCGGCATCGAGTTCGGAAGCTGGTGACTCTATTCCCTCAATCTGGGCGGGGCGCTCCGGACGTTTGACATCCAGAAGATATTTTCTCTTGCCCAATGGGGGCAGGGGTTTGGCGGATACAGTTTCAAAAGTGAGCAGTATATAGGCTAAACAAATGAACAATCTCATAAAACCTCCGGGCAGAGCCTCTATTCTTACGTGTCGGCAGAATCTGACTAAACTTAAGACACTCAATAGTATTTTCCTTTTGCCGATACAAAGATGCGGTAAATCTTTCTAATGAAAGCACTTATGAGCTCTGCCTTTCTCATCATTGAACGCGGTCACAATGCGGGTATACGCATTGAGCTCAAAGAATTTCCTGCGTCCATCGGCAGAGATCCCACCAACACCATCGTTATTCGCGATTCAGAATCCTCGCGTCATCACATTCGCATCAAACGCCGGGGCCGACTCTTCATTCTAGAAGACCTGGAATCCCGCAACGGCACCTATATCAATGGCGATCGCGTTATCAACTCGACCCTGAGCAATGGCGATAAGATTTTGGTCGGCTCGACCGAACTTACCTTTGTCGCTCCCGATGCCGGCATCAACATCACGACCGATATCACACAGTTTGATATGCAGATGGATGAAGGCCTGAAAATGCCGATCGACGTCGACAATCCGCATCGCCATCATTTCAAACGCGCCGTGCGCCTCGATCCCAGTGCCCTCGCCAACAACGTGATGAGCAATGGTCAGGCGATCAACGACATTTTTAATTATCACAGCAATCTGATCGTGATTAAAGACCTGAAAGAAACTTGCCACACTCTTTTAAAGAGTCTTGGTAAAATAGTTCACAACGCATCGCGTTCGGCGATTTTCATTTGGTCAAATCAACAAAGGCAGCTAGTGCCCTACGCAACCAAGAATTATTCCAAAGAAACGCCCGGCTTTCTCTTGAGCCGCAGTGCTTTTGAAGACGCCCTATCGCGCAAGCAAGGCATTCTGCTTTCTCCTGAAGTCAAAGCCACGCAGCAGGGCCGGAATCGCGTGATCCTCCCGGTCATGCACAGCGAAGACATCATTGCTTTGGTACATATCGAGATCGATAGCCCCAAAGAAGACTTTGCCATGCACGAACTCGAATGCGCCCAGGCCCTTCTCCAGCGAACCTCGCCGTTGATCGAAGCGATGCTGCTCCGCAAAGAACTCGACGGCTGGCTCGATGGCGTCATCGAAACCGTATTAAGTGTAGTGGAAGCGAAGGATACCTACACCCGTGGCCACTCCGAACGTGTGGCAACTTATAGCATGGCCATCGCGGAAGAAATGCGCTTGCACGGCGATGTGAAGCGTCTTCTGATGATCAGCGCTCTTTGCCACGACGTGGGAAAGATCGGAATTCCGGACTCGATTCTGAAGAAGGCCTCGCTGCTATCCTCGGAAGAGTATGCGGAGATGAAGCTTCACCCCACCCTCGGCGCCAACATCATCAATCACCTTCCCAATGCGAAGAAGATCATATCGGGCGTCAAATACCATCATGAAAAATGGGACGGAACGGGTTATCCAGAAGGTCTCGCTGGCGAGGACATCCCTTTCTTTGGTCGGATCGTAGCTCTCGCTGATGTCTTTGATGCGATGGTATCCGGTCGCTCCTATTCAGGCTTTATGGATCAAGACGAAGCGGTCGAGCGCTTGAACGGCGAAGCTGAACTCTTCGATCCTGAGATTCTCAAGGCCTTCGTACGTGCTTGTGAAAAGGGCACTCTCTCGCCCAAGACCTCCACGCAAAATCAAGAACCCGATGAAGTTCTTGAGAATAATACCGAAATTACAAAAATCCGCTAATCCACTCCCAAACCATTCCTGCCCTCCCATACCAAAGCTTCACCGCTCTTGGTATACTAAAATCAAACCTTTTGTTTTGCCGAAAGGATCTTGATATGTGGAGTCAGCTCGCGATTAGCCTCCAGAGTGGGAATACCTACCTGTACCTGATCCTGTTTCTGGGTTTTATTGGAACTGTTATCATCTTCGAACGGCTGATCATGCTGCAGGTTGTGTATTCGCTGGATTTCAAGAAATTCTTGAATAATCTTCGTCGCTCGGTGCAAGCCGAAGACATCGAACGCGCCGTGAGTATCTGCAAAAACGCTTCCTACACATCACTCCCGGCCATCAGCCTCAAAGCCCTCGAAGCCAAAGAGCGTGATCCAGCCAGTGTACGCGGAGCCATCGAGGAGGAGAGCATCGATTTTCTGCCGAAAATCGAAGCCCGTATCGGCATTCTTCCGGCTCTGTCGACCCTTATTCTACTAATCGGTATCCTTGGAACGATCGATGGACTATGGGCTGCCTTCGATTCCATCGAAATCCTTGATACCGCCGAAAAGCAGGTTCGCCTCTCGAACGGCATTGCGAACTCGTTGAATCCCACGACCATGGGTCTATTGATGAGCATGATTTTTCTCACAGGCCATCAACTGCTGAGAGGTCTCGCCTTGAGACTGACGGAACGCGTCCATTACGGTGTTTCAGTTCTGATGAATTTGCTGGCTCCTGCAGAGATGTCGGGCTTTATGCCGGCGATGGCCATGTCAGGCTCAAGCCACGGTGGATCCGCTCCATCGGTTGCTCCCGAAGCCCGTCGCGAATCAAGTGCCGACAATAAAATTGAGGTTGAAGATGACAGCTTTGACGATTCTTCAGTCGAAGATATTAAGGACGAAGAAGAGATTATCTAGCAACGTCTGGTATCTTCCTATCATAGTGCTCGCGCTGCTGTTGCTTATGACCTTCCTGTCGACAGCCCTGCGTGGAATATCGATGCCAGGATCCTTCGGGATCGTCGAGGCGGAGTTTCCTGTCGTGACTGATGAGAAGACTGTCAATCCAGAGGAAACCTGGGCCCAACCTCGAGCCACGATCGACAACAACGCGGCGATTGTCATCCTCACGCGTGATCGCTTTTACTTTGGCCAGCTCTCATCCTTTGGCAAGGATCTGAGCGCGGTGCATAATAAGTTTCAGATTCCTCATATCGATGGAGCCCCCGACCTGCCACGACTCGTGCTCGACTTGAGCAAATGGCAAATTGAGGCAAAGGCCGGCCGTTCCCTTGTTTTCGTACCGACTGAAGATATTCCCATGCCTATCGTCATTCAGTGTTTTGCCGCGCTCAAGAAGTCCGGGCTGTTTGATCAGGTGATCTTAGGGGGTGGACTCTTATGAGAAGCACTTTGTGGTTTGCTCTGGTGCAAAGGACGCGGGAGCGACTGATCGAACCCCTTCTTTGGTTTCCATTTCCCGCACTCATCGGATTTGGACTGGTCATTGTTCTTCGGGGTCACCTGCTTACCGGCTTCAATCATCGTCTGGGCACGCGCGCGGATGTTGTGCACCTGAACGCGGAGACTCTAACGGCCCCGGGGATCTGGATCAGTATCTATCAGGACAAGGATCAACTGGTTCTCGTCACAGATGATCACAACCGCTTCATGTGGCCACTGGGAACGCGCGACATGAAAACGCTGAAGCCATTCATTGACTATCTCAACAAGAGAACAGCGGAAGCGGCTTTCAAACAAACGCTCTCACTTGAAATTGAAAAAGATCGAACCCGAGCCGTTCTCGCAGTCGATCAGAAGCTGAAATACATACATATCCGACCGATACTGTTTGCGCTCGTCGAGGCGAAGATATCGAACTACGGCTTCGAAACACGCGTCGTCAACTAAAGCGAGAGAGGTAAGGTTTCTGAAAAATCCGCGTTTTTTGGTGAAAAAACTGTCTCGCGAGACAGATCGTGTATTTGTGGAGGTTCACCAGAACGGTGAATTGCTCTCCAAGACGTCGCGATTCTATCACCAACGCGGTGTCATTTATTTGACGGCCAACCCGGACGGCGAACTTTCGGCCCCCTTCTACCCTCTTCCGAGCGACATCGCACTTTTGACTATCACCGATCGCGGGGTCGAACTTGATCTCGATCCCCAATGGTCAGGATTCACAACCTGCGACGGCAAGATCGAGAACGTCAGTTCAGATCGCAAGTCCGCCTATACCCATATTATGAAGCGCGGCGATTTCGGAAGCATTTCCTACAATGATTTGCGAATCCTTATCCGCATCGGCCGCGAACACAAAGCTCACAAGGCGCCCACCCGACACAGCGGGGAATACCGCGGCTCCGTAGTCGATTTCTGGTGGGGTCGAGAGTTCGCGGGTTTGTGGGCCGGCCTGGCAGCAGGAACCTTTCTCATGGGCGGCTTTGTTTATGGCCTCAAAATGAGACCCGACGACAGACCCAAGAGCTTTATCGAACTGCCGGACGAATACACGCTTCCCTTCATCCATCCCCTGCATTTGAGCCAGGGCCCAGAGAATCTACAAGACGGTTATGATCGAAAGCATATGATCATTTCCGCAGTTCGATTTACCGAAGACTTTGTCAATGTCGCGCTCGATATGAATCCCGAGCCAAAAGATCTGAACTCACCCGTCTTGAATTCGGCGGCTGAGATCTATCGGCAGCGCAAACTCGATAGCCTTGAAAACGCCAAGTTCGCCCAGGAGACGCAGCGCGACCGGGAAGCCAAGCAATTGAGCGATCCGAGAAACGGCATGCTTCTCATACCCGTTGTTCAGGGGGAAACGCTCAACAGTAAACTGTTACGCACCAAAAGATCGCTGGAAAGATGGTACGAAAGCACAGCGTTTGTACTTAAGATGCGCAGTGACACCACCGCTGAATTTGCTCAGGATCCCGGTTACGATTTTAAGGAATATAAGAAGGTTGAAAAAGCCTCCGGCAAAGCCCTTTTGCCTTTCAAATTTAGCCACGATGAAGAAGCCATGTACGGCGATGCGCAAAAACTTGCGGATCGGGCCGAACGTGAACGCAACAAACTCACAAAATTACGATCCTCCTTTAGCCCTCTCGTTCCAGAGAAGAGTCGACCCATAACACTGGCCGCAGGTAGCGATTACACGCCCAGTATAAGCGGACGCCAATTCAATGAAATCAATAGGAAGATCGATAGCATTATAGCCTCTCTCTTTGATCCCACCAAACCCAAGAAGATCAAAGAACCCATTATCGGCAGCGTGGATCCTCGACTGATTCAGCAGACTGTCGAACGATCGCGTTTTGAGCTTCAGCTCTGTTACGAGCTGGCCTTGAGACGCAATCAAGACGCTCAGGGTCTTATGGAGTGGAAATGGCACCTCGACACTCAAGGCCGTGTTTCTGAGCTGGAACTGGTCGAATCAAACATAGATGACAGAAAGATGATTAGCTGCATTCGCGAAAAATTGAGCCGATGGAATTGGCCCAAGCCGCAAAAAGGCAGCATTCAGATCAGCTTTCCTTTTTACTTTAAACCCTCAAAAGGATAAAAGCTAAGAGCGTTACCTATACAGACGCCTCGCTTTAGATCGGTGTTCAAAACAAAATGACTTTTCAATCTCTGTCCAAGCTTTCTAAGAATGATCCCAATCGTATCTATATGTTCACAGTTGGCGGCTGTGGCGAGTTCGGTATGAACCTGACTATATACGCTCACAAAGGTCAGACTTACGTAGTCGATTGTGGGCTCGCTTTCGCTGAAACTTACGAAATTGGCGTCGATGCCCATATCCCCGATATCTCTCAGCTCGAAGCAATTTTGGGCGGACCTCCAACGGCGTACCTCATTACGCACGGTCACGAAGATCATATCGGAGCCCTTCCTTACTTCCTCGAACGATGGCCGGCGCCGGTCTATATCGGACCATGGGCGCTGGAACTCGTTAAAGAAAAACTGCTTCAAATGAAGAACAACAGGCCCTACACCTTTCACGAAGTAAGGGCCGGCGACATCATTCGTCTGCCGGAAATGAACGTGCATTGGGTGCATGTGCCTCACTCGATTCCTTTCTGCTGCAGCCTTTTGCTTGAAGCAGGACCGCATCGCGTGTTCCATACCGGTGACTTCAAACTCAATGGTTTTACGCCCTACGAAGCGAGTCTCAACCTCGAAGGTCTGAAGACTTTGGCGGCTAAGGGCCCTCAGATTCTGGCGGTTGTCTCGGACAGTACCAATGCCAGTGCAGAAGGCCATTGCCCGACGGAGAACATCGTGCGGCCGGCTCTGACGGAAGTCATTGCGCGTGCGGAAGGCGTGAGTTTTGTCACGACTTTTTCATCGAACCTCTGGCGTCTGCAAACCGTTCTTCTCATCGCTTGCGAACTGAAGAAAAAGGTCTTGGTCTTCGGTGCCGGTATGCGCCGCAGCATCGAGATCGCTCAGCGTTTGAAGATGCTGGGTGATGAAGCGGCTTGTCTCGTGGATGAAGACGGCAGTCGCAAAGTGGAACGCAAAGACCTGATCGTCTTGTGCTCCGGTTGCCAGGGTGAATATAAATCGGGCCTCAAACGTATCGTCTTTGATGAAGTGGCCTTCATGTCCGCTCGTGAGGGCGATCAAGTCATCTTCTCGTCACGCGTTATTCCAGGCAACGAAAAGCCTCTGGCAAAGCTGATGAGTATGTGTGCTTACAAAGGTGTAAAGACCATTTCAGCCCGCGAATTCCCTGGCATTCACGTCAGTGGTCACGCCTACAGCGAAGATTTGAAATCAGTCATGGATGCTCTCGGCGCCCGTTACACGATTCCAGTCCATGGTACTTTCATGCAGCTAGATGCCAACGCAAATCTGAGTGTTAAGCCTACAGTTGAAGTTTCGAATGGTCAGGTTACTGCGATCAATGCCGAAGGCGTTGAGATCATCGCGAACCATGAACTCAACCGACTTTTCATCGACTCCTGGTCGCGACGACCGATGTCTTACGACACGATGCGCGAGCGCCACAAAATCGGTGATTCAGGTCTAGCTATTGTCACGGGATACATTCAGCAGGATAATCTCGAGATAGAGATTGATTTTGTCGGTCTCCCTTTCGATAGTGATGATGACGCTGAACAAATTAAGGGCCGACTTTTGAATGAGCTTCGGGGACTTGTGCGCAATTTGCGGGCAAGCAACGACTTTTCTTTCGAAGCTTTTAATGAACGCTCGCGCTTAACAGTGCGTCGTACACTATCCGATCGCTTTATTAAAAAACCAGTCGTGATCAGCAAGGTGACGATAATCGGTGAGGCCAAGAAAAATGGACTGGCGGCTCGGAAGTAAAAAGATTTTGCTCAAAACGAGACCTTTTGCTGTGGAAGAACTCCATATCGAACGTGTCTCGACGGGCGAAGCTTTGCCGCATCCCTACTTCCGCCTCAGCGGTATCTCATGGGTCAATATCTTTGCGATCACGGAAGATCAGAAAGCTATACTCATTCGTCAGCCACGGGCTGGCATGATGACTCAGACTACGGAGATACCGGGAGGCGGTATTGACCCGGGCGAAGACCCTATTGTGGCGGCGGCTCGGGAGCTTGAAGAGGAGACGGGTTATCGGCCCGGACGGCTTCGGGCGTTGGGTGAAGTGAACCCTAATCCCGCGATAATGAATAATAAACTCTTTATGTTCCTCGCCGAGGACTGCGAACTCGCAAAGGACCGAAAACTCTTTCCTGACGCATCAGAAGAAATTGAAGTCCTCACTGTCCCTCTGTCTCAGCTCGACGCGATGATGCAAAAAGGCGAGTTGCACAACGCTTTGGCCAATCTGACGATACTTATGGCCCAAAAATATGTCTTGAAGACCCTTGGGGTTTAGGTCCATAAAAACTCCCTCTTGCTGGACCTAAGTCAAAGTCTCACTAAACCTTGGTTCATTTGACGTGATAACGTCACGCTGCAAATTGATATGTATACCCGTCGGAAAGCTGCAATATCGCAATCCGCTCCAAGAGGATCTTAAATGAAGACAGTAACCCTAGTTCCCGGTGATGGGATTGGTCCCGAAATCACCGAAAGTGTAAAAGCCGTCTTTAAAGCGGCCAACGCTCCCATCATCTGGGAAGAAGCGGACTGCGGCCTCAACGCCTACGAAAAAACCGGTACGTTGATGCCTCAGCATTTTATCGATAGCCTCAATCGCACTGGCGTCGGCCTCAAAGGCCCAACCACAACACCTGTTGGTGGTGGTCATCGCTCGATCAACGTTCAGATGCGGCAGATGTTCAATCTCTACGCCAGCGTTCGTCCGATAAAGAACTTCAAAGGCCTCCCTTCGTTTTTCGAAGGCATCGACCTCATCATCGTTCGCGAAAACTCGGAAGACCTTTATAAAGGCATCGAGTACATGATCTCACCAGGTGTGGCTCAAGGTATCAAGCTGATCACAGCCGAAGCCTCCGAGCGTATTGGGCGCCATGCCTTTGAACTCGCCATCAAGCTCGGCCGCAAGAAGGTGACTGTCGTTCATAAAGCCAACATCATGAAGTATACCGACGGTCTCTTTTTGGACTCCATCCGCAAAGTTGCTTCGGATTACCCATCGATCGCCATCGACGATATGATCGTCGACAACTGCGGCATGCAGCTTGTAACCAAGCCCCAACAGTTCGATATCATCGTGACGGAAAACCTCTACGGCGACATCCTTTCAGATATCGGCGCGGGACTGATCGGTGGCCTCGGCATCGCTTCAGGCGCAAACATTGGCGAGAAATGCGCAATGTTTGAAGCGGTTCACGGATCCGCCCCTGACATCCAGGGCAAAAATATCGCCAACCCGACAGCACTTCTTTTGAGTTCGGCTTCGATGCTCGACTACATGGGTGAGCTTGAGGTTGGAAATCGCGTGCGTAACGCCATCAGTTCCACACTGGCGAACGCTCATGAGCGCACCAGGGATCTGGGCGGGACACTCGGCACCAAAGAATTCACCGCCGCCGTAATCTCCAAGTTGAAGTAAAACATTCGACATTGCCCTCGATTGCTACACCTGGTAACTCGAGGGCTTTTTTTACTCTTTTCGTTTCCTCTTAAATCCTGACCCATGAAATTCTTATCGAAATATTACAGCCCGGCTCAACTTCTGTGAATATATACCGAAACCTGACCTTAGACGTTTCTGCATTTAAGACTTGAGGAGCCCCATGCTAGTAAAGGTCCACGCCATAGGACTCACTGATATAGGACGCGTGCGCGCCACTAATCAAGATTCTATGCTCGTTGACAACGAGCTAGGGTTGTTCATTGTCGCAGACGGAATGGGCGGACATGCCGGTGGCGAAATCGCAAGCCGGATCTGCATCGAACAAGTCTTTTCGGAAGTCACCACAAAATTTGTTCCGCTCTTGGCGACTTCCCCCAAGACTCATCCTGATCCAGTTCTTCTCAATGCATTAGCCAACTCCATCAACCATGCTTCCGCCAAAATTTATGAGCATTCGCTGGAAGACCCATCCCTCAGGGGTATGGGAACGACAGCAACTGTTGTTAAAATTGTAGACGAGCATGCTTACTGCGCTCATGTCGGCGATAGCCGTTTCTATCTCGTTCGCAAGGGTCTGATCTATCAACTGAGTTTTGATCATTCTCTAGTAAACGAACAAGTGCGCGCAGGCATTCTTACTCCGGAAGAGGCTGAGGTCCATCACCTTAAGAACGTCATCACGCGCAGTGTTGGCTATCAGGAAGAAGAAGACGTCGATACACTTTGCACCCGTCTCGAAGTCGGGGATTTTCTCCTGCTTTGCAGCGACGGCCTGCATGGCAAGATCGGCGACGGAGAGATATCCAAGGTCACCTCCGACAAGGGTCTGGGGGCCGTACGCGAACTCCTCGATCTCGCCAATGATCGCGGAGGCGAAGACAACATCACGCTCGTTATCATTGAAGTGAAAGCTCCCTAGAGTTTCACGAGAGGAAGAGTTCATGCAGAAGATCACAATCGTATTAATCCCGGAGAACGCGAGGCAGTCGAAACAATTCAAGATTTCGAACTGGATCGTTCGGGGATTTATCGTGGGAACTGCTGTCGCATCCCTGATGTTCGGATACCTCATTTACGACTATTTGCAACTCCGCACCCTACGCGAAAGCTACCAAACCATCGCGACTGAAAACCAAGGCCTCCGTGGCGAAGCCAATCTTCTCCTCTCGAACCTTGAAGAAGTAAAAAGAAGTCTCAAGCGCGTCCAGGATTACAGCGAAAAACTTGGCGAACTCACACAAATCAAAGTCAAACGCTTCAGTGTCCATACCGGTATCGGCCCCCTGTCGCCTCAAGAATACCAGCACGCAAAACAAGAGATGGTCGCGACCGAAGACCAGCAGCACATTCCGGTCGGGATCGACCTGGACCGCCTGATGTTTCGCACGGTCTTTGAAAACATGAAGCAAGTCGGTAATAACGCAAACCAAAATGCGTTGCGATTGCAAAAACTTCTCTCGACCCTCAGTCAGCAAAAATCACTCCTGGCTTCGGTGCCCTCGATCTCTCCCGTCGATGGCTGGATCACCTCCGGCTTTGGGGCCCGTGAATCGCCATTCACACGCGAGCGCGATGTGCATTTGGGCCTTGATATTGCCGCTCCTATTGGAACTCCCTTTTATTCTCCTGCCGATGGCGTCGTTATTTATAACGGCAAGAAAGATGGCTACGGAAACTTCGTGATGCTGGCTCATGGTTACGGCGTGATTTCACGCTTTGGCCACTTGGCGGAAAGTCTCGTTGAAGTGGGCCAGAGGGTTACCCGCGGGGAGCAGATCGGCACCGTAGGAATGACCGGTCGGACCACGGGTCCTCATTTGCATTACGAAGTAATGCTGAACGGAATTAACGTCGATCCCAGCCGCTTTATCCTCAGCATCCAGTAGTAGCGACTAGCCTGACGGACCCCTTGTCCCGCAATGTCTCAATAAGAAGCCAGGCCTGTTCACATTTTAGTCCTCAGCCCGTTTCCTCTCGGGAAAAACATTCCCCCCACTCGCTTTTGTCGATATACTAACCGACCTAACCTGGCATTTTTGCGCACCATTTCGCAGGGCTGGGCTCCTGGTTCTTTAACGCTTACGCGGAACATCGATATGTTGAATATAGCGCGGAAAATTTTCGGTACTAAAAACGATAGAGAAATTAAGCGTTACGCTACTAATGTAACGCAAATCAACTCTATGGAAGCCTCGCTTCAAGGCCTCTCTGACGAAGCCCTTCAAGCCAAAACCCAAGAATTCAAAGATCGTTTTGCCAAAGGCGAAACGCTTAATGCTCTAGCGGCCGAAGCTTTTGCAGTGGCAAGAGAAGCGGCTAAACGTGTCCTCGGTATGCGGCATTTCGATGTTCAGCTTATCGGTGGTCTTTCCCTTCACGACGGTCGCATTTCCGAGATGAAAACCGGTGAAGGTAAAACTCTCACTGCGACGGCGCCCGTTTATCTCAACGCGCTTTCCGGCAAAGGCGTTCACGTCGTCACTGTCAACGACTACCTCGCGTCTCGTGACTCCGAGCAAATGTCGAAGCTTTACGGCTTTCTTGGGTTGTCGACTGGCCTTATCGTTCATGGTTTGACCGATACGCAGCGTCGCGATGCTTACGCGTGCGACGTGACTTACGGAACCAACAACGAATTCGGTTTCGATTACCTTCGCGATAACATGAAAACCGACAAGTCGCGTTTCGTCCAACGAACCCACAATTTCTGTATCGTGGATGAGGTCGACTCCATTTTGATCGATGAAGCGCGTACTCCGCTCATCATCTCGGGTCCTTCGGAAACGAACACAGAGATCTACGTTAAAGTTAATGCCGCCATTCCTGGCCTGCAAAAGGACAGCGATTACATCACCGACGAAAAATCGCGTTCAGTGACTCTCACTGAAGATGGTATTTCGAAGCTTGAAAAACGCCTGAATATCGACAATCTCTACGAACCCCAGAACATCGAATATCTTCACCACGTGCAGCAGGCGCTGAAAGCCCACATCGTTTTCAAAAAAGATGTCGACTACGTGGTGCGTGATCGTAAGGTCTTGATCGTCGATGAATTCACCGGCCGCCTCATGCCGGGTCGTCGTTACAGCGATGGTCTTCACGGAGCCCTCGAAGCCAAAGAACATTTGCCTGTCGAAAACGAAACACAAGTTCTTGCAACGATTACATTCCAGAACTTCTTTCGCCTTTATGCCAAGCTCTCGGGCATGACTGGAACCGCGGATACGGAAGCGGTCGAATTCAAACGTATCTATAATCTCGACGTCGTCGTTATTCCAACCAACCGTGTGCTGATCCGTAAAGACGAGCAGGACGAAGTCTATCGCACGGCCCGCGAAAAGTTTGAACTGATCGCGGACGAGATCGCCCGCGCGCAGACCGCTGGACAGCCAGTCCTTGTCGGTACAGTTTCGGTGGAGAAGTCCGAGCTTCTTTCCAATCTCCTCAAAAAACGCGGCACTCCGCATGAGATCCTTAACGCGAAGAACCACAGCCGGGAAGCGATCATCATCGCCAACGCCGGTCAGCGTGGTAACGTAACGATTTCGACGAACATGGCCGGTCGTGGTACCGACATCGTTCTTGGTGAAGGCGTTCGTGAACTCGGCGGCCTTTATGTAATTGGTACGGAACGCCATGAGTCGCGTCGTATCGATAACCAGCTCCGCGGTCGTTCGGGTCGTCAGGGTGATAACGGTCGAACCAAGTTCTACCTCTCCCTTGAAGATGATCTGATGCGTATTTTCGCCAGTGATCGCCTTTCGGCTATCATGCAGCGTCTCGGTATGAAAGAAGGCGAAGCTATCGTTTCGCCCATGGTTACCCGGGCGATTGAAAAAGCGCAGAAACGTGTCGAAGAGCAGAACTTCTCGTCTCGTAAACACGTTCTTGAATACGATGATGTCATGAACCAACAACGCCAGGTGGTCTACACCCGTCGTCGTAAGATCCTGGAAGATAAAGCTGATATAGCTTTCCTTCGCGACGGTCTCAAAAGCATTGCGGAAGGTATCCTCAGCAAGTACTCGCCGGATACCTCTGTCAATAGTGCCTGGGATTTCGAAGCGGCAAGCAAAGAACTCAGCGCTGAATTCCATATGCCAATCGACTTGGCTACTCTCGCAGTCGATAAACATTCGACCGAAACGATCCTCGAAAGCGTCATCGACGTTGTCGCCAAGGGTTACGAAGGGAAAAAAGTCACGGTCGGTGACGAGCTCATGGGCCGCATCGAAGCTTATGTTTACCTTCAGATCATCGATCAGAGCTGGAAAGAACACCTCCGCACCATGGATACGCTCCAGGACAGCGTCCGTCTCCGTGGTTACGGTCAGCGCGATCCTTTGCAGGAATATAAACGCGAAGCCTTCAAACTCTTTGAAAGCCTCATGATCCGAATCGAGGATGAAACAGTCCTCGCTCTTGTGCGGATGCCTCCTCCGGAGGCTCAGGAAATTGAGGAAGTTCCCGTTGTGGCTGAGCCTGAAACCTCAAAATTGATCTTTGCCCACCCTGATGCACCCGCTCCAACGGCCCAAGGGCATTTGGATCCGGAAGGCGAAGATGGCCATGGAATCGAGACTGCGCGCCGGGTTGGAGACAAAGTGGGGCGCAACGATCCCTGTCCCTGCGGCTCCGGTCAAAAATATAAGAAGTGCCACGGTCGTCTAGAAACCGAAGATTCTGTATAATAGTGAGAGAGCCTTAGGGCTCTCTTCTTTTTTTGGTCGCCGTGCAAATGGAAATGGAGGTATGGCGTGCATCGTAGTCTCGACTTCACGCCTGTAGATGACGAAGTTATCTTAGCGCGCATCCTTGTGCAGCTGCACCATGCTATCGACGAAACCTTTCCCAATGCTCAGCCGGCCTCGTCTCGCTTTGCCAAGACAGCCTTTACTGGATATGACGAGCCCACACTGACTCAGGTCGCCCCGAGCGAAGCCCTTCGCGAAGCCGCGGAAGCTGCTCGCCTTGAAGTCTCGGATGAAGATCCCCTCGTCAATGACCCTGAAATGCAGGGCGGACGCTTTGGATCTGCCTCGTCACGCCGTCAGACACTGATTGGACTCACAATTCTCCTCTTCGTCGCCCTCCTCGCCTACTTCGCCCGTTAGAACAATTGATAAGCGTCGCACCCTACGGACAGCTCTCTTTAAATGAGAGCTTGCGCTTAGTGGGTACGTCCGTTAGTTAATTCTTTTTCGCCTTTTTTACCTTCCACCTTTTACAATGGGAATCACAACATGTTGCGCCACGACGGCCGTTCTTCCGGACAGATGCGACCCATTCGAATCGTCCCTAATTTTACCCGCAATGCTACCGGTTCTGTGCTCGTGGAATACGGCGAGACCCGCGTTATATGTACAGTCTGTGTCGAAGAGGGTGTGCCTTCCTTTCTTCGGAATTCAAGCCCGGCCCAAGGTTGGTTGACCGCTGAATACGGTATGCTTCCAGGCAGCACCGGCTCGCGCACCCGCCGCGAACGCCCCGCACCATCAGGTCGAAGCCAGGAAATCCAACGCCTCATCGGTCGGTCACTCCGCGGTGTCATCGACCTGCGTAAAGCGACAGACCTGACCTTCAATATCGACTGTGACGTGATCCAAGCCGATGGCGGAACACGCACAGCCTCGATCACAGGCGCCTATGTAGCCCTGAAAATGGCTGTCGATAAGCTCCTCCGCAGTGGTCGACTCAACGAGAATCCTTTGACTGACGCTGTTGCTGCGGTTTCCGTAGGCCTTCGCGACGGTGAAGTCATGGTCGACCTTGATTATCAGGAAGACAGCACGGCCGACCTCGATATGAACGTCGTCATGACGCAAAGCGGCAAATTCCTTGAGATCCAGGGAACTGCGGAGCGCGCAGCGTTTTCACGCCAGGAAGTCTCGAACATTCTAGATGCCGCTGAGGCTTCGCTCAAGCCTGTCTTCGAGCTCTTGCACGAAGCCGCTGACGGCCACCTGGTCGAGACTTGAGCTGATCCGAGACTGATATTTATTCTGAGAGATGATCAGGATGAGGACTTTGGTTCCTCGTCCTTTTTTTTGTATCCGTAGGGGCAGTGGCGACAGCCGCTTTCACAGCAGCTGCCCCGCTTGAGATGATATTCGCGGGTGAAAATCAGGTATCCCGTCGCTTCATCGATTGTAAAATCGATACCTTCGATGAGCTTCATCATTCAAAAACCAGCCTTCAATCCCGGTCCACCGGCAGCATCGGTCGGCTGAGCCTTGATCTCACGGCAGGTATCCTCAGGATAATCACCCGTAAAACAGCCATAACAATAGTTGTTGGCTTTGTCTTTGCCGAGCGCTTCCCGCAGACCTTCCCGACTTAAAAAGCCCAGGGTATCCGCTCCGATGAAGTCACGAATCTCTTCCACGGTGTTAGTGGCTGCCAGGAGCTGACTGCGCTCAGGCGTATCAACTCCAAAATAGCAGGAGTGTGTAATAGGCGGGGATCCCAGTCGCAAATGAATTTCCTTCGCACCGGCTTTGCGCAACATCCGAAGAATCTTCATCGAAGTCGTACCTCGGACAAGACTATCGTCCACGACAATCACGCGCTTGCCACGTAGCACGGAACCCACAGGACTCAACTTAAGCTTCACTCCAAAGTCACGAATTGACTGCGAAGGCTCGATAAAAGTACGGCCGACATAAGGGTTCCGAACCAGGCCGATTTCCAAGGGGATTCCGGCTGCGTTCGCATAACCCAAAGCCATCGGTATACCTGAATCAGGAACAGCGATGACAACATCAGCGTCGACATGGGTTTCACGAGCGAGAACCTCGCCCATGCGTTTTCTCAGGGTGTAAATCTCTTCGCCGAAGACCTTGCTATCAGGACGGGCAAAGTAAACGGGCTCAAAGGAGCAAAAGCCTTTGCGGGCATGAGGAAAGGGATGATGCGACGTCACGAGACCATCGGGCAGGATCTCGATGATCTCGCCCGGATTGATTTCGCGTTCAAAGTCAGCATCCAATAGCCCAAGAGCACAGGACTCACTGGCAACGACGACAGCCGTCCCGCGACGACCGTAGACCAAGGGTCTGAAGCCGAATGGATCGCGCAAAGCATAGAGTCGGTCTTTGGTGAGGATAACGAGGGAGTAGGCGCCTTTGACTTCGCCCATGACCTCGACCAGGCGTTCGAGAACCGATTCTTTCTTACTTCTCGCCAAGAGATGCATGAAGACTTCAGTATCTGAGGTCGACTGGAAGATGCTGCCTTTGGCTTCGAGTTCAGCACGAATCAGATGGGCATTCGTAAGGTTCCCGTTATGTGCGATCGCAATATTGCCCAAGGCGGTATTGAAGGTGAACGGCTGAATGTTTTGCGTGAGGCGACTGCCGCCGGTTGTCGAATAGCGGTTATGCCCAATGCCCGAACTGCCTTCGAGTTTGGTTATGATTTCTGTGGGAAAGCCGTCGCCGACTAAACCAAAGGCTTTGTGACCTGTGAACTCTTCGCCACCGTTGAGCGTCACGATACCGGCAGCCTCTTGCCCTCGATGTTGAAGGGCGTGCAAACCGAGATAAATAAGTCTTGCCGCTTCCGGATCGGCCATGACGCCGACAACACCGCACTCTTCGCGAAAACCAGCCATATCATTTCCTTTTAGGAAAAATTCTCTTCAGATTGACAAAGATTCCAGAGCTTTGGCTTGAGCCATTTTCGGGTCCAAACCCATGCCGCCCAGCTTCATTCCACTTCCGATCACGGCTTCACCAAGGAGATGACAGTCGAGAGTCTTGAAGGAAAGAGATGCTGGATCAAGTGCTTCGCGGGTGGCAAGGATGTAACTTGCACTGTGCTCGCCAAAGGCTAGTTCGTTGAGATTTGCAGGCCCGGAGCCGGGCAGAGAGAATGTACCACCGAATTCGTGAGGCAATAGCATTTTTTGTAGGGTGAGCGCCAGCCCTCCCGTACCAAGATCCCGCGCCGCCTCCAGACGATCTGCGGCCGACAATTCTTGAATCCATTGTGCGGCTTCGCGCTCGGCAGCCCAATCGAGGGCCGGGACCGCCTCACTCACCTCTTTGCCCAATACTTTCGCCAGCAAAGAGCCGCCAAAGCTCCCTTCGCTGCCCTTGGGTTTGAGCCAGTAAATATGCGCTTTTTTCTTCAGGATTGCGGAGACAGCCTTACGGATGTCAGGGTGTTTTCCCACCATGCCGATCATTGGCGTCGGAGCAATGCTCTGACCATCGGTTGTGTTGTAGAGAGAGACGTTGCCGCTGACAATCGGTGTGTCTAGGGCCCGGCAGGCCTCAGCAATCCCATCGATACCCGCTACGATCTGACCCATGACGATCTTGTCTTCAGGGTTGCCGTAGTTGAGACAGTCGGTGGTTGCAAGCGGCGTCGCGCCTGTGGCGACGATGGACCGGAAGCACTTGGCAACCGCTTGAGCCGCGCCGACCTGAGGATCCTGAGCACAGTAGCGCTCGTTACAGGCGGTACTCACAGCGAGTCCCACGTATTCATCGCCCTTGTCAGACCAATCGGAACGAAGCCAGAGAAGGCCTGCGCCCTCATCTTCCGGACCAAGGATCGTCTTGTTGCCGATGTGATGATCGTACTGACGATAGATCTTATCCTTCAGACCATTGTCCAAAAGCATGGAGGAGAGGAGTTCTGAAAAGGACGCGTCCTTGATCGCTGCACGGAAACTTTGATCTTTCGAGTAGGCCCGCGACGGCAGGGTAAAGGGGCGTTCGTAGCGCGGCGCTTGCTCAGCAAGGGGCGCAACCGGAACATCGACTTCAAGAACGCCGTCTTTGACGATGTGCATGCGGCCGCCATCCGTCACTAAACCAATGATGGCAAAGGGTAACTGCCAGCGTTTGAGGCATTCCTGCAGCGTTTCCCATTTCTGAGGCTCGACGCACATCAGCATGCGTTCCTGTGATTCGGAAAGCAAAAGTTCGTAGGCCGTCATATGCTGGGCCCGGGCGGGCACGTAGTCGAGATTGAGATAGAGGCCGTTGCCGGCGCGGTCGGCCATTTCGAAGGAAGAGGATGTGAGGCCCGCAGCGCCCATATCCTGCAGACCGATCACGAGTTCACGTTCCAAAACCTCGAGAGTCGCTTCGAGAAGCAGTTTTTCCGCAAAGGGATCGCCGACCTGAACGGTCGAGCGCTCGCCGCTTTGAGCGCTGGAGAAGCTATCGGAAGCCATGGAGGCGCCATGGATCCCGTCGCGACCCGTTGCCGAACCCACATAGACCACGAGGTTATTAACCCCAGTCGCAAAGCCTTTGAATATGCGGTCTTCATGAATCGTGCCGCAGGTCATCGCGTTGACGAGGATGTTGCCATCGTAGGTCTTGTCAAAGGACACAGTGCCGGCAACCGTAGGGATACCAACGGCATTGCCGTAATCACCGACGCCTTTGACGACATTTTCAAAAAGGTAATGGGTCTTAGGATGCGAGCGCTGACCAAATCGCAGCGAATTGAGATTTGCCACCGGACGGGCGCCCATGCAAAAGACATCGCGGAGAATCCCGCCAACGCCGGTTGCCGCCCCCTGATAAGGCTCGATATAGCTGGGGTGATTGTGGCTCTCCATCTTAAAGGCCACACAGAGTTTCCCGGAAAGACGAATCACTCCGGCGTTTTCACCTGGCCCGACCACGACCTGAGGGCCTTTGGTCGGGAGTTTGCCCAGATGAATCTTCGAGGATTTGTAGGAGCAGTGTTCGCTCCACATCGCTGAGAAGACGCCAAGCTCAGGCAGAGTCGGGGCCCGGCCCACTATTTTTTTGAGGACTTTGTATTCGTCCGCTGAGATTTTATGTTTGCGAAGGTTCGCTTCAAAGGCGGCACCTTCTTCCGAAATGGCAGCCGCTTTCGGATTGTTTTTTAACTCTGCAAATTGCTGAAGTAGCTCTGTCTGCATGATAAATTCCTGACTATCAAAGAAAAAAGGCCCGTTATGGACCTTTTGTTTGCGAATCGATGTCAACCAACCGTTTCTAAGAAGGCTTCGAGTATGCTCGTCCCATCGGCGCTGCCGAGGAGTTCCGAGGACGCTCGTTCGGGATGAGGCATCATTCCCATAACACGGCCATTGGCACTGACGATGCCGGCGATATGCGCCACGGCCCCGTTCGGGTTAGTGTCCGCACTCAGGACGCCGGCTTCATCTCCGTACTGAAAGAGGATCTGCCCGTTGGCCTGAAGCTTCTTGAGTCCTTCAGCATCTACATAGTAACGACCCTCGCCATGAGCGATAGGCACCTTGTAGGTCCTGTCTTTCAGCTTGCGATGGTAAAGGCTTTCGCCCGGAGCCACTGCAAGTTGTGCATATTCACAAATAAATTTTCTGCTGTCGTTCTTCAAAAGAGCACCGG
Source organism: Oligoflexus sp. (assembly GCA_014377445.1). GTDB lineage: Bacteria > Bdellovibrionota_B > Oligoflexia > Oligoflexales > Oligoflexaceae > Oligoflexus. The sequence goes on from JACMPP010000016.1 coordinate 90,631, forward strand.
GCAACAGATGCGATTCGGTCAGGACCTGAAAGCCATTGCAAACACCAAGGACAGAGCCACCCTTTGCCGCAAAGGCTTTTACAGCCTGCATGACAGGGCTGATACTTGCGAGCGCACCGCTGCGCAAGTAATCGCCATAACTGAATCCACCGGGAAGTATAAGACCGCTGAGAGCGGAAGGGAGAGACGTCTCTTCGTGCCAGATCAATTTCAGATCGATTTGGAAGAGACGTTTAAAAGCGTCGACACAGTCAGCGTCGCAGTTCGAGCCCGGAAATTGGACCAGACCGATCTGTGTCGCCCCAAACTTACTTGTCATTGCCTTACAACCTTTTGGTTTGAAAGGTTTCAGCGACCGAATTAGCAAGATGCTCTTCGGCCAGCTTCTTCACCAGTTTCTCTGCATCCACTTCTTTACCATCGATTTCGAGGACGAAACGTTTGGTAACTTTTACGGACTTCAGATCGTGATGGCCAAGGCGCTGAAGAGCTTCTTTGATTGCGCGACCCTGGGTATCCAGGACCTCCGGCTTTAGTTCGACAATGACTTCATAGTTCATGCTTTTCCTACCGGTTCCTGATGAAGCAAACTCGCCTTCAGGTAATCCCGGTTCATATTAGCGATAAAGCCGACGCTGATCTGTTTTGGGCAAGCTGCTTCGCATTCGAAGTAGTTTGTACAATTCCCAAAACCCTCTTTATCCATCTGCTCTACCATGTTGCTAACACGTTGCATACGTTCGGGTTGACCCTGAGGGAGATTCGCAAATTGAGATACTTTCGCCGCGACGAATAGCATGGACGACGCGTTCTTGCAAGCAGCAACGCAAGCGCCGCAACCAATACATTCCGCTGCGTCCATCGCAGTGTCAGCCGATTGCTTGGAGATCAGAATCGCGTTGGCATCTGGCACCCCGCCGGTGTTTACCGACACGAATCCACCGCTGGAAATGATGCGATCAAAGGCTCCGCGATCGACCACTAGGTCTTTAACCACTGGGAAAGCCTTAGCACGCCAAGGCTCAATGTAAATCTGCTCGCCGTCCTTAAAGCTACGCATATGTAGCTGACAAGTGGTCGTGCCTTTGCGGCCACCATGGGCTTTGCCGTTGATCATCATCGAGCAGGATCCGCAGATCCCTTCGCGGCAATCGTGGTCAAAGGCGATGGGCTCGTCGTTTTGCTTGATCAGATCTTCATTCACCTGGTCGAGCATCTCGAGGAAGGAGCTTTCAGGTGCGACATCGCGCGCCTTGTAAGTCACCATTTTTCCTGAATCTTGGCCATTTTTTTGGCGCCAAACGTGTAGCGTAAGCTCCATTATTTGTAACTCCTTGTACTGAGTTTGACGTTCTCAAATACTAATTCTTCTTTGTGACGTAACGGCTTTTTCGTAAATCCTTTGTATTCCCAAACAGCGACGTGAGCGAAGTTTACATCGTCGCGTTTGGCTTCGCCCTCTTCTTCGTATTCAACGCGGAAGTGCCCGCCACACGATTCTTCGCGCTCGAGGGCATCGAGACACATGAGTTCGGCATGTTCGATAAAGTCGGCAACACGGCCAGCTTTTTCAAGCTGTTGATTTAAACTTTCGCCTGTTCCCGTGACTTTGACGTTGGTCCAGAACTGGTTCCGAATTTCGGGTATTTTCTTCAGGGCTTCGGTCAAACTCTGGCGGCTACGGGTCATGCCGCAGTTGTCCCACATAAGTTTGCCCAATTCCTTGTGAATGGAATCGACGGTACGTGTGCCGTTGATCGCCAAGAGCTTTTTCGTAAGATCATTCACTTCCTGTTCGACTTTAACCGCTTCGGGATGCGACGCGTCGACTTTAGCAAACTTGTTGTTGGCAAAATAGTCAGCGAGCGTTGATGGAATAACAAAATATCCATCCGCGAGACCTTGCATCAAAGCACTGGCTCCGAGGCGGTTGGCGCCGTGATCCGAGAAATTCGCCTCACCCAGAACGAAGAGTCCTGAAATGTTGCTCATGAGATTATAGTCCACCCAAAGACCGCCCATCGTGTAGTGGACTGCGGGGTATATGCGCATCGGAACCTTATAAGGATTCTCCGCTGTGATGCGTTCGTACATCTCAAAGAGGTTACCGTAACGCTCTCGGACTACGTCTTCCCCTTCGCGTTGAATCGCATCGCGGAAGTCAAGATAAACGCCTAGACCGCCTGGTCCAACGCCGAGTCCGGCATCACAGGCTTCTTTGGCAGCTCGGGACGCGATGTCGCGGGGGGCGAGGTTACCAAAGCTTGGGTATTTTCTTTCAAGGAAGTAGTCGCGCTCCTCGTCAGGAATTTGATCGGGGGAACGATCGTCGCCTTTTTTCTTGGGAACCCAGACGCGGCCATCGTTTCGAAGGGATTCCGACATCAGAGTCAGCTTCGATTGATGCTCACCGTGAACGGGAATACAGGTCGGGTGAATTTGGGTGTAGCAAGGGTTGGCAAACCCGGCGCCGCGTTTGTAAGCCCGGTGCGTTGCAGTTACGTTGCAACCCTTGGCATTGGTCGAAAGGTAAAAGACGTTTCCGTAGCCGCCGGTTGCGAGGATAACCGCTTCGGCGAAGTGGGTTGTCGTCTGACCCGAGACCAGATCACGAACCACGATACCGCGGGCTTTGCCGTCAATGACAATCAAATCGAGCATCTCGGTCCGCGGATGCATCGTCACATGGCCCAAACCGATTTGACGTTCAAGAGCGGAATAGGCGCCGAGCAGAAGCTGTTGGCCGGTTTGTCCGCGTGCGTAGAAAGTACGGGATACCTGAGCGCCACCGAAAGACCGGTTGTCGAGAAGGCCGCCGTACTCACGCGCGAAGGGAACACCTTGGGCTACACACTGGTCGATGATGCTTTTACTCGTCTGGGCCAAACGATAAACGTTGGCTTCCCGAGCGCGGAAGTCGCCGCCTTTGATCGTATCGTAGAAGAGGCGGCGGATGCTGTCGCCGTCGTTCTTATAGTTCTTCGCGCCGTTGATCCCGCCCTGAGCGGCGATGGAGTGGGCGCGGCGCGGGCTGTCTTGAAAACAAAAGCAGGAAACCTTATAGCCCATCTCGCCGAGAGTCGCCGCAGCAGACCCGCCGCCGAGACCGGAACCAACGACGATGACGCCGAATTTACGCCGGTTCGCAGGGCTGACCAATTTACTCTCGAAGAGATGTTTTTCCCATTTCTCAGCCAAGGGACCGGCGGGAATCTTCGCATCCAATTTCATATCTATGCTCCTCAATACATTTTGCTCGTTACATACAGATGAGATGGAAAGTCTCGTGCCGTCGGGTCTTATTTGATGACGCCAACGAGCACAGCCAACGGAATCGAAGCCGCCGCCAGACAGAGAACCCAACCAGCAAGCGGGGAAAGCTTTCTGAACAGAAGATTATACTTCTGATGATTGAGACCAAGCGACTGCCACATACTGGAAAGACCGTGACTCAAGTGAAATCCGATCACTAGCATGGAGATGATGTAGAGAACGCTATAGACGGGATTTTGAAAGGCGTTGACCACCATGGTGTAGACATCATCGCGACCCAGCGAGTCCGTGTAGGGACCGTTGTAAGCTACGAGATGAAACGTAAATTGCGCCAAGTGGAAAAGGATGAAGAGAAGGACAAGAGTGCCGGTGTAGGGCATCGTTCGCGAGGCAAAACTTGCCTGGAGCGTAGCCTCATACTGATAGCGCTGAGGCCTCGCTGCGCGGTTGTGAAAGCTCAGACGATAGGCAATGAAAACGTGCGCAAGTGCGAAGACCAGGAGTCCACCACGTGCAACCCAAAGTAGGCCGTAAGGAAGATGATGCAAGCTGAGAGCATACGCATTCATCGCCTCCTGACCGAAATAGAGGAGAAGGTTGCCGGCGATATGCCCGATTAAAAAGACGAAGAGACCTGCCCCCGTGATGGCCATAATATACTTAGAGCCAAGTGAGGACTTTTGCAGACGTACGATCCAACTCATAACATTCTCCAACAGGAAAAACTGCTGAGCGACTGTTGAGAGAAAGATGAGGAACGAACGAGGACAGACAAAGCCTTGTCCCAGAGCTCTTTCGCTCATCCAGACCAAACAGCCGCTAATAGAAGACACGGATACTCGGGGAAGTTGAGTGAGTTCCATCTATCTTGAGAATCGTTCTCGTCAGATAGATGAGAACTCACTAAATAACCCCATTGTCTTAACTCAAGCGATGCTGTTTTTCCAGATAAAGCTCCGAAATGTCAGCATTCTGCAGAGTACGACAGGCGCTAATCAAGACGTCTCTCCGAAGGGCCCCACTTTCACTGTGACGCGGTTCTGGCCTTCAAGGAGACGCTTAGCAACCCGCTGAAGATCGCTGACCTGCACCTTATTCAAGCGCGCAGTATAGAGAGAAAAATCATTATATCCCAGGCCATAGAGTTCCATCAGTCCCATGGTCATCGCCTGACTGTCGGCTCTTTGCATGTCACCTTCATGGCTGCCGACGAGATAGTTGCGGGCGCGATCTAGCTCGTCTTGAGTAACGCCTTTTTTGCACAAGTCACTCCAAAGCTTCTCGATGCCTTCTTCGGCTTCCTGAAGTTTGTGCGGGCTGCAGGCCATGTACGCGCCAAATATGCCGCGATGACACCCTGCCGACTGCATCGGAGCGACTGTGTAGGCAAGGCTTTGCTCGTCGCGGAGCTTCAGGAACATCTGCCCGCCGCTGCCGCCCAAGACGTTGGTCAAAAGGTCGAGAGCATAACGATCTTCATCGTGCCAGTTGAGGCCCAGCGTTCCCATGACGAGATGGACTTGCTCGCGGTCTTTGTTGATTTGGAAGCTACCGGTTGCAAGCTTCTCGGGCATCGCAACAACGAGATCTTTAGCTTTGGGAACCGTACGATTCATAGGTTTGAAGAGAATTTCGAGCTTCTTCATCAAATCTTCAAAGGGAATGCGGCCGACGCCGCTGATGATCCAGTGCGAATCATCGCGCCAGGTCTTGAAGATTTTCAAAAGACTTTCCGGTGTCCAGGCGCGAACGATCTCTTCCTTGCCCCAAACAGGGTGCTGATAGGGATGACCTTCATACATCGCTTGTTGGAAACATCTCATAGCCAGAGAAGACGGTGAGTCTTGCTCCATATGAATATCATCGAAGATTTCAAGCTTGGTGCTTTCTAGCTGGTCGTTGTTGAAAACCGGTTTCATCAAACAGTCTGCCCAGACGGGAAGCAGGACATCGGTCTGCTCCGTCAAACACTGCAGCTTCATTCCGCAGCTATCGCGACCCGAAAAGCCAGCGAGCACAGCGCCTCGGCCTTCGACAGCGTTGAGCATCTCGTCGTAATCAAGGTCTTCCGTCGCCGTTCCCAGAAGGTCGGCGATCATATGAAAGACACCTGTCTCCCCTTCTTTCTCCACACGGAGCCCGCCGGACGCGACGGCCATGATGTTGAGGAGATCGCTGCGATCCTGTTGCCTGTAGATCACGGTGATCTGCGGCGTGAGCTGTTCGTGGTAAATCCCATCCTGGTCTGGCTTGCGCGACCTTTGTTGGATCGAATGCTTCGGCTCTTTAAAGCCATCGAGAAAGGCTTTCTTAACGTCGTCGCCGGTAAGCTTCAGCGTTTTGGGCAAAATGCAGGCGATCACGGCTTGATCGGGCTCAAGCCATCGACTCAAGGCGGCGTTGATATCGTAAGGGGTCAGGCGATTCATCTTCGCTTCCATTACGTAATCAAACAAAAGCTCATGAGGGGTCTGCAGCGCATTACCGATCGAACGGGCCTGCCCTGAAACCGTCTCTTCACTGTAGATACGATCCGCTTTCGCATTGGCACGCGCGCGATCGAGTTCCTCTTGGGTGACAGGCTCCGTGTATTTGATGCGGGCCAGTTCTTCGCCTAAGGCTTTGATACATTCAAGATAAGTCTCGTCCCTTGGCATTGCGCTCAGCTCGATGACGCCACCGAACTTAGGCGAAAACATCGAACATCCCACAACGCTAGTAAGCTGCTTCTCGTCACGAATTTTGCGGTGGAGCCGGGCTGACTCGCCGCTTCCCAGCGCGAAAGCCGCAATATCAAGTGCAATCATGTCTTCGTTCATCAAAGCCGGTGCCGGGAAAGAAATCTCGATACGGGCCTGTTCGAAGTCACCTTCGACCACATGGACGGACAGCGCTTTGGGAGCTTTGACCTGAAGATTGTGATCCGGATAGCGGGTGAGGTTCGGCTCCACACCAAAATGTGTTTCCACTTGTTTCATGAGCTGGGCAGGTTTTACATCGCCCACACCGATCAGTTTCATGTTTACCGGTTGATACCATTTCTTATGGAAACGCTTTACATCGTCGCGGGTAAACGCGTGGATGTTCTTCTCATAGCCGATGATCGGTTGAGCGGCGGGCGTACCGGCATAAATCGTCTCAAAGATCTTTCGACCCAGGGCGTGGCTTGGACTGTCCTCGCCCCGCTTCATTTCTTCAAGAATGACTTCCTTCTCGCGCGCGAGCTCGTCGGCATCGAAGGTGCTGTGAAAGATAGCTTCCGCCAGCAGTTCAACGGCTTCGGCCGCATGCATGGAGGGCAGCGTCAAATAAAAGACCGTGTGGTCGAAGCTTGTGTAGGCGTTCATTTCCCCGCCTAGAAACTCGACTCTTCGCGAAAGTTCTCCGACGGCAAACTTTCTCGTGCCCTTGAACAGCATGTGTTCGAGGCAATGACTCATGCCCTCCTCGCCAGAGACTTCGTGGATGGAACCCACATTGATCCAGCATTGAAGCGCAAACATCTTAGAGAAGCTGCTCTCCTGAATACAAACATCGAGGCCATTATCTAAGTGCTTTCTCAGCATTAAGCCCTCTTACATTTTCATAGTGATGGAAAGTGACAATGAATTTTGCAAATCTTTAGCATCAGGATAAATTCGACTCACCGCATAGGCGAGAGAAAAGTTTTTTTGATAGATCCCCAAACCACCGCTGGTAACCTGGCTTTTCTCGCCACCAACGTTTTTACCCGCTGCAAAGAAGAGCCGTAAAACGTCCATGGTCGAGATCTGGCCTCCAATGATCGCCATCTTTTCATGGGGCAATTCACTGGGCGTCACCGAAGGATCAACAATCGCAAGTGTCCCCTGCGCGGTTAAAGGCAGGCCTTCAAGATATGCGCTCCGTTCCCGATCTCGATAGTCTGCATGGAAGGCCAGCGATCCGCTTTGATCCTCCCAGGCAAGGCCCACGCGGACGGTGCGCGGGGAAACGTTTTTAAGTCGACCGTTATTGAGGTTTTCGACGGAGGCCCCAAAACGAATGGAGTTAGCTAGCTGTATCGCGATGCCGGTGCCCAGGGTGAAGCCCTTGACGGTCTTGGCCACGGGCTCGGTGGGATCATCGGCTTCCACATAGTGCCCGGCAAGGCCGATCGAAAGCAGGTCGGATGGAATAGCGAAGGCCAGGCTTCCCCGGCGGCGGACCGGACTGTCGATCTTCCGACTGTCACGCGCCGTCAGAGCATCGGAAAAACCCGTGTATTCGAAGGCGGCTGTCCACTTGGAAGTCACGCCGTCGATAGCGGACGCGCGATAGAAGGGACGCCCCTCAATCGGCCAGACATAGGTGCCGGCAACATCGTAGTTTTTATGACGATAGAGCATCGCGGGATTGATGTGGATTGAGGACTGATCGGAAATGAGCGCAGCTCCACCGCCTGCTTGCGCAGAGCCTTGGCCGCCGGTGGCTGTGATTTCGTCGGGAAGACTGCTTTTTTCAGCAGAAAATGCAGGAAATGCAAGAGTCATGGCAGCACACCAAGACCCCAGGGCGATGCAGCGACTGCGCATGACTTACCTTTCGCGACGGTGCGCGGCCTTACTTGGCTTCAGGCTTGGCTTTCGGCGCACCAGTTATGTGATTTTTCTGTATTTTAAGGAGCGTGTTTGCACCCGCTTCCAAAGTTACGAATTGTTCCGCAATCGATTTGATGCGGCCGATGATTCCACCGGATGTCACGACTTCATCACCCACTTTGAGGCCATCGATCAATGACAACTGATCCTTGGCTTTCTTCTGCTGAGGACGAATAACAAAGAAATACATAATAACCAGAAGTGCCGCAGGCATAACAAGTATTTCAAAGAAGCTGGGCTGAGCCGGCTTACCCGCTGCTTGAGCGTATGCAACATCTGTAAAAAGCTGAATCATAGTCGTACCCCATACTCATAACTTAGACGCCCCGACTGTACTCGAGACATCTAGCAAATGCAACGGGGCAGGGGATAGCTCATGGAGTTGGCGGGATTCCACTTTCATGATGCGACTCACTAAAACCATCATTCTAAGCCAAAGCAGCAAGCCTAAGGGATTCACTCCAAAAAAGAGTATGAAACCGAGACCCTCAATACCTCTCGCCAAGTATTCTGGATGCTTAAGAAAGCGATAGGGACCATTTGAGGCCCTTGGCATGTCGGCTATGTAAATGCAGCGCTTGCTCCATAGGCGCCCGAGCGAACGCATCGACCAGGTTCTCAGAACAAAGCCTATCAAAATGAAAGTAATTCCCGGTAAGGTAGCTTTGAACGGCACCCAAATATGCGGAAGTAGAATTGCCGAAACGTAGGCCAGGAATGGAAAACACACGACCATTCGGTAAAGCTTTTTCATCAACGACGGAATAAGTTCCTCACCATCGACCGTGGTGAGGTAGGCGTAATTGTAGTTATGAACGCGACGCTCTCCGAGGTGGACAAGAGCGGTGGCCAAAAGCACCAATATGGCCGGAGATTCTGCCCGGATCAAATCCGCAGTTATTCCCAACAACGCTAACTCCTAGTGTCCTATTGACTCTTTAAGCATCGTAGCATAATCGAAAACGGAATTCTAAGGTCCTTGGTGGCTAGTCCTATTTGCCAGTGACATTTTGAACAGGATGATACCTATGGTGAACCTCTCTCAACTCAACGCTGAACAGTATGATGCCGTCACCCAAATCAACGGCCCCGTGATGATCATCGCCGGAGCGGGCACGGGAAAAACCCGGGTTATCACCTACCGAATGACTCACATGCTCGACAACGGCATCGAGGGCTCACGGATTGTCGCCCTCACCTTCACCAACAAAGCGGCGAAGGAAATGAAGGAGCGGCTGCATGAGCTCGCGGGCAAGAAATCCAAAGGCATCTTCATCGGAACCTTTCACAGCTACTGCCTGCGGATTCTTCGGGAGTTTCCGGATCTCATCGGTCTCGATCAGCGTTTTTCGCTAGCGGGAACCTCCGATCAGGTCGACCTCATACGCAAAGCTCTCGAGGAAAAAGGCTGGGCCGGGCTCTATCGTCCCGAAGATCTCCTGACCAGGATAAGTTCGGCAAAAAATGCCCTGCTGCTGCCGCACGAAATCGATGACAACTTCGCCGATAAGGATCCAGCGGTCCTCGCCGTTGTTTATGACCTTTATGAACGACAGCTAAAGCTCAATCGGGTGATCGACTTTGACGACTGCATCTTCAAAGCCGCCCTACTCCTCAAGAATAATCCCGATGTCCGAGAGAAGCTTCAGCAGCGCTGGACGCATTTCCTCGTCGATGAATTTCAGGACACTAACTTTGCTCAGCTCTTTGTCCTTGAGTACCTCGCCTCCACGCACAAGAATATCTGCGTCGTCGGAGATGACGATCAGTCGATCTATAGCTGGCGCGGTGCGATGGTCGAGACTCTTGACCGCTTTGAGCATACGTTTACCGGCACGCGCCTGATAAAGCTTGAACAGAACTATCGTTGCTCCAACGTCATTCTCAATGCTGCTAATAAAGTGATTCGGAACAACACGGGCCGTAAAAACAAGACTCTTTGGAGTGCCTCGAAAAACGAGGACCCCATTATTCTTGCTTCGCACGTCGATGATGTTGCGGAAGCCAAGTGGATCGCACTTCGCATCTTTGGACTGCTTGGACAGGGTAAGAGACCAAAGGACGTAGGCATTCTTTACCGAGCCAACGCTCAGGCGCGCGCGATTGAACTCGCTCTGCGCGAAAACAATATTCAATACAAGGTCTACGGGGGCTCGAGTTTCTTCGAGCGAAAGGAAGTCAAAGACTTCCTTTGCTACTTCCGACTTTCGGTGAACCCCAATGATCGCCTGGCCTTCTGGCGCGTGATCAACACGCCCTCGCGCGGCATCGGCCTCAAGACTTTGGAGCGCATTGAAGCGAAAGCCAAAGAGCTTAATCTAAGCCCTTTCGAGGTCCTCCATCAGGATCATGTGCAGTTGGATGCCAAGGTAAAAATTGCCGCCAAACATTTCACCGATGTTCTGAAGAACATTCAGAGCGCTCCTTTGAGCGATGGAGCCGAGCTTGAGGAACGTGGTCGACGCATCATCAAAGAGTTTGGACTCGACGACGAAATTAAGCTCAAAACCTCGCACGAAGGCTCCCGCCGTCGCAAACTCGATGCGCTCAAGCGACTGCCGACCTGGATCAAAGAACTTGCCGAGTCACGGATTGAAGAGCGAGGCCAGCTTCAGCTCATCGATCTTCTCGACCAGCTCAGTCTGGGGGCTGATGGTGCGCCTGAAAAAGACAAAGGCAATGACAACCACGTCTCCCTCATGACCATTCATGGGTCGAAAGGTCTTGAATTTCCAGTTGTTTTTGTTTGTGGACTCGAAGAGGACCAACTACCACATAAGAATAGTCGCGATTCTGAACTCGGTCTTTCTGAGGAAAGACGCCTCTTCTACGTTGCTCTTACGCGTGCCAAAGAAAAGCTGCACCTGACCTATGCCCGTGAACGTTTCTCACAGTTCAAAAAATCGGAACGAAAACCAAGTCGTTTCATAGAGGAATTGCCGAGCGATGGCCTCGTGTCAGAATTAGACGCCGCGAAGCGGGAGCAGGTTCAGGAGCTGGATAAAAAGCAGGTGAACATGGCCAGATTATCGAACCTCAAAAGCCAGCTTCGAAGCGGCTTTGAGCGTAAACCTGGAACCACAATTCCCGCCGGTGTGAGCAACGACTGAAATTGACGAGGTTCTCTGTGTGAGGCTTAGTCGAGGTCGATGATCCCTTGATCTTTAACAAACGCCCTGAGGCGACTTATCACTTTTGCCTCAAGTTGCCGCGCGCGTTCGCGCGTGATCTTATAGCGATCACCGATCTCCTGCAGAGTCAAAGGATTTTCGCTCATAATCCGATCTTCGAAGATTTCTATGTCGCGCCCTTTGAGGGTCTGGCGAAACTCTTCGATATGATCAGCAAAATGCTGGCGAATTTCTTCTACCGCAAAGGTATCTTCAGCACTGTCCTGGGGAACGGAAAGCTGAGCCCCGCGGGTCTCACCATCTTCGTCACCCACGGGAGCATCCAGCGAGTAATCGGGCGCTCCCAGGCGCATCTGCATATCAATGACATCTTTTTCGCGAACGTTAAGACTCTCCGCTAACATCTTGGTATCGACGTGATCATACTCAGCCAGGAGACGATCGATTTCTTTGCGCAGATTGAAAAAGAGTTTACGCTGCGCAGCAGTCGTCCCAATCTTCACCTGACTCTTATTATCCATAATGTATTTAAGTATATATGCCCTTATCCACCAAGCCGCGTAACTCGAGAGTTTCACACCCTTATAGGGGTTAAACTTCTTCACGGCCTGCATAAGTCCGTAGTTACCCTCCTGGATGAGATCGAGCAGATTCGTTTGTGCCTGTCGAAAATCATTGGCTATTTTGACAACAAGCCTTAGATTCGAGGTTACAAGACGGTGTGCGGCTGCTATATCTCCCTCTTCAAATTGCTTTTGCGCATTGTCGAGTTCTTCTTCGGGAGAAAGAAGAGGATATCTGGCAATTTCTTTGAGATAGAGTTGCAGAGGTGTGAGCTTAGCAACGGACTGTTCAGCCCGAAGCGTTGGCAGATTCTTAGACATTAGAGAACCCCCTGCATGAACCTGACAAATAGGAACTCAAATATGCCAGGAATCGGGATCATAGCAAATCCCCACTCTAAGTTAAACAAACGTTCGCCCCAGACCCTAAGCCTTATGGCGGAAGCGATTGGCCAAAACGGCATCTTCACGATTACGCGCGACCTCGACCACCTGGACGAGACGCTAAAGAGCTATAAAGCGCAAGAAATTTCTATTCTAGGCATCAATGGCGGTGACGGTTCGATCTCTCAAATCATCACCCGAATGGTCGCCATATACGGTTCTAAACCCCTGCCCCTGCTTGCAGTTCTAAGAGGTGGGACGATGAATCTCGTCGCCTCCCAACTCTCCATCACCGATGGACCGGTCGAGAATATAAAGAAGCTCGTGGCTTTGGTCGAGAGCAAAAAGACCCTTCCGACGCAACGACTGTCCACCCTTAAGATCAACGACATCTATGGGTTCCTCTATGCCGATCAATCATCGACGGCTGTTCTTGAGGAATTTTATCGTAAGAAGTCGGGCCATTTGGGTGCCGCCTGGCTTGCCACACGCATGACCACAAGCTTTCTCCTGCGAAGCGAGCTGATCAAAACCGTGGTGAAAGCCCATGCCCTCAGCGCAAAATTCAAACCCAATGGCTCTCTCGACCGCATGGTCCTCGGTTGTTTCGCGGGAACGATCACCAAGTTTCCCATGGGATTTCCGTTTCTCCCGCTCGCAAGGCGCTACCCCAACCACTTTCAGGTGACCGCTGTAACCTGTCGGGCGGATGCTCTGCTCTGGAACTTTCCATTGATTCTCATGCAGCAGCGCGAAGGCCGGGCGATTGGCAAAGAGAGCTTTTGCGTTCGTGAAGCTCAGCTCCAGTATGACGACGAAACCCATTTCACAGTCGACGGCGAGATCTACAAGGCGCCCTCCGGGGGCATTCTTATCGAAACGGGACCCTCACTTCGATTTCTATCCATCTAACGGATTTTCCTAGTCGGCAAAATTTGCCATAATAGACAATACCGAAGCAACCGAGCCGACTCGTCAAGCCAAGATTTATCTTTGCTTAGGCAGGTTGCTCACCCATTCGGGCGTCAGCAACAGTGCGACCCACACGGATAATTTATGGATGTTTTAAGAAACGCGAAGAATAAGGTGCATCGAGCCGCAGACTCCAGTCAAGGCAGCTCGATCGAAGACGGACAGTCCCTTAATTCCCTTACCACAGGCCTATCTATGCGCTCGAAAACTTTGCCTCCGCCTCCTGAATGGGCTATCGCTCAGGCTCTTGGTATCGAAAAGGTTTCCACATCCTGGCTCGCCGGTGATGGTTCGGATCGTTGTTACTATCGCATCCAAGCAGCTGAGCGCAGCTTTGTCCTTATGCAACTGTCCGGTGATGATGCGATTCAACTGCAAAAAGACGGTTATGAATGGGTAAAAATTGGTCGTTTGCTACATGATCACGGAATCTTTGCTCCCCAGACTGTGGCGACCCTTCCGGATTTCGCCGCCTTAATCATCGAAGACTACGGCGATCTCATGATGGAAACCAAGGCGCTGCAAAGCCTTGAGCAGGGGGATCGCAGCAGCGTTCTCAAACTCTATCGCCAATCCTTTGATATCCTCGCCCGTTTTCTGCAGATAACGGAGAAAGGCCAATCCAATTGGGTCGATCGTTCCTTTGATGCAGCACGCCTCGACTGGGAGCTTCACTTCTTCCAGGAGCAATTTCTGAAAGGCGTCCTCGGCTGGACTCTGAATCCAAGCGAGCAAAAAGCTTTCGATCAGGGCGCGAAGCTCCTCTCGGAGCAACTGGCCTCCAAATCTCAATATTTCGTCCATCGCGATTTCCATTCCCGAAACGTTATGGTCAAAAACAATAAGCTGGCCGTGATCGATTTTCAGGATGCGCGCCTCGGTCCCGCGACTTACGATCTCGTTTCGATCTGCTTTGACTCGTACATTCCTCTCCAGGCAGATGAGCGCCGCATGCTTGTTCTGGAAGGCTGCGACTACCTGGTCGACAAGGTTCCGAGTCTTTCCAAAGAGGCATTATTGGAGGAATGGGGTCCGATGCTCCTTCAGCGCCAACTCAAAGCCCTCGGGAGCTTTGGCTATTTGACAACCCAGAAAAATCGCGGAAATTATCTTAAATATGTGCCGGCTGCGCTTGAAACCCTTTCGATCGAAAATGTCGGGCATGCGAGTTGGGATTTCCTTTCAACGGATCTCATCGCGGGCATCAAACAGCGCTGGAAAACGCCATCATGAAGGCACTCCTGCTCGCAGCCGGCTTTGGTACGCGCCTAAAGCCGCTAACGGATCATGTCCCCAAACCCCTCACCCTCTTCATGGGACGTCCAATTTTGGACCTCGTCTATGGTCAGGTCTTGGCCGCGGGCATTGATCAGGTCGCCGTGAATACGCATCATCTTGCTCAAAAGATCGAATCGCATATACAAAAGTCCCCTCTGTATAAGCAGCCTGTTCGTATTTCCTTTGAAACAGAGATCCTTGGGACGGGCGGATCTATCAATCCCTTGCGTCCCTGGCTCGATGGCGATGATCTCCTGATCTTCAACGGTGACATAATTACGTCCCTCGATCTGAAGTCTTTCGTTGCTCGCTATAGAGAAAGCCAGGCCATCGCCAGTATGGTTTTACTGCCCCATAAAGACGGGACCACCCCGGTCTACGTCCAAAATGACCGAATCGTATCGATCGGCGAAGCCGTTCCTGGCGCTACAAAAAAAACCTTTGCGGGGGTCCATATCCTCAGCAATAGATTTGTCGAGGCCGTCCCTCGATCGGGCTTCCTGAGCGTGATTGACACTTATAAAGCCCTGCTTAAGGACCATCTGGTTCTGGCCTTTGAACACGACGGCTATTGGGCTGATCTCGGTATCCCGCGCGACTATCTCGAGGCGCATCAGAGCCTTCTGGGCGATCCAGGACGCGCGACTCTTTGCAAGGCGATAGGACTCGATACCAGCAACTGGATCTGGGACGAAGCGAAGGCCAATCTTTTTGTGGGAACGAAGCAGCTGCCGGGATTTGAAAAAAGTTTTGTCTTTGGGCCGGTGGAGGTCGAGGCGGGTATACATATACAGAACTGTATAGTCTATCCAGGAACGAAGTTGACTAAGCTTAGTCACGAAGCGGGAAAGATACTCTCGTCTTATGCGAGCTTGAACATAGTTTGAGTAAGCGGGTGTTTGAGTAGGCGGAGTCTAGGCATAGGCATGAGAATGGGGCTTGAGTAGGCGGAGTGGTGGAAAAGGACAGCTTCGATGCTTGTTTTTAAAATCCTAACCGCTATAAGTCTTTTGTCAAAAGTCATTGCGTATACTGATTTTTAAAACATGCTTTCGGCGCTACACAAAATTCCTAGGATACGAGAGTCAGAGTCAGTTGATTATTATCTCTTCTACTTTATGAACTGCGATTCAATAGTGCGTGGTTTTGTTTTCGATACATTTAAATTTGAAATCGTGTCTTCGGAATCAGATCAAACGAGCAACGAGATTCTGGCTGTTGAGATGGCTGAATTGATCTTCGATTTGGTCGTTAGCGACTTCGATGGATTTGCTGCTTTTAGATTCAACTTTGCTTTTTGTTTTAGAAGATGCTTTGTCGGCTTTAACTACTTTTTTAATGCTGTCTTTGGCTTTAAGTACTTTAACAGTTGCGACTTTGGTTGAGACTTCGCTTTTGATCTCGGCAAGTTTTGCATGGTCGATGTAGTAAACTTTTGTGCCGGCTGTGAGTTTATCAGGATTGTCGATTTTGTCGTTTTGACGCCAGATCAATTTCCAAAGTGTTGAGTTGCCCAAAACTTTGCCGGCGATTGTTGCCAGAGTATCACCTTGACCAACTTCAACTTCTGAACGACCAACACCTTCATAAGCGCTGGCAAACGAAGTCGTTTTCTCTGTGAGTTGGTAATAAACAACATCACCAGGGTAGATCAATTTAGGGTTGGCGATACCTGTGAAGTCAGCGATTTCCGTCCACTTGTTGGAGTCACCGTAAACGCGCTGAGCGATTTTACCGAGAGCGTCACCTTTTTGAACGATGTAAGCCATCTTCGAACCGAGTTCCGGTAGACCAGGAGCGACTGGAGCACCAGTTGCAGCGGGTGCAGCAGGAGCGGCAGCAGCTTCGCCTTGTGCAGGAGGAGCAGCGTTTTGAGCAAGATTATCGAAACCTGCTTCAGGAGCAGCAGCGGCTGCTGGGTTGGTTTGGTTCATCTCTTCGATGATTTGCGAAATGTTTTGATCGCCACCGGCAGCGCCCGCGTCGCCTGTGCCTTCAGCGCCGGCTGTAGCATTGGCTCCGCCTTCTGCTCCATTACCGAATTCATTGTTAACAGCGGCGTTGCCGCCTTCATTGTTGTTACCGAGGTTGTTACTCTCTTCATTGTTAGCACCTTCTTCATTGGCATTGTTGCCTTCTGCGTCGGCCGCTTCATTGCCCTCTTCTGCTACAACTTCTTCGCCTTCAGCACCTTCTTCGGAACTGGAGCAAGAGATTGTCATCAGATGTGTCGCTGCGAACAGATACGAGATACCCAAAAGCTTAACTAAACTTCTCTTCATGAGATGTCCCCCAGACAAACGTTCTCCAACGTCTTAAACATTAAAAACTTCCAAAAGGTCCTTCATCCACTTCCTACCTCGGAAGAAAGATCTTGATCCTTTAATCATTAAATTCCGATTCCCCTCGCCGTGCAACGGGCAGCGATTTCCCTCTACAAAATCGATATCATTGGAGTCTTCAACGTTATTCATGCGACTGTTGAATAGGCCACGCACCCGGATGAGGATCTGAGGAGACAGTTTGTGGACTGTGACTAACCTACTCACGCGTGAAATTTCGACTGAACAAGGGGTTCGGCCATAGCAATCATTGACCTCATCAAGAGCAGCCAGATAAGCTAGAGAGATAGAAATATCAATATTTGCGATTGCCCAATACTTGTCGGTGCACTATGACAAGCCTCCCAGAGAAGGGAGATCGTTTTATGACCAATTCAGTGCCGTTTGAACACATTACTGTCCTTCGTGAAGAACTCCTCGATAGTCTAGGCCTAACCCAAGGTGATTATGCAGTCGACTGTACAGCGGGCGGCGGAGGGCACACTCAAGGCCTCCTCGAGCGTGTCGGCCCTACTGGCAAAGTGATCGCGATTGATCGCGACCCTTGGGCTCAGAGCGTGCTGAAGGCAAGATTTGCCCAGGAGTTGGAGTCGGGCAACCTCGAACTCATCGCAGCGCCTTTCTCGCAGATTGCCGCTGAACTATGCCAAAGAAACCTAGCCGGGAAAGTCCAGGGCCTCTGTGCCGACATCGGCGTCTCGTCGCCTCAATTAGACGCAGCCGAGCGTGGCTTCTCCTTCGCCAAGGACGGTCCTCTCGATATGCGCATGGATCAGACTCAGGGCGTCACTGCTGCCGATATCGTGAACGAATGGTCGGTTCCTGATCTCACCCGTCTTTTCCGGGATTATGGTGAAGATCCACAAGCGAGGCGCATCGCCCAGGCTATCGAAAGAGAGCGAGCCCGAAAGCCTTTCGAACGAACCCTGGACCTGGCCGATCTCGTGGCCTCTTCCGTGCACTATAAAGAGCGAAGTCGCAGGCACCCGGCGACCCGCGTTTTTCAAGCTCTGCGCATCGAAGTAAACGGTGAACTCAGGGAATTGGAAGCTCTTTTGAAGAATGTTGGTCCAACCATCAAGCTCGGTGGACGCTGCGCGATCATCAGTTTTCACTCTTTGGAAGATCGTCTGATCAAGGTCGCCTTCCGGGCGCTGGCTGAGGGCCACGTGAAACATATAGATAAGCGCCTCCCGATCACCGCTGTGGAGATCGACAAGCTTAAGAAGTTCACAATTATCAAACCATTTCCAAGGATTCCTGGGGACATCGAACTCGAACAGAACCCGAGAAGCCGAAGTGCGAAGCTAAGAGTTATCGAGAAAAAAGGAGATTAAATGATGAAATCGCTCTTTAAGAAACTTTGGTATCAGGCTCCCCTGGCAATTCTTGCTACACTATTTCTAGTCGCAAGCATGAAAGCCTACGTTCGGATTCAGACAACCTTGATTGGTTATCGAATTGGGCAATTCAAGCAAATGGAATCGGAACTGTTGGAGACCCAAAGTACCTTAAAGATGGAACTCGCAAAGATCTCTACCAAGCAGAATCTTTTGCAAACATCGGGGAAAGGGGCACAACCAAATAGTGAAGGCTGGGCGGTGCATTGAACATTCAATCCCTGATGAAGCTCTGGCGCCAATGGACACGTCCAAAACAGGCAGTCGAGTCGTTCCGAAGTCAACGAAGCAAAGGTCTTAGCATTGCCTTCTTCGTCATCTTCGCCATCGTAGCCGTCAGGGCCATTACCATCCAGGTTCTCTCTCCGAGTGCCGATATCCTTGAAAATCTAGCGCGTCGGCAGTACCAAACAAAAATCGAACTCGCCCCCTATCGAGGCAATATCTACGATCGTCGTGGCGAACCGCTTGCGATTTCTATCCGACGTCCTTCCTTCTATATCAACCCTCGCGTCTTCGATCCGACCAAAGAAGAAATCAAAAAAATCTCGAAAATTTTAAACATGCCTTTCAACAAGGTCCGAGATATCTCTGACAAGAAAAGCTATTTTGCCTGGCTCGCCCGAAAGATCGAGCGCACCCAGGCTGATCAGGTGAATGAACTGAAAATCCAGGGAATCTGGGAGATTTCCGAGCCCTCGCGCTTCTACCCGAGCGGCCTGGAGATGGCTCCGATTCTTGGAACAGTCGGCATCGACAACAATGGTATGAGTGGACTGGAGCTCGCTTACGAGAAAATTCTTAAAGGCGACAACCTGACGACCTATCGTCACCGCGATGCGCGCGGCAAGCCTATTTATTCCGACTCAATCGCCGCTTCGCCGGAGAAAACCGGTCAGAACATCGTTCTTACAATCGACAGCGCAATTCAAGACATCTCACAAACAGCGCTTGAAAAAGGCCTCATTGCTGCTGGAGCCAAAAGCGGATTCGTCATCGTCTCAGATCCTCACACCGGCCGAATCCTCGCGATTGCCAATCACAGTCTACGTCCGCACGCTGGTTCGACAGAAGATGAGAGTCAAAGAAATTTCGGCTTAAACGATACGTTTGAGCCTGGTTCTGTCGTTAAACCACTCTTGATTGGTAAAGTCCTGGACGCCGGCATGGTGAAGCTCGAAGAGACCTTCAATACCTACAACGGCTTTTACCATGAAGGCAGCATCAAGATTCACGATGACCATCCTCTACCCTCTATGAATACCGAAGAAGTCATCACGCATTCGAGCAACATAGGCACCTATCAGATCGTGCGTCGCTTGGGACCCGAGCGTCTCTATAATTCCTACATGGACCTAGGATTCACCAAAAGCGAAAACCTTCTCGGCATCTCCGGCCAAAGTCGCGGCCGACTTTCCCGCTGGGAAAAATGGGCTCCTTCGCGCTTTGCAAACTTGGCTTTTGGCCAGGGTATCGCGGTCACAGCGATGGAAATGGTGCAGGCTTATGGCGCCATTGCCAACGGCGGGACATTGATGAAGCCTTACCTGATCGATCACATCGAATCGGCGGAAGGCGGCATGCTTGAGGCGGGTTCATCAGAAATCCTACGCCGCGTGTATTCACCTGAAGCCGCCTTCAAAATCAGGGGAATTCTGCAAAAAACCGTTGATGAAGGCACAGGTTCTGCGGCGAAAGTCGAAGAGTATACAACGGCAGGAAAAACCGGAACCTCCCAAAAATTCGATATAACGACCCATTCCTACTCGCCGACTTTACGCGTGGCCGGTTTCATTGGTTTCGCTCCCGCGACCGATCCCCATCTCGTTATTTATGTGGTGGTCGACGAACCGAGCGTTGGCAAGGGTTATGGCGGAAAGTGGGCTGCACCTATCTTCAAAGAGGTTGCCGAAGAGACTCTTCGCTATCTCAACGTCGCCCCGGACAAGGTCGTTCCCAAAGACGTCCTTGCTAAAGGCACCACAAATCCCGTAAAAAAGTCCGCTAATTAGTGAAGTCAGTGCTCAGGGGGAAAATGTATGATTGCTTCATTCATAAGCAGCCACGGTTGGGACACGAAAAATCTAAAGGTGCCAGAGTCACTCCCGGCCCTGATTCAAACCGATAGTCGCAAAGCCGGCCCCGGCTGGTGGTTCGTCCCTATCATCGGCGAAAACCACGATGGGCACGACTTTATAGATAAGGCCTGTGAGCTGGGTGCCGATGGATTTCTGTATGCCCGAAGTCACGCCTCAAAATTCAAACCGCAGTACTTAGCGCGTGGCATTGCCGTCGACGACACATTCAAAGCCATTCAAGATCTCGCCCAGTGGTGGCGCGCCCAGCATCCCAGTTGCAAAGTCATCGGCATCACCGGATCGAGCGGGAAAACCAGCGTCAAAGAGCTTTGTGCCGAGATGCTTAAAAGCCTGGCGCTGACGCTGAAGACGGCAGGCAGTCTCAATAATGAACTGGGAGTTCCTCTCACTCTTCTCCAGTTGAAATCAGAGCACAAATTTGCCGCGATCGAAATGGGTGCTCGCCACAAAGGCGATATCGCCTTTCTAACGAATATCGTACGGCAAAACGTGGGCGTTTTGATCAATGTTGGCAGTGCCCACGTTGGTGAATTTGGAAGCCGGGAACAGATTCTCGCGGCAAAAATGGAAATCGCCGACGCTGATTCATCCGTCTATTTTCGAGACGACGAGCGCATTCATGCCGCGATGCAAAACAAAGCGAAAAAAAGCCTGAGTTTCGGCCGCCATCCCGAAGCTGATGTGCGTATTGTCAGCGATAGCTGCGATGATCAGGGCCAATTGCAGATCCAGCTCATGATCAAAGGTGAGGCGAAAAGCTTCGTTCTCCCTTACTTCCATGAAGTCTATGGCCTCAACGTCGCCTGTGTCCTCAGCATCGCTCTGAGCCTTAATCTGCCGATCGATGCCTGCATCGACGGTCTAAAAAGCTATAACGGCATCAAAGGTCGTTTTCAGGTTCATCGTCTGCCCACCTACACTTTGATCGATGACGCTTACAATGCCAATCCTCAGAGTATGCATGCCGGCCTTGGGACCTTGCGCAAAGCATTTCCCAAACAGCGAAAGGTCCTCATCCTCGGCGATATGCGCGAACTTGGGGAGGAAACCGAACACGCCCATCGCGAAATCGGCAGTTACTGTGCTAAAGATATCAAGCCCGAACTCCTCGTCACTGTCGGCGAAAGCAGTCAATGGATGCATGAAGCAGCCTTTCAGGAGGGGTTGAGCCGGGAACAGCTCGAACACTACGCAAGCGTGGACGAAGTTCTACCCAAGCTTAAAAGCATTGTAGGACGCGGCGATCTCCTTTACGTAAAAGCTTCAAATGGTTTAAAATTATTCAAAATCATCGATACGCTGCTGGCAACATAAGGCAGGACCACATTGATCTACAATCTACTGCATTTGATCGCCGAGAACATGAGCGGCCTCAACGTTATTCGCTACATCACCTTTCGGGCGATGGCCGCGATGCTGACAGCTTTGGCTATCGGCATATTCTCTGCGCCCTGGTTCATTACCAAGCTCAAGAGCCTGCGCGTGGGCCAGCAAGTTCGAAATGACGGCCCCCAGTCGCACTTTTCCAAATCCGGTACCCCAACTATGGGCGGCGTGCTTATTCTTACAGCCGCCATCATCCCCGTCCTGCTCTGGATGGACTGGTACAATCCCCATCTTTGGCTCGTCCTCACGATCGTCCTGGGCTACGGGGCGATTGGTTTTTGGGATGACTATCTCAAGGTCACCAAGAAGAACACGAAAGGTTTTTCCGGCAAAGCACGCCTGGCATTGGAATTTCTGATTGCCACAGCCGTTTGCAGCGTTCATTACCTGATCTACCAAAATTCAGAGATCCACGTTCCCTTCTTTAAAGAGCTGATCTTCGATGTCGGCTGGCTCTATGTTCCTTTCGCTGTCTTCGTTATTGTTGGCGCAAGCAACGCGGTGAATCTCACTGATGGTCTGGACGGCTTGGCGATCGGCCCCATCATGACAACAGCCGGGACCTTCCTTATTCTTTCTTATGTCGGCGGCAACTCGAAATTTGCGGAATATCTTCAGCTTCACTACCTCCGCGACACGGGTGAACTGGCGATCTTTTGCGCGGCTCTGGTCGGCGCAGGTATGGCCTTTCTCTGGTACAACACCTTTCCGGCCCAGGTCTTCATGGGTGATGTCGGATCCCTGCCTTTGGGTGGTGCTCTGGGCGCGATCGCGGTCTTTACCAAGAATGAATTTCTCCTGGTTATCGTCGGCGCAGTTTTCGTCGTGGAAGCTCTCTCCGTAATTTTACAGGTGGGGTCCTTTAAACTTCGTGGCAAGCGAATTTTCCGCATGGCGCCGATCCACCATCACTTTGAACTCAAAGGATGGCCTGAGCCCCGTGTTGTGATTCGTTTCTGGATCATTTCAGCTATCCTCGCTATTATCGGCCTCATGAGTCTCAAACTCCGCTGATAATAAGAAGGACTTCTCGATATGGACCGTTATCTCATTGTTGGAGCAGGACGCTCGGCTCTTGGAGCCACTCGATTGCTCCTTCGCGATGGTCATTCGGTCACTATCTCCGACATTGAAGAAAAATTCCCGGGTTCCTTAGCTGACATCAGAAGCTCTGGGGCCCTTGTTGTCATTGGCCCCCAAGGCATCGATCTACTCGATGGCATCGATCGCATCGTCGTCAGTCCAGGCCTCTCACCCAGGATCCCCCTGCTTCTTGAAGCCCGGGCACGCAAAATTCCTATTCTCAGCGAGATCGATGTTGCGCTGGAACGCTTCGACGGTACCGTTGTCGGTGTCACCGGAACCAACGGAAAATCGACCAGCACGCTGCTACTTGCACACTTTCTGAAGGCTTCGGGAGTGGACGCCGAAGCTTCGGGGAATATCGGTATTGCGCCCAGTCTTATCCTGGCCTCTGGAAAAGTCCCAGAAGCTTTCGTTCTTGAACTCTCGTCCTATCAACTCGATTACTCGGCACGCATCAATAATCGTGTCTCGCTCTTTATGTCTTTTGCGCCTGACCACATGGAACGTCACGGCACACTTGAGGCTTATTTTCTCGCGAAGTGGAAGCTGATTGAGGCCTGTGATGGACTCGTCGTGCTGCCCCGAAAAATCCTCGAGTTCGCCCAGAAATTTGTAGCGCCTCCGCCTCGCGCAAAGATCGCTCAAATTTTAATCGACGATGAACAACTCTTTCCTTTCGGTCAATCGATTGCCGTTCATATCGACAGCAAACTGCAGACAGTTCGCTCGGAATTGCTGGCTTCGCCCTCAAAATTCCCTATGCCTCTGGAGATTCACAATCAGCTAAATGTTGCAGCCGCGCTCGTCGCGTCTCATTTTCTCGCGCCGAATGTTGACCCTTTGCCAAGTCTTCTCAATTTCACCTGGCTCCCTTATCGCTTTCAAAACATAGGGACCATCAAGGGTCAGCCCGTCTATAACGACAGTAAATCGACGAACGTCGAATCGACAGAAATCGCCTTGCAAAGCCTGACAAAACCCTGTGTTTTGCTACTCGGGGGCGCATCCAAGGGAGAAAGCTATGCCCCCCTGCTCTCCCAAAGTCAGAAGATCTTGAAACTGATAAGCTTTGGTGCCTCGGCACCTCAGATCAACAGAGACCTCGCGGATCTCTCGCCCACCACCTATCCCAGTCTTAAGGCCGCTCTCGGAGCTTTGCCCGCCCTGCTTCAATCGATCGAAGCTCCACTGGTTTTCTCGCCTGCCAATGCCAGCTTTGATGAATTCAATAATTTCGAAGAACGTGGCCAGTTCTTTAATACAACTTTGGCACCTCTTCTCGATCCCAAAAATTCCTAATCTCGTGTAACCTGTTGAGAGTCATTCAAAGCTCAAAAGAATTGAAACGAGGAGTCGCGCGTGGGACCAATCGCACGGGGACGCTTTTATCGGAATGCCCTTATTTTTACTGTGCTGATGCTGGTGGGTCTTGGCCTTCTCGTGATCTACACTTCATCGAGCATTCCCGCCGAAATCAAATTCAAGGATTCGCTCTTCTTTGTTCGCAAGCAGGCGTTGTTTGGAGCGATCGGTTTTCTCGCGATCCTCGCGATGCAGTGGATTCCTTTTTCCTGGATCGAAAAGATTACTCTCCCCTTCATCGTGGGCACGATCTTTCTTCTGGCCCTGACCCTCGTTCCCGGCCTTCAACACGAAGCTAAGGGTGCGTCCCGCTGGATTAAACTCGGCTTCTTTACCTTTCAACCCTCCGAGATCGGCAAGCTTGCCTGGATCCTTTTTCTCGCCAAGAGTATGAGTCGCCCTCAATCACGGATCGATAAAGATCCTAAGGCGATACTGCCGAATATCCTGGTGCTCGCCGTGATCGGCGTTCTCCTCATGAAACAACCCGACTTTGGCTCCACTGTCGTCTACACCTCGATCGCTTTGGTCATGCTCTTCGTCGCAGGCCTTCCCATTCGATACATTCTCATAGCTGGAACGATAGGCGTGGCGGGAGCCGCAGTCCTCGTAGCCACTTCCGCCTATCGACGCGCCCGTATCCTTGGCTTCCTGAATCCTTGGGAGAATGTGCAGACCAGCGGATTTCAAATCGTTCAAAGCTATCTGGGCTTCCATAATGGCGGCGTTTTAGGGGCTGGCTTTGGCGAGTCACGACAGAAGCTCTTTTTTCTCCCCGAAGCCCACACGGACTTTATACTTTCCGTAATTGGCGAAGAAGCCGGCCTTATTGGTGTGTTTTTCGTTATTGCTTGTTTCGCATATATGACCTGGTTAGGCATGAAGATCACTAGCTTACAAACTGATCCCTACAAAAAGTTTTTAGCTCTCGGACTAAGCGCTTTAATTTCCATACAGGCTATCGTAAATATGGGAGTCGCAATGGGACTTTTCCCAACAAAAGGCATGTCTTTACCGTTTGTGAGCTTTGGTTCTAGTTCACTCGTTAGCTATTTGCTGATGATCGGTTTACTGGCGAGGCTTGCGATTAGTCCGGATACAACACATGGCAGAACAAGTCCTTCGTAAGATGCATCTAATTGGAATCGGTGGGACCGGCATGCGGCCCCTCGCAGAGATCGCCCACAAACAGTCTTACGAAGTCACTGGCTCCGACCAAAGTCGCTCCATGAATGTGGAAAGGCTTTTGGCCGAAGGTATCAAAGTTACGATCGGCCACAGTCCGTCTAACCTTCCCCCCAAACCCTGTACCATCATCATCTCGAGCGCCGTTAAAGGGGACAACCCCGAACTCAAAGCCGCTCAGGATCAAGGCTATCCCATCCTCCATCGTTCCGATCTCCTGAAGCTTTTGATGGAAGGCAAGAAGGCGATTTGTGTCAGCGGAACTCATGGCAAAACCTCCACCACCGCGATGCTTGCGTACATGCTACATGCCTTGGGCGTCGATCCAAGCGCGGCCATCGGCGGTGAACTCGTCGGTCTCGAACAAGCGTCTTTCGTAGGGTCTGGTGAGTATTTCGTGGCCGAATGTGATGAGTCCGATGGCAGCTTCCTGAAGTATGATCCCTATCTCAGCATCATCACGAATATAGACTTGGATCACCTAGATTATTATGGCGATATCGAAGGCTTAAAGACCGCGTTCTTAGCTTTCCTTCATAAGACCGACAAAGATGGAACGGCGATCGTAGGCTGGGACAACGCCATTGTTCGCGAGCTCATGACTTCCTTTTCCGGTGACAAGCTCGCCTTTGGAACCCGGATTGGGAGCGAGGTACGGGGCACCCGCTTCAAAAGTCTCGGCCGCACTGTATCGTACGAAGCCGTTGTCAACAAAACGCTTATCAAGGGCGAAGCGGCACTCGTTGGTAAACACAACTTTCAGAACATCCTCTGCTGTCTCTCCGTCGCCCATGCCCTTGCCCTCGATCTCACCCAGGCTGCCCGGGCGCTCAGTCACTACCCGGGAGTCGCGCGCCGCTTCTCTTTGATGGCCGAACACAAGGGCGTGAAAATCTACGATGATTATGCTCATAATCCCGGTAAAATCCGTTCGTGTATTGAAGGTGCCCGGAGCGCTTTCCCGACCGAAAGAATCCTCGTTATCTTCCAACCTCACAGATACTCGCGTCTTGAAACTATGTATAATGAATTCATGCAATCATTTGGAGCGGCTGACGAAGTATTTGTCCTACCTGTTTATGCAGCAGGAGAGACGAGTACGAAAGACTTCTCACCGACTCGGGTGGCCCAAGATATTTCTGAGGCGAGCCAGGTCAAAGCATCGATGTATGCAACTGAAGTCCTCAAAACTCGTCTAAGCCCCTATTCTCATTATCTTCAGCAGCTTCCAACGGTTCTCATTACGATCGGCGCCGGTGATGTGTGGCGCCTCAGTCAAGAGTGGAAGGAATTCTTGCATGGGCCAGAAACGGAAAAAAAGCCTCCTCTCAAGCCAAAAGCCTAAAAAGCGCTGGTCCTTCTCCTTCCTGTCCTCTAAAAAATTTATAGTCATCGGTCTGGGATCCCTGGGCCTCGGATTTTTCCTCTACAAAACCTACAGCTATCTGAGCGAGACCCCACTCTTTGCTTTTGATGAACGCCCTCAGCTCCAGGCGATTCGTGGCCTCAGTGAGCCCGAACAGGCCGCTATTCTTCAGCGCTACCGGGCCCTCGGGAAGATCCGTCCTAAGGAACTTGCCGGCTTTTCCAAAGACCTCTATCGAACGATGGGTCTCAGGTCAATCCAGTTGATCCAGACCGCCCCGGATCGTATCGCAATCGCGACAGAAACTTTCACTCCAAAACTTGTCGCCGACCTCGATAAAATGCGATTTGTGACCGATGATGGCATCGTCTTCGGCGGCATGACCACAGCTAAAGCCGGCAACCTGCCTGTCCTTCACGGCCTCTACAAGAGCTCGCCTTTCACCAAGAGCGAGAATGATACATTTGTACTAAGTGCGGCCAATCAGAGGATTGTTGATGAGGCGCTACTCGCAATTCAAGAAGCATCGCGCTACAATATCCAATATAGATCCCTTACATTTGACGAGTTCCGCGGCTTAAGTGCAGAAATGCTCGAGCCTAATTATCGTATCATTCTCGGCTTTCATCCCTTCGACGCGAAGTACCTGAAGCTAGAGAAAATCATCGAGAGTTTAAAGGATCGCGGTCTGAGTTCAGCGACCATAGAGCTGGATTATAAAGGTAAGGCCTTTGTCAAAGAAACCGTACTCTAAGATTTAAGGACGAGTCGTGCATCCAAAAAACCTTTTTGCCCTCGATTTAGGGACAACAAAGTTTTGCTTAGCAGCCCTCATGTGGCACGGTGAAAAACCCCGCCTTGAGCTTGTCGATATTCCTGCTGACGGTATGCACCGCGGTATGGTCGCTGATATTTCACGCGCGGAACGCTGCCTGGGCGAACTCATCGAAAAAGCTGAAAAACAGCTCAACACCACGATCGACAAAGTCGTCGTGGGCGTTGCTGGGTCACATCTTCGCGGGTACATGGCCTCTCACTCGGCCCCCCTCAATCGTCAGAACTGCCAGCACCGACATATTCAGCGCATGATCGAGGAAGTCGAAGCCAAAGAGGAAAATCCCTTTCGCGAAATTCTTCACTGTGTGCCCGTGGGCTACAAGATCGACCATCGTGAGGAAATCGATAATCCCCTGGGATTTACCGGTTCTCAGCTTACCGGTCGCTTCTTCGTGATCGATTCGGACAAAGATTATCTCAAGGATCTCATCCGCATCTGTAACAGCAATGGACTGGAAGTCACCCGTCTCTATTCCGAGCCATTCGCCTCGGCCAGCGTGTCGGTTGACGATGAAGCAAAACAACTCGGTATTGCTGTTGCGGATATCGGCGGTGGAACGACCGACGGTATTATCTTTCAGAGCGGCAAACCCGTGAACGCCTTCACTATCAACATCGCTGGGTCGATGATGACGAAGGATCTCGCCGTCGGCCTGAATTTGAGCTTTGCCGAAGCTGAGAAAGTGAAGCATCACTTTGGTTTGGCTTATCTCAAACACCAGGCCGATCCCTCGGTGCCTCTCGATCCAATGACGAAACGCGTTTTTGTGATCCTAGGCTCTCGTATTCACGAGCTTGGTGCACATCTCGCCAACGAACTCAAAGACTACCGTGGTCTTCTCGGGGCCGGTATCCTTCTAACAGGCGGCGGCTCTCAGGTTCAGGAAATCGACAGCTTCATGGCCGATCGTTTCAAAGTAAAAGTCAGCACACGCGTCCCGCAACTGACGGCTGTGACTCACAGCCCGGAACAGGTAAATTCCCGACACGCCACCGCTCTAGGTCTACTTAACCTCGAATTGGGACGCTTCTATAGCCAGCGCCAGCACGAGGGTTCCTGGTCACGACGTTATCTCGATCATTTTGTGAATTGGATTCGAGAACTTTCCTAAAGCCGAGTCAAATATTTGACAGCCAGCGCCCTTCATTCTTATACTAAGTATAGTCCTATCGTCATTTTCAGCAACCCATCCTGCGGCCAACGCGCAAAACTCGTGAGCTTTTCGAAATTTCGTCAAGCTTATCGCGGCTTACTGCGCTTTGTTACGCCTCAAGTTTTCCGTTGCGAAGGAGCAGAACTATGTCAGACTCAGAAAACCTCGTTCCTCCAGGTGCAAAAATCAAAGTCATCGGCATCGGCGGTGGCGGTGGCAATGCGGTCAACACAATGATTCGAACTGGTATTGAAGGTGTTGAATTCATCACCGCCAACACCGATGTTCAATCGCTTCGCTTCTCCCTAGCAGAACGTAAAATTCAAATTGGTAAAGAACTGACTCGCGGCCTAGGCGCTGGAGCGGATCCCGATATCGGCCGTGACGCCATGCTCGAAGATCGCCATGCAATTTCGGAAGCCATCCAGGGCTCCAACATGGTCTTCATCACGGCGGGTATGGGCGGTGGAACAGGAACAGGCGGAGCGGCGATTGCAGCTCAAATCGCCCGCGAGCAAGGTGCTCTTACCGTTGCTGTCGTTACTAAACCGTTCAGCTTCGAAGGCAAACGCCGCTTGAAGTATGCGGAAGAAGGTATTCGCCGCCTCGAAGAGTGTGTTGATACTCTCATCACGATTCCAAACCAAAGACTGCTCGAAGTCGCGAGTCCTGAACTGAGCATGATCGATGCGTTCCGCATGGCGGATAACGTCCTCGTCAATGCCGTCAAGGGCATCTCCGACATCATCAACGTCCCGGGTAACCTCAACGTTGACTTTGCGGATGTGAAAACCGTCATGTCCTGCATGGGCCAAGCCCTTATGGGGATTGGTGTGGGCGAAGGTCCAAACCGTGCGAAGGAAGCCGCTCAGCGCGCGATTTCCTCGCCTCTCCTAGAAGATGTGAGCATCGAAGGTGCGACGGGCATCCTCATCAACATCACCGCCAGCGAAACTCTCGGTATCCGGGAAGTTCACGAAGCCTGCTCGCTCATCCAGGAAGCGGCTCATGAAGATGCCAACATCATCTTCGGTACCGTGATCGATGAAAGCGTGGGCGACCAGATTCGCGTAACCGTTATCGCAACCGGCTTTCCAAGCCTTGATCGTGACGCGCGCCAGGCCAGTGCCCTTGGCTACAAAAACAAACGTCCTATCGTCACGGCGAAGCCTCCCTATCCACCCCAAACGATGCGCCCCCATGCAAATACCGAGCGAAGCTTTCGCACGGAAGTAGCATCGGCTCCTATGCCCTACCGTGAAGATCGCACCGGTTTTGAGGAAAACCTTGCGAAACTCACTATGAATGGAATTGGCCAACAGGCAGCGCCTCAGCCTCCTGCTTATCAAGCCACAGTTCAACATGCGCCGAGCCACCTGGCCCAGGATCTTTCTCCCAATCGTGAACGTATCGGCGCCACCACGACTCCAAGCCTTCATGATGACGAAGATCTTGCTGCCATCGCCCCTCAGCACGCAGCTAAAGTCGACCACCATTTCGCGGGCAACAACAGCGCCAGTGACGAGATGGACCGAAAGATCGACGAAGCTCTTAAGATAGCTGAACAACTCAGCAAATCACCCACTCAGGGTGAAGACGATGACCTTGACATTCCTTCGTTCCTGCGCAAGTCGAACAAGGATCTGTCCCTTTCCTAAAATGCGATAGATACAATGAGAGGCCGTCCGTTTGGGGTCGGCCTCTTTTTATTTAAGGAATTTTTGGGTTAATTGAGCCGTGATCGCCGCAACCCTCTTCCTTTAGGGGGAGGTCAAGGCGATCGGCTAAGGTTTCCCGCGAGGGAAGACCGCCGCTAATGTCCGTTGCGATAGACTTATTTGCCATGCAATATACACCCTGTTCTTTGAAAAGTTAAGTATGGGTTCCACGCACTAAGCATAGCGTGGGTAAAAACTTAAGTGTTGTGTCGAGTGTACTCGTATGGAGCTACTCTCACCTCGCTAACGCGAATTAAAACTGACACACGAAAACATACA